>JBGSIV010000215.1:0-56540 GCA_041742355.1 Candidatus Zixiibacteriota bacterium
TCCGCTCAGGATGACGTTTTGGATACGCTGAGGGTGACGTGCTGGAGTCAATCAATCGGTGTAGGTTCTGATGTCAGGCTCCAAGGAGCCTGACCTACTCGGAGAGAGATTGCTTCGGCGTTTGCGTCTCGGAATGGCGGCGTCTCGGCGTTAGTTTGGGTCAAGGCCATGAGCCTGAGGGCTGTTTAGTGTCAGGACATGGTATACATCTTGTGTCATGACATGGTATACATCTTGTGTCAGGACATGGTATACAGAGAGAGGCTGTGCGGCTGAAGGCAGATTTCAAACTTTCGGGAACACGCGACAGGGTGTATAATGGAAAGTCCAGGGAAGGGTTACGACTGATGACTTTCGATTGGAGTGGATGAGGCCGGTATGAGGGATATGAAAAGAACGACAGGACACGTTTTCACGAAGTCCTCTTTCGCAGTGATCTGTCTCGTGGCCCTTATGGTCAGCGGGTGCGGGGGATCGAAAGCGGTGAAGACCGACGGTCAGTATGCCGCGGGACTTGCGGCCGACGGTGTCTCGTCGGATTGGAATTCTCTGTCGGCGCGGTATATCCAGGACGAGGAGGCGGTGGTCGGTGTCGCCAACGACGACCAGTACCTGTACGTGATGCTGCGCTTCCGGGACCCGGTGTATGCGTCGGCCATACAAATGGCGGGGCTCACGCTCTGGCTCGATCCGACCGGCGGGAGAGACAAGCGGTATATGCTGAAATACCGTGGCGGGCCGCAGCCGGATGAAGGGTCGCTGCCTGAGCACGTGCGTGCCGAGCGCCGTCGGTATTTGACCGCGGCGGCCATGGGGGACTCGCTCGCGGCGGAGCGGTTGTCGATCATGATCCGCGATGAGATCGAAGAGATGCCGATTTCGGTCGGCGGCGACGAAGGACCGCTGGTCGCCTCGGGGATGGATCAGGGGTTCTATGTCTACGAATTTCGGCTGCCGCTCGGTGTGCCGAGGGTGCGATACTACGCGGTCGATGTTGCGGCCGGGGCACAGGTGGGAGTGGGTCTGCAGTGGGGAAATCAGTCGCGGCCGGATGTCCTTTCGGAGATTTCACGCAACCGGGTGCTCGGCGAGGACATGATGCAGCCGCCGGACAATGCCCGTCCGGGCGGACGACCCGACGAGATGGGGGAGCCGATGGCGCGGATGAAGGAGCATGAGATCCGCCTGACGGCGACGATTGCGGCGAAAGAGTAGGCCGCACGACCGCGCATCGCATCGGGTAGACGCCAGGCCCCGCAGGCGGTGCTTCGAGTGCTATCGGTCGTTCGGCTGCATGGCATTTCTCAGAGTCAGTCCTCTTCTCACCACTACCGGTGGGCCACACAATTTCACAGGCAGAGCCGGAGACATTGTGGGCGCGGGCAGGCGCGCCCGGCCGAGGCGCAAGGCGCCGGCCTTATCATGGACGGCCGCCGTATTTTTTTGCCGTCGGGCCAATTCAGGCTGGCGTAAGAGATCAAATTAGTCGATATTTGTGTCTTCACAACTTTTTGGCGCAACCGGATTACACATCGGGCAGTACACCACCGTAACAAATGTCTGAAAGACAAGGGAGCGAGTGTTGCTGGAACGCAGGTATATGCATTCATCGGCCGGACCGGGTCTGTTCCCGGGCGGGGCGCTGGTGGCGAATTACCGGATAATCCGCAAGGTTGGATCGGGGGGAATGGGGGAGGTGTACCTGGCCGACGATCTCCGGCTCAAGCGGCCGGTGGCGCTCAAATTTCTCAACCGGGAGTTCAGCCGTGACGATCGGCAGCGCCGGCGATTCCTGAGCGAGGCGGCTTTGGCCGGCCGGCTTGACCATCCGAACATTGTCGTCGTGTACGACGCGGGGGAGGACGGGGAGCGCCTCTACTACGCGATGCAGTATGTGGATGGCCGCACGCTGCGGGAGATAATCGACACCGAGGTGATTGACTACGAACGGGCGGTCAGCTATGCCGTACAGATCTGCTCGGGGCTGGCCAAGGCGCACGAAGCGAACATCATCCACCGGGATCTGAAGCCCGGGAATATCCTGCTCAATTCCGACGGGCTGTTGAAGATTCTCGATTTCGGACTGGCCCGTCTTGAGGTGGACCCGGCCGGGACACTTTCGACGGGAATCGTTGGGACGCCAAATTATATGTCGCCGGAGCAGGCTGAAGGAATGCCGGTGGATCACCGGACGGACCAGTTTTCATTCGGCACGATTTTTTTCGAGTTGCTGACCGGGGTGAACCCGTTCGCGCGGGGGCATATCCCGGCGACGGTGCACGCGATAATTCACGATCCGGCGCCCCCGCTCGCGGCCTATCGCCCCGATATCCCGCCCGACTGCCAGCAGATTGTCGACCGGGTACTGGCCAAACGTCCGGAACACCGGTATGCGTCGGCGGTGACGCTGCTGCAGGATCTGTCGCTGCTGTTGACAAAGAGGTCGCCGGTCCGTCGGGATGCCGCCCGGAGCGCGGTACGTACGGATCTGCAGGGTTTGGCGGTGCTGCTCTTGAAGAACCTCGGCGACAGCACCGATGATCACCTGAGCTACGGCATCACGGAGGATCTCATTGTCGATTTGAGCCGGGTCGGGGCACAGCAGGTTGTGCCGTTGCGGCGGGTGATGAAATTTGCCGAGGGGACGATCGATCCCCGGGATATCGCGACACAGCTCGGGGTGGGGCTGGTGCTGGACGGGTCCATTCAGCGGCTGGAGGGCCGGATCCGGGTAGCGCTGCACTTGTACGATGCGGCGCAGGACAAGTCGGTGTGGGCCGAGCGCTGGGAGGAGAGCTGCGACAACCTGCCGCAGGTGAAGCGGGAGCTGGTGGAGGCGGTGGCGCGGCAGCTGGGGGTAACGAGCGACGTGCGGCAACAGGCCGGGATCAACGAGCTCGCGGCCCGTGACTCGGAGGCCTATGAAATGTACCTCCGGGGGAACTACCTGTTCGAGAAGAAGAAGTCGCGCGAGGATGTGGAAGCGGCAATGGGGCTGTTCGAGAAGGCGCTCGAGCGGGAGCCGTCGCTCCTGGCGGCCCGGGCCGGAATCGCGCGGGTGTTGACGTTTCGGACGGAGTACGATCGGGCGGCAACCGTGCTCCAGGAGGCGCTGGCCGACAGTAAACGCCGGTCGCAGCGCGATGATCAGGCGCGGCTGTACTCGCTCCTGGGAAAAGTGGAGAGCCTTCGGGGAAACTACGTCGAGGCGCGCGACTGCCACTGGCGGGCTATCGACATCTGCCGCGACATCGATTCTCCGACCGATGAAATCGCGGCCCGGTCAGGTTTGCTGTCGACGATCCGCATGCATGGTCTGTTCGAAGGGGCGGATGACCAGTTCGACCGGATCATGCAGCTGTGCCAGCGAGCCGGGCGGCGGGAGTTGTCGCTCGATGCCTTGTCGATGATGGGGTGGATCAACCTCGACCGCGGGCGGGAGCGCCAGGCACGGGAAATGTTCGGAGCGGGGCTGACGATCGCTCGGGAGATCGGGGACACGACGCGCGAGGCGGTCATGCTCAACTCGATCGCGGCGTCGTATATCGGCAAGACGGGAGAGGCGAATTCGCGTACGGAGTTGGAGTACTACGAGCGGGCGCGGTCGTTGTGGCAGAAGATGGGGGACAAGCGGGCGCAGGCGGGGGCCTCGCACAATATCGGCCTCGTGCACCTGAAATCGGGGCGGTTTTCGGAGGCATTGCGGCATTTCGAGTCCTCGGCGGAAGCGATGAAGGCGCAGGGGGAACGGGCGTACTACGCGCTGTTTGTGGCGAACATCGCAGAGGGGCTCGCGGCCGTCGGCGAGTACGCGAAAGCGGCGGAGCGGGCGATCGAAGCGCGCGACCTTGCGCAGGAAATCAATCACCCGGCGTACGTGGCCCAGGCGGAGACCAGCCTCGCCAATGCCTATGCGCTGATGGGCCAGACCGAGCCGGCGATCGAGATCCTCGACCGCATTGCGACGCTTTCCGAGGAGAAGGGGTTTGCCTGGCAACTGGTGAAGGCGTGCATGCACCGGGGCGAACTGGAGTTCGAGCGGGGGGACTTCAATTTGGCCGAGGAAATGTTCGCGCGGGGGTTGCGGAGCGCCGAAGGGAGCGGCTACGCCCTGTTCACGATCCGGATTGAATGCTACCAGGCGGCGCTGAGTGTGGCGCGGGGGCACTACCACGACGGCATCGTGGCGCTGTCACTGATGGCCGATCGCACCGACAGCCCGCCGATGGACATCACCCGCCGGCGGCTGCTGGGGTTCTCGATGGCGCGATTCAGCCGGAGCGAGGAAGATCGCAACGGGGGCATTGAGGTGCTCCGGGCCGCGCTGCGCGACGCGGAGCGCATGGGTTACCGTCAGGAGTGCGATCTGATCGATCGCGCGCTAGAGCATCTCGAGCAAACATCGTCGGAATAACTCTGGATCTATATCCCCCCAAAAAGGAACTGACGGCGACGTAATCGCCGTCAGTCTGCGTCACCTCAGATCGGTCGACCTGGGTCAGGGGGACTACGCTGTCCCTCTGTCTCTTCCCCCTGTTCTTGTGATGTCTACTAATCGGATATCAACTGGCGTGCCGGCGAGTGCGGCACTCAATAAATCGTTGAAAGATGTTGCGGGCAATGAGGATGCGTCGTGGTTGCGGTTCTTCGACGGGTTGCGCAGCGCGGATATGACCTCAGGGCGGTAGCGCGGCGGGGGTCAGAATGACCTCGCGGTCTCTCGGCGCTTAGTCGCGATAGGCGGTCGGATCGATCTGGTGCCCCTGCATCTTGCGGCGAAGGTTGGCGCGATCCATGCCAAGTCGTCGGGCGGCTTCGGCGATATTGTACTCGGCCACGGCCAGGGTTTCGATGATCAGGCGGCGCTCGAATTCATGAACCCGCTCGGCGAGGGATGCGGTCTGTTCGGCGGCATCGGATGGCTCGCAGCGCAGGGCGGCGCGGATCTGTTCGTGGGTAATCACATCGGATTCGGCCAGGGCAAGAACAGCCTCGAGGGTATGCTGCAACTGGCGAACGTTGCCGGGCCAGTCGTGGGCGAGGAGGAGGGACAGGGCCTCGGGTTCGAGCACTTTGGGAGGGCAGCCGCGTTCGACCGTGAAGCGGTCGATGAAGCGCCGGACAAGCAGGGGAATGTCGTCGCGGCGATTCCGCAACGGGGGCATGGTGATCGTAACCCCGCAGAGGCGGTAGTAGAGATCTTCGCGGAACTTGCCTTCGTCGCGTAGTTTTTCGAGGTCGCGGTGCGTGGCGCAGAGAACGCGGACCTCGGTTCGGGCAGTACTGCTGGATCCGACCGGCTGGAACTCGCCGGTTTCGAGAATGCGCAGGAGTTTGGCTTGAGTGGTGATGTCGAGGTCGCCGACTTCATCGAGAAAGACCGTGCCGCCGGAGGCATAGCTGAAGAGGCCCTCGCGATCGGTGACGGCGCCGGTGAACGCGCCTCTGACATGGCCGAAGAGCTCGGACTCGACGAGATCCGGCGCCTTGTGGTTGCAGTTGAGGATGCCGAACGTACGCTCCCGGCGAACGGAGCCGAAGTGGAGCGCGCGGGCGACAAGCTCCTTGCCGGTGCCGGTCTCGCCGAGAATCATAACCCGGCTGTCGGACCGGAGGAGTTTGCGGATGGTGAGGTAGATGTCGAGCATCGGTTCGGAGCGGCCGATGAGCCCGAAATTGGCTTCGGCGAAGTCAGCCAGGGCTTTGCGATCAGTGCGGAAACGATAGGCCTCGACCGCATTGCGCACCGAGCGCGTCAGGCGAGAGATGGCGTCCCCCTTCTGGATGTAGTCGAAAGGTTTCTCGGTTTCGTCGAGTTTATCTTCGTCGTAGTCGCCCGGGTATCCGGTGTGGAAGATCACAGGGAGATCGGGCAGCCGCTCGCGGATCCGCCTCGCCGCGGTGATGCCGTCGATATCGGCCATCTTGATATCCATGACCACCGTCGCAATGTCGGGGTGCTGCCGGGCGAGGTCGACCGCCTCAGCGCCGCAGGTGGCCACGATGACGTCGTAGTCGTCGCTGAGCAGTTCGGCCAGCGCGTCGAGGACGAAGCGGTCGTCGTCGACGACGAGAATCTTGTCCTTTGCGCCAGAGAGAGCAGGGGTAGGCATAGGTAAGTCAGTCTCCGGTTCCGGGGTTGGCGCTTCGCAGTGACAGGAGGAAGCAGCAGCCGCGGGGGCGGCTTCCTCGATCGTCACGGTTCCATTGTACATATCGACCAGACGCCGGACGGTGGCCAGTCCGAGGCCGGTGCCGGTGTCGGGCTTGGTCGTGTAGAAAGCATCGAAGACGCGGCCGCGATGCTCGGGGGGAATGCCGGGGCCGTTGTCGGCGAGCTTGAGCAGGACTGCGCCGTCGGCAATCGACCAACGGATGTCTATGGCCGCATCGGGCCGGCCGGCGAGAGCGTCAAGGCTGTTGCGCAAGAGGTTGGTCAGGATCAGCCCAAGGTGGATGCGTCCGAAGACGACGGCGGTATCTGCGGGGCCGTCGGTGGTGACGTTGATGCCACGTTCACAGAAAGGAATGGAGAGATCCTTGACGGCGGAGGCGAGCGTTTCCGCGAGATTACAGACTTCGGGGTTGTACTCGGACTCGAGTTTGGTGTACCGCGAGATGAGGGTGGTCAGATCGATAGCGCGGGTGACGGCGCGGTTGAGGTCGTGCACGCGGGCGGGGATTTCGGCAGCGGCGACGGTCTGCGCGGGGTCCGCTTTGCCGAGGCGATTGAGAGCAAAGCGGGCGGGGAAGAGGGCGTTGCGGATTTCATGCGCGAACGCGCCGGCGATATCCTTGGCCTGTTTGTATTTCTCCTGTTCGACGATGACGGCCTGGGCCTGTTTCAGCGCTTCGTGCGCTTCAGCCAGCTCGGTGTTCTTGGCCTTCAGGCGTTGTCCGAAGACGAGGCTCAGGAGCAATCCCACGCCGAGCGCAAACATCCCGGCCAGGACATAGAACTGATGGCGCCGGTAGAAGATCGAGAGGTAGTCCCAGAAGGCGCGGGGGGAGAGTTGGACGATCCACTGCGCGCCATTTTCGCCAATGACGGCAAGGGCGGTTACTTCCCCCGCCGGACCTCTCGCCATGACCGCGACGGCCTGGGCGTCGGGGAGGAGGGCGAGGCGGTTCAGTCGGGCGTCGTAGAGAGCGGCACCATCGTCGTTGTCGATGGCGAAGGCGTCGTTCTTCCCGTCAAAGTGCGGGACCACGGTTACGTCTCCTGACATCACCGCTTTGAACCGGGCGACCGGTTTGAGATCCTGGGTCAGCACGAGTACGCCGTTGTCACGGAGATTGGCGTACAGCTCGTTTCGGCCGTCGGCATTATAGTCCCCCAACCACATGCCGTCGCCATTCGTTGCGGAGTCCATGTGCGCCAGGGCCGTCGTGTTGCCCCAGCCGTCGACGCGCTCGATAATCGTTCCTTTCCATTCCCCCGGCACTGTGTCTGGCGAGGAGTGGTACATCACGAAATACGAGTTCAGGGAATCGCCGGGAAGCACGCTCACGTAATGGGGGTAGTCGGTAATCTGACGGGCGGCGGCAATCCTGCCGGTGCGGTCGACGCGGATGAAGTATCCGTGAGCATCGGAAAAGAGGGTGTCGGTCGCCCCGTGGCCGGTTGCCCCGGAGCCGAAGATCACACCTGGGTTGAGGGAGTCGCGGCAATCGAATATATCCACGAAGCAGGGGGAGGCAATTTGCACCTGCCATTCGATGGAAAACGGATCGGGGTGGACGCAGAAGAGCATCCGCGGGGCGAGATCGCGCAAAGGATTCAAGTAGAAGAAGATCTCGGCGTGGCCGTCGAAGTCATAGTCCGAGGTCAATACGTGGTGGAAGAGGCCTTTCCAGCGACCGTCGCGCGTGCGATCGGTGCCGGTAGCGGCAAAAAGGGTGTCGACGGGGCCCCTGGGGAAGTGGGCTTTCATCAGCCACGCGGTATCGAGCCCGAACCCGGCCAGGTACACCATGAGCGAATCCCCCTGAGGCAGACCGGAGGCGCCCGAGAGGTGCAGGTCGATCGGCCGCTCGTAAATGATTGTGCCGGTGTTCGGGTACCCTGTCCAGCACAGATGGGCGGGGAGGTCTTCGGACTCCGGGTAGTTGTAGGCTTTGAGCAGTGATCCCTTGGGCTGATCCGGTCTAATCTCCCGAACCACATGCAGGGACTTGTCGACTACGCCGGTGGGATTGTTCACGGGAGCAAAGATGGACTGAACGGTGGTGCTGTAGGGCAGGTAGGCGGTGTCGGCATCGCTGTCGAGAGCGACGGTCGGCACGTCGGCGTTAACAGACGCACAGAGAAGAAGGCAGAGACAAACGGCGATGGGTGCGGAGATGACTGACAAGCGAGGCTTCCCTTCGGCTTCACCGAGTACACTGCGTCCGGTTTCCCTAATGGACAAAGATACACAGGATCCCGCCTTCAGTCAAGATCGAGATCCGGCCGCACGACCGGCGCACGAAACGGATGAATCGTCAGCGGGTACCGGAGACCTCTTGCCTGATCTCTTCGGGGAGCGCAAGCAGTTCGGCGGTCTGGAGAAAGTAGTGCAGGCGGGTCCGGTGATGATCGAGGAGGGTGGGGGCGGTGGCGGTGATATCGCCGTCAGGTTGATAGAGGCGATCGGTGGCCATCAGGACGGTACGCTGGTCGAGAAGCTCCATGAGGTAGGCATCGGGATTGAGGTAGCCGATGGCCTGAGAGTGGTGGAAGATGGCGAATCCGGAGTCGTCGGCAGGGACTTTCAGGATGTCGCGCCCCCAGCTCTCGTGAATGTAGTCGCCGCCGAGAAGGCCCATCAGGGTGGGGAGCAGGTCGCATTGGCCGGCGTAGGTGGTGATGATCCGGCCGGAATCGCCGAGGAGCCGGGGGGCATAGATAAGCAGGGGGATGTGCGTGTTGGCCGGGTCGAGCGGGTAGCGCGCGATATCCCAGAGGGCGTGGTCGCCGGTGAAGACGAAAATGGTGCTGTCGAAAACGGGGAGGGAGTCGAACTGCGCCATGAAGCGGCCCAGTGCCCAATCGGCGTAAACCTGCGCATTGTAGACTCTGGATGTGCGGTCGTCGCTGAAAAACCGGCGGACGGATGAATCAGGCAGATCGAACGGAGTGTGGTTGGACAGGGTGAGGATGCTCAGTTGGAAGGGGCGGGGGAGGCTGTCGGTGAGACCGACGGCTTCACGAAACAGGAGGTGGTCGGGGATGCCCCACTTGGAGAACGACTCGGCGCCGGGAAAGTCTTCTTCGCCGAGGATGAGGCGGTAATTTTTGGTCTGGAGGAATCCGGCCATGTTGTCGAACACGAGGTCGCCGCCGTAAATGAAGGCGCTGAAGTAGCCTCGGCCGTGGAGCAGTTCGCTCAGAGTGATGAAGGGGTGGTCGGCGCCATAGCGTTTGAGAATGGCGCGGCCGGGCATGGAGGGAAACGAGCAGATCGTGCCGGCGATGCCGTAGGCAGTGCGGGTGCCGGTCGCATAGAAGTTGCGGAAGAGGAGGCCGAGGCGGGCGAGCGAGTCGAAGTGCGGGGTGAGGCCGAGGTCGGATCCGACACAGCCGGTGAACCGGCCCGAGAAGCTCTCCATGAGGACCAGGACGATGTTGGGTTGGAATCCCCACGAAGCGGACGGCTGGCGGGCGAGGCGTTTGAGGGAGCTGTCGGGTTCGAGCCAGGTCTCGTGCGGCAGGCCGATCATAGCCCGGGTGGTATCGAGGGCAACGCCGAAGTCGACAAAAGGCCAGCGCTCTTCGGGGGGACGGTAAATCAGGCGGGGGTCGTGGTCGCGTTCGGTGAGGGTCCGGCCGAGGGTGTAGGTGCCATTGAGGGCGAGCTGATTGACGAAGTGGTCGCGGTTGAAGTAGGCGACCCCCCAATCGATGGGGGCAAGATCGAGCCGCCCCCGCATGCCCAGGACGCACCCGGCTACGAGCAGGAGAGTGTAGATCCCGGTGTTGAGCCAGCTCCGGCGAAGGGGGATCGCGCGCAGTCGGCGGCGCAGGAGAATCAGGCAGAGGAGAAAGCCCGTCATAACGGCGGCCCACAGGGCGATATAGGTCCAGAAATTCGGGTCGAAGAGGACGAGGTTCCAGGCCGTGCGACCTTCGGACAGGTAGTCCAGCACGTTGAAGTTGAGGTGGCTGTCGTACTCGTCGAAAAAGCGGATGTCGGCGAGCAGCAGGAGGAGGATGACGCCGAACACGAACGTGAGATAGCCGAGCACGAACGGGCCGGGGGAACGCATGCGGCGGTCGAGCCAGGGGAGGATCAAGGCGAGAGGGGCAAGAGTCGCGGCGATCACAATGGTATCGAAACGGGCGCCGATGTAGAAGGCGGTGAGGAGATCGGGCAGAGGAATGTCGGCGACGCGAGCGCGGAAGTGCAGGAGGAACAGCAGGCGGGCGACGGCAAAAAGCCCCAGGCCGGTCAGCCATGCGCCAAACAGGAAAAGGACCGGGCGCGGCGGGAACAGGTGGGCGAAGCCGGAGGTGGGGTGGTCGTCGTGCATGGGGGCAATAAAGGGGCTGGGGACGGGATGTCAAGCGGGCCGCCCGGGGCCGGGCGGCCGGGAGTTAATCGTCTTCGACCACGACGGCGGTGCCGTAGGCGAGGATTTCGGCGGCGCCGGCCATCATTTCAGCGGTGGCAAAACGCATGGCGACAATGGCATTCGCGCCTCGGGCGCGGGCATCCTCGATCATGCGGTCGACCGCCTGTTCGCGGGACTCGGCGATGAGCTTGGTGTAGTTGGTGACCTCGCCGCCGACGAGATTGCGCAGGAAGGCGGCGATGTCGTGCCCGAGGTGGCGGGCGCGAATGGTGTTGCCGCGCACGAGGCCGACGGTTTTGACGATGCGCTTGTGCGCGATGTTTTCTGACGATGTGACTATCACCTAAGGACCCTCCGATAGCGGTCAAGCTTGAAGGCAAAGTAGCGCTCGCGGCCGAACGACACAAGGAGTATCACGAGACCGGCGGCGGCGGCGGTAAAGCCGATTTTGGCCCAGAGGGGGATGTCCGGGTTGAGGTAGAGGCCGCGGAAGGCCTGGAAGAGGCCGAAGCCGATGAGGATGATGGCGCCCAGCGAAAGCAGAATCCACCCGGCGCCCCGTTCGAGCTTGCGGTACAGCGACTCCCAGTAGCGCTCCCAAACCTGTTCGGGGAGATCGGCGTATTGGGCCATCCCGGTCACCTCTTTGAGTTTTTGGAATTCCTCCAGCTCGGCCCGAAGTTCGGGATCTTCGGCGAGGGCTTTGTCGACGGCGGCACGCTCCTCCGGGGTGAGTTCCCCGTCGACATACCCGGCCAGCAGCTCTCGGATGTTATGCATGGCAGTGCCTCATTTCATTGGCAAGTTTCTTCCGGGCGTAGTACAGCCGTGACATGACGGTGCCACGCGGGATCTGCAGCAGTTCCGCGATTTCGTCGTACGACATACCGCGGAAGTGCTGGAGCGCGAGAATCTCCCGGTCCTTGTAGGGGAGCCGCAGGAGGGCCTGTCGCAGCTCGGCGATGAGGGTCTTGCGAGTGTACTCCTCCTCGGGCGTATCCTCGGAGGCCAGCAGGTACGAGACATCGTCGATGTCGACCGAACGGTAGTCCCGGATCACCCGCCGGCGGAGCCAGGAACGGGCGAGGTTGGAAACGATCGCGTAGAACCAGGGGAGAAACGGGCGTTCGAGGTCGAACCGATCGAGGTGGCGATAGGCGCGGATGAAGGCCTCCTGGGAGATATCGTAGGCATCATCCTTGTTGCCGACGAGACCCAGGGCCCAGAGGTACGCCTGCTTCTTGTGCCGCTCGACCAGTTTGCCGAAGGCGTTCTTGTCTCCGGCGACGAAATCTGCGATCAATGCTGTATCGGTACACATGGTGTTGCTGTCCTTCTGACAGCAGGTACGTTTGAGCCGGAAGGAATATTCGATTCGGGCGACGGATTATGCAAAATAAAACCGGCCGGCGGATTCCCAAGGCATTTCCGTGAGGGGCAACCGGTTGCGGGCTGTTCCGTAACGGGAAACGGGGCGCCCGGCACCCCGTGACCATGACACACGCTGTGGCTCTCGTTAGTTCTGGTTAGTATCCTCCATGATCTCAACCAGCTTCAAGTCGAAAATCAGAGTCTTCCCGGCCAGTTCGTGGTTGCCGTCAACCGTGACATTGCCGACCGAGTCGACACCGATGATTTTGATCGGGACAGTCTGGCCGTCGGGTGTCTGCATGCTCAGGACCATGCCCACCTGCGGCGAGATGTTTGAGGGGAAGCTGTCAGCGGGGTACGTGTGGGTGAAGTCATCCCGGTAGGGACCGTAGGCTTCCTCCGGGGCAAGGGTAATCGATTTGGTCTGACCGACTTCCATGCCAACGAGGGCGTTTTCGAAGCCGGGGATGACCTGGTGATCGCCGATGACGAGTTCGATGCCGGAGCCGGTGGCGGAGCTGTCAAACACGGTGCCGTCCTGGAGCTTGCCGACGTATTCGACTTTTACGCGGTTGCCGATCTCGGCCTTTTTCGAGCCGGAACATCCGGCTACAATGGCGAGGCCGACTGACAGCATCACCACAGCGTGGGCTACTTTCACACTATCCTCCTGACGAACGATTCGAATTCCCGGTCCGGCCCGCTGGGCCGGAAAACAATTGCCGCAACTTAGCCTATAGAGAGCAAACGGGCAAGGGGTTTTCCGGCTCGATCGAAGGCAAAAAAAGGGGCCGGGAGGGTTCCCGGCCCCGGATTTATCGGGCTACTTCTCAACGGTTAATTGCGATGTGCACTGAGAGCAGCGGGTGGCTGCTTTCGGAACGGTGGAGAGGCAATAGGGGCAGTCCCGGGTGGTCGGTTTGGCGGCCGGTACCTCTTTCGTGGACTTGAGCCGGTTGATGTTCTTGACGAGCATGAAGACGGCGAAAGCCACGATGAGGAAGCTGATGATGGCGTTGATGAACAGGCCGTAGTTGAGCGTTACGGCGCCGGCGGCTTTGGCGATAGCCGGAGTGGCGTAGGGCCCGACCGTGGCGCCTTCCTTGAGCGTGACAAACAGACTGGAAAAGTCAACATTACCAAGCAGCAGTCCGATCGGTGGCATGATGACATCGTCGACCAGCGACTTGACAATGGAGCCGAACGCGGCGCCGATAATGATACCGACGGCCATGTCGACGACATTGCCGCGCATTGCAAATTCTTTGAATTCCTTCATAACGGCCATAGTTGAAGAACCTCCTTCTGGAAGTGTTGATTCCCGATGCGACAATATGGATGGGCCGGGTCATCCGGCGCAAGCGGAATTTTGCTGGCCCGTGCTGCGCACAATGATCGCAGCCGACGGGACCGCGAGGCTGGGGCCGGGAACAAACAACCCCCGGCAGATGTAATGCTCAGTAACCAGGTAGCCCCGGTCGATGGCGCTCCGCAAAGTCCGGACCGCCGTAAGACCGAACGTGATGTCCCGGATCACCGTTAACGAGAACATCAGAAGAACCAATACATTCCTTCCACAATCAGGAGCGAGCCAATGTCAGTGGTCGACAAAGCGATCGAAACGCAGCTGAAGAACATCCAGACGCGCACGGGGAAGAGCCTTGACGAACTCGCGGGGATAATCCGCGCCAGCGGTCTGACGAAGCACGGGGAGATCCGCGACATGCTGAAGCGGGAACTCGGTATGGGGCATGGCGACGCCAACACGCTGGTGCATATTGTGCTGAAGAGCGACGGGAGTTCGGCGGCAAAGGCGGTCGAAGCATCGGCAGACGACGTGGTGGCGGAGATCTACTCGGGCGCCAAGGCGGCGCTCCGTCCGATCCATGAGGCGCTCATGGCCGAGATCAACACATTCGGCGAGTTCGAAGTCGCCCCGAAGAAAGGGTACGTCAGCCTTCGGCGGAAGAAGCAGTTCGCGATGATCGGCCCGGCGACCAACACGCGGGTCGAGGTGGGAATCAATGCCAAGGATCTGAGCGCAACCGAGCGGCTGGCGGCGATGCCGGCCGGAGGGATGTGTAACTTCAAGGTGAAGCTGACCGACGCGAGCCAGGTGGATGCGGAGGTGATTGCGTGGATCAAACACGCGTATACCTGCGCGGGATAGTCCCCACGCACCCGAAGCACGACAGGAGCACGATCCGTCAGGATCGTGCTTTCTTTTTTGGGCGGGGGGAGGCGAGCACCGGCTGCTCCGGATCGGGGAGGGCGACCATCCGATCGATTTCTGCTTTGATGCCGTCGGTATCAAGACGGCGGACCCGGATGACCGTGCGCTGACCCTTCTGCACGGATTTCTCGGCGACAAAGTGCTGGTCGGCAAGGCGGGCAATCTGGTGCAGGTGGGTGATGACGAGAACCTGGCAGGAGGCCGAGAGCTTCTTGAGCTTTTTGGCGACCTCGTTGGCGGTCCGTCCGCCGATACCGACATCGACTTCGTCGAACACCAGCAGAGCGTGGCCGAGACGGCCGTGGCGGTGCTCGGCGGATTTGAGCGCGAGCAGCACGCGGGAGATTTCGCCGCCGGAGGCGGTCTTCACGAGTGATCTGGCCGGTTCGCCCGGGTTGGCCGAGAAGAGGAAGCGGATCTGTTCGAGGCCGGTCTCCATCGGCTGGACCGCCCGGTCACCGAGGATGATGCCGGACTCGTCGTCGGTGTACACGAAGTCGCACACGAAGTCGGCGTGTTCGATGGCGAGTTCGCGCAGTTCCTCGATCACAAGCTTGCGCAGGATACCGGCGGCTTTTCGTCGGGCCTCGGTCAGGCTCAGGGCATGCGCGGCATAAGCCTTGAGTTTCTGATCAGTCTGTTTCTCAAGCGAGGCGATCAGGGAGTCGATGTCGGGGCGATCTTTGAGCTGCTCGATGATCTTCCCAAGCGTGGTGAGGATCGCTTCTTCCGAGCCACCGTACTTCTTCTTCAGGTTGTAGAGCTCGTCAAGGCGGAGGTTGATCTCCTCGAGGCGGTTGGGATCGTCCTCGATCGAGGCGCCGTACTGCTCGATACTCCGGCGGAGATCCTCGAGCTGGAAGTCGATGTCGGCGAGCGACTGCACGTGTTTGTCGAGGGAGTCGTCGACAGCAGCCATGCGGTCGAGCTCCTTGCGGACGACTGCTATCATGTCGAGGATGCTGGATTCCTCGCCGCCGATGGCCTCGGTGATGGTCGTGGCGGAGGTCATGAGGGCGCGGGCGGAGTCGAGGATACGGCGCTCCCGCTCGATTTCTTCATCCTCGCCGACGCGGATCTGGGCTTTCTCAATCTCGGCCTTCTGGAAGAGGAGCAGTTCGCGTTCGTTGATGAGCTGGTCGCGGCGGCGGCGGACGCGACGGAGTTCATCGGCAGTGTCGCGCCAGTCCCGGAAGAGGCGGCCGACGGCCTCTCGGTCGGCGTCGAGGCCGGCGAAACGATCAAGAAAATAGAGGTGGTTGGTCTCGTCCATGAGCATTTGACCGGCGTGCTGGCCGAGGATCTGCGCGAGAGGTTCGGTCAGTTCACGCAGGTGGGTAACGGTGGCGGGGGCGTTGTCGATGGTCAGTTTGGAGGTGCCGGAGGACTCGGAGATCTCACGGTAGATGGACAGCTCGGACTTGGCTTTCTGATTGGCAAACACCGCGCCGATAGCGGCGGTCGAGGACCCGTGACGGATGAACTCCCGTTCGGCGCGACCGCCGAGAGCGAGGTAGAGGGCGGTGACGATGACCGATTTGCCGGCGCCGGTCTCGCCGGTGAGGGCGATCAGGCCGGGGCCGAATTCGAGTTCCGCGTCATCGATGAGGGCGACGTTCTTTATCGACAGTGAGCGCAGCATGGGCATTTGGCCTATCAAGATAGGAGCCTATTCGTAGATTCCGAAGCGCTTCATTTCTTCAATGATCCGGTCGGCTTCCTTATGGTCGCCTGCGGCCTCTGCTTCCTCCAGCAACTTCTTCAGTTCGGTCTCGCGAAGGACTTTGCGCTTCTTGTCGATGAACTGAATCAGGGACTTTCTTGCCTCCTCGTCGATGTTAGCCGCACCGCGTTCCATGGCGCTGATAGAAGCAACCAATGACGTAAAGGTTTCATCAAGTGCGTTGTCGGCCAGGCCGCGAGGGTCGATTTTGCCGGTCGAGCGATATTGCTGGGTCATCGCTGCATACAGGCGAGAAAGTTGGGGTGAGCCAAAGTCCTCAGGCGCAACTCGCTCGATAATAGTGTCGATGAAGCCGGGGTTATACATCATCACGGACAGCAGGTCAATGGCATAGGGGTCATGTTTTCGTGATCGCGTGCCCTGCGGAGTTTCCGTCGCGACGGTAGAAGCATCCTTGGGCGCGGCCTGAATGAGCAGTTCGGGGTTGAGGCCGAGGACCGTGGCCGCTTCGTCGTAGAACAGGCTGCGGCGGGTGGGATCGGCGATGCGGGCGCCCAACGCGCCGAACTCCTTGACGAGCTTCTCCCGGCCGATTATCCCGGCGTGACGAACATCGACATCCTGCACGCGGAAAGGAATATAGCCCATAGCGTCGTGCCGGAGCTCCTCGATCTTGTCGCGGCCATATTTGCGGGCGACCGAATCGGGGTCCTCACCGGGCGGGGCGACGACGACGCGGACCTCAAGGCCGCCATCGTAGAGGACATCGACCGATCGCAGCGCGGCGGTCCGGCCCGCCGAGTCGGCATCGAAGAAGAGGAAGACCTCTTCGGCGAAACGGGCGAGGAGCCGGGCCTGCTGGGCGCTGAACGCTGTGCCGGACGAGGCAACGACATTGCGCACACCGGCCTGCCAGAGGGAGATGACGTCGAAATACCCTTCGACGACATAAACCGCGTTTTCGGCGCGGATGTGGTCTTTGGCGAAATTGAGGTTGTACAACACGTTGCTCTTGGAGTACAGCGGCGTTTCAGGGGAGTTCATGTACTTGACCTGCTCCCCCTTCTTGAGCGTGCGTCCGCCGAAAGCGATCGGTTTCTGGCTGAGGTTGAAGATTGGGATCATCAGGCGTTGCCGGAAACGGTCAAAGTGCTTCTTCGTGCGGTCGGAGTAAAGGGCAAGGCCGCATTCGACCAGATCCTCCGGGGTGAGGCCCTTGGGGCGGGCGTAGCGGATGAGGCCGTCCCACTCCTCGCCGGCGAGGCCGATCTGGTAGAACCGGATCGTGTCGCGGTCGATCGCGCGGCGTTTGACCAGGTAGTCCTCGAGCGACGTACGGTAGCGCGGGTTGTACAGCAGTTTCTGGAAGTACTCGAGCGCGACCGTGTTGGCGTAGGCGATTTTCTCGCTCAACTCCTTGTGCCGGTCGGGTTCGCGATCCTCGCGAATCTGGATATTGGCTTTCTGCGCGAGGTACTGCACAGCTTCGATGAACGACATTCCTTCGTGCTCCTGAAGAAACGAGAAGGCCGTGCCGCCGCGCTGGCAGCCGAAGCAGTAGTACATCTGTTTGTCGGGGGAGACGGAAAACGAGGGGGTCTTCTCGCCGTGGAACGGACAGACCGCGACATAGCGCCGCCCCCGGCGCTTGAGGCGGACATACTGCCCGATCAGCTCGACGATATCGGTGGCCTGACGGACCTGTTCGATGGTGTCAGGTGGAATCATCCCTTATTCCCTGAGTTTGACAATCGTGACGCCCGCGCCGCCTTCGTTCCAGTTGCCGAGCCGCACGTTAGCAACTTCCGGGTGTCCTCGGAGGTACTCGGTGATCCGCTTGCGCAGGGCGCCGGTTCCCTTGCCGTGGACGACGTACACCTGGTGGAGGCCGGCGAGCACCGCGCGGTCGAGGTAGCGTT
Source organism: Candidatus Zixiibacteriota bacterium (assembly GCA_041742355.1). Classification (GTDB taxonomy): domain Bacteria; phylum Zixibacteria; class MSB-5A5; order GN15; family FEB-12; genus JAGNLV01. The sequence goes on from JBGSIV010000215.1 coordinate 17,762, forward strand.
CCAGCTCCTCAATCGCTTCATCCCCGGTCATACCGCGCAGGTGGATCTCGGGCGATTCGGCCGAGCGGGCGTGGACCTGACCGCTTTTCGGCTTGGCCTTGACCGCGTCGCCGGAGCCGTCGTCTACCTTCCGCAACGTGCGGAGGTCGACGGTCATGAAGACATTGCGGACTTTCACTCGGGCGCGTTCCTCTCCGATGAGCTCCTCGATCTCGCCCGTTTGGCCGAGTGAGAGGATCTCGACCCGGTCCCCCTTTGCGAAACGGTCCGGTACGGCGGCGGGAATGTCGGCGGCTTTGCGCCGATCGGCGACTTCCTTGGCTCGTTCGCGCAAAGACCGGTGTATCTCCTTGACCTTTTCCGGTTCGGCCTGGGTGCGGCGGATATCGGCAACCAACTGCTCGATTTCCCGGCGCGTGGATTCGACGAAATTCTCGGTGTCGGCCAGGGCCTGGCGACGGGTTTCCTCGACATCCCGCGTGAGCTGTTCAACCTGCTTTTTATACGTTTCCTCGAGTTGTTTGGTCTCCGCGAGGCGGTCGGTCAGCTCGGCTCTATCTTTTCGCACGACAGCGAGTTCGGTCTCAAGGGAGGAGATCAGCGCGGAAAGTGATTTCTCGCCCGTGCCGACCAGGCGGGAGGCGTGGTCCGTGATCTTTGACGGCAGGCCGAGACGGCTGGCGATCTCGATGGCATACGATGAACCGGGCATGCCGACCTGGAGGCGAAAGGTGGGGGCGAGCGTGTTGCGGTCGAATTCGAGCGACGCGTTTTCCATTTCGGCGTGGTCCATCGGGAGCGTTTTGAGCTGCGAATAGTGGGTTGTTACGATCATCCGAGCGCCTTTGTCAATCGCATACAGGATGATCGCCTCGGCCAGCGCCGAACCCTCTTTGGGGTCTGTGCCCGCGCCGATCTCGTCGAAGAGGAGGAGGGCTTTGGGCGAAGCCTTGGCGATACCGGCGACAATGTTGCGGACATGCGACGAAAAGGTCGACAGCGACAGCTCAATCGACTGCTCATCGCCGATATCGGCGCAGACGTCCTCGAAAATGCCGACCGAGGACTTCTCGCCGGCGGCGATCAGCAGGCCCGACTGAGCCATGAGGACAGCGAGGCCGATCGTCTTCAGGCAGATTGTCTTGCCGCCGGTGTTGGGGCCGGTGACGAGGATCGCCTGGCGGTCGGCGTCGAGGCTCAGGGTATTAGGCACGACCGCTTCGGGTTTGCCGAACTTGACGACGAGCAGCGGATGGCGCGCGTCGATGAGGTTAAACGATGCCTCGGGTCCGAGCGACGGTTTGTTGCTGCCGGTCTGGCGGGCGAACTTGGCGCAGGCGTAGAGGCAGTCGAGGCGGCCGATGAGGCGCGTATTCTCCATCAGGGCCTCGCCCCGGCGGGCGATCTCGGCGGTGATGGCGCGGAGAATCCGGTCGATCTCGAGGCGTTCTTCCTGCTGAAGCAGATTCAGGCGGTTGTTCAGCTCAACCGTTTCCTGCGGCTCGACATAGAGCGTGGCGCCGGTCTGGGAGCGGTCGTGGAGGATGCCCATGTTGGAGCGGAAGCCGCTCGAGGGAACGGTGATCACGTAGCGGCCGTTGCGCATCGTGACAACATCGTCCTGCATCCCGGCCTGGTGCGGTCGGTCGGCCTGGATCGCGCCGAGGCGGGCAATGATGCGGCGTTTGCTGTCGGCGAATTCGAGACGGACCTGTTTCAGCTTGGGGGAAGCGTTGTCCTTGATCTCGCCCTTCTCATCGATCGCACGGCGAATTTCCGTCCGGAGCTCCGGGAAGGCGCGGACCTGGTCGAGGTAGGCGCCGATCAGAGGGAATTTGGCGCGCTCATCCTTGTCGTAGTCATGCAGGTCAATCGAGATCTCGACCAGTTCAAGCACCTTGAGCATCTGTTCGGGTTCGAGGAAGACGCCGGAAACCATGGCGCGTTTGAGTTCATCGCGGCAGTTCTCGAGTCGGGAGAGCGGGAACGCCATGCCGAAGGTCACGATGTCCTTCATCTGGGCGATTTCGCTGCCGCGTTTCTCGATTTCGGCCGGGTCGTACAGGGGGCAGATACGGTTGACCTCGTCCGCGCCGTAGGGCGTGAGGCATTTCCCGGCGATCTGTGCGATAACCTTGGGGTATTCGAGTATGTCGAGCGTATGCTGGTCTATCATAGTCTGGCCAATTCGTGTCGGCGGTTATACACATAAAAAAGCCGACCGGAGGTCGGCTTAATATAGCGGTCAGGACTGGAAAGGAAAGCCAAATCAGGATCCGGCGGCATCGCTGCCAACCGTGAAGAAACGGCGAATGTTGCTGAGGGCCTCGTACACAGCCATGCGGTCCTCATCATCGGTGTCTTGGTTGGCCGACTGGGCCTGTAGCAGGGTGTTTTCGATCTTGCCCACGAAATCGTCGCTGGCCGGGTGAACCGGCGAGGTGCCGTTGAAGACAAGCGGAATGGTTTTGGCGATAGTCGGGCCAAAGAAGGACTGCTCAAACGACGTGTAGAACCCGGCCGGCAGGGGGAGCAGGAAGACCAGGAAGACGGCGAATCCGACCAGGAGCCATCCGCGCAGGAAACCGACCAGAGCGCCGCCGATCTGATCCTGTTTGCCGATCGCTTTGAGGTTGGCCACTTTGTAGAAAAGGATCCCGGCCAACTTGAAGGTGGCATAGGAAATGGCTATAAGGACTGTAAAAGCGATAAAAGCCGACACGAGCGGCGATCCGCCGACTTTTTCATAGATCCAGACCGCGAAGCTGTCGATGTAGACGACCGAGAGGACGATGGCGCAGAAGAACATGATGAACGCCATGATCTCGCGGACCAGACCCTTTTTCGAGCCGACGATGACTGCTGTGAGAAGCAGCGCGATGAGAACGATATCAACCCAGTTCATCCGATACGACTCCTGTCATGGATCGGGTGGAGTGCTTACTGGGAAAACGGTAGGGGATTTTTAAATCACTTGGCAAGCAATTTTGCGGCGATCTGGTTGACCAGCTTGCCGTCGGCCTGCCCGCGGAGTTTGGGCATGGCCGCTTTCATGACTTTGCCGAGATCGGCGGCGGACTGGGCGCCGGTTTCCGCGATAGTCTCGGAAATGACGGCGGTGATTTGGTCTTCGGACAACTGCTGGGGGAGATAAGCGTTGATAATCGCCAGTTCGGACTGCTCTTTGTCGGAAAGGTCGGTGCGCCCGGCGGCGCTGAACTGATCGATTGATTCGCGGCGCTTCTTGGCCGCGGTGGAAAGGACGGCGAGGATGTCCTCGTCGGACAGATCACCGCCTTTGTCGATACGTTTGTACTTCAGGTCCGACTTCAGACCCCGAAGGACGGTGGCCTTGAAGCGGTCGCCGGCCTTCAGGGCCGAAGTCAGATCCTTATCTATCGTATCAAGGAGACTCATCGATTAATACCTCGACAGTCTTCTCATCCGTCTCTGCTTGCGACGCGCAGCGGCCAACTTGCGTTTCTTGGCCTCCGACGGTTTCTCATAGTGCTGATGCTTCTTGATATCGCTCAGCACTCCGGTCTTCTCACAGAATTTGTTGAACCGGCGGAGAGCTCTTTCAAAGGATTCATCATCACGAACTTTTACTCCCGGCAATAGACACACCTCCTTTACGCCAGGTTGAACGTTGCGCCAAAATCTCTTTCGGCAGGGATGCCCTGCGGTCGGGCATACTTCCACTGTATCGGTAAAATATACGGCGGCTTCGGTTTGTCAACGAGAATCGTGTTTTAAAGACCTTTTGACTCGGGGTTGGGGGGAAGGGGAAACCTTTACGGGGTGCCGATACTTTAACAGGTATGCCATTTACGGTCGCACATGCGGCAGCGGCGCTGCCAATCAGGAAGCTGTTCCCCCGGCTGTTTTCGCTGACGGGGCTGATGGCCGGGGCGGTCGCCCCGGATCTCCTTTATTTCCTTACGCTTACGACGATGCACCGGGGGGAATCACACTCCTGGTCGGGGCTGGGGCTGTTCTGCCTCCCGGCCGGGCTGGCCTTCGCTTTCGCGTTCCACTGGCTGGTGAAAGGGCCGCTTGTGGGCCATTTACCGTCGCCGTGGGACCGGCGGTTTTCGGGGCTGGCGGCCAGCCGGTTTCGGCCGGATTCGGCAGGAGAATGGGGGAAGCTGGTTTTGTCGGTAATAGTCGGGGTGTTGACACACTTCCTCTGGGACTCGTTCACCCACAGCCATGGGCAACTTGCGGGCATACTGCCGTATCTGCAGGAGAAGGTCTGGTTGTTCGGGCAGTGGGTGCCGGTGACGAATTTCATCAGGATTGGAAGCAACGTGGTCGCGTTCGCGGCGTTGTGGTGGGCGTTCCGGGGAGAGACGTTCCTGCCGCGGCCGGTGACCGGCGGGCCATATCGGACATCTCGTGAGAAGTGGCGGTTCTGGATCGGGTTGGGAGCGTTCGCGACCCTGTTCGCGGTCGTGAGTGCGCTGGTCCAGGTGAGCCTTTTCCCGGAGCGGGTGGAGAACTGGGTGGTGGCATTCGGGTTGTCGGGTTGGGCCGGGTTCTTTTGGGGCGTGGCGGGGTATGGGGTGTGGAGGAGGGTGAAGGGGGATCGCCGGGAGGCTGCCGAGGAATTGCGGGGGGAGCGGGTGGAGGCGTAAGGGGGGATCAATTCACGGGATGATGGTCATAGTCGAGCTTTGATCATTGTCAGGCTCCAAGGAGCCTGACCTACAAGAAGAGAGATTGCTTCGCTGCGCTCGCAATGACTAGTCTCAGTCTGTTGCCAGGAGTGGCACGACCGCTGAAGGGTCGTGCCCTACAGCTCTCGATACTCACTCCATAAACGTCAGCTTCTCCACCCCTCTATTCGACATGAAGTGGAAATGCAGGTGGGGGACCTCCTGGCCGTAACCGTTGTTGATCTGGACGCGGAAATGGTCCTCAAGGCCGAGTTTTTCGGCCACGAATTTGACTTTGGCGTTCAGCATGGCAAGGGTCTCCGGAGGGGTTTCGTAGAAATTCGCCGTGACCGTTTTGGGAATAATCAGCAGGTGGACGCGGTCTTTGGGGCGGTGGTCGGCGATGACGATGCAGTCGTCGTCTTCATGGAATATCTTCGACGGCAATTCGCGGTTGATAATGCGGGTAAAGACTGAAGGCATGATACAATCCATATGTTTCAGGTTACCGTTGACCGGGTTCATCCAGTCATTCGACACAAACAACGATACGCAGGCAGCCGGGGGTTGTCAGGCCCAAAGTCGAGGCCGGCTGACGGTTTGAGCCGGACACCGTCAAAGGAACACGGCCGGAGGCTACAACGCTCCTTGGGGCGGTGTCTAACAGCAGGTCCGGCAGGGGGTTCGAAGGGGGCGCGGGGGATGCGAAAAGGGATACGACCCCACTTGCGGAGTTCGTTTGTATCATATATGTTATGGCAGTCCAGGGAAACTGGAGCAATTAGCATATAATGACGCCTTAGCATATTCAAGGAGGATGGTTATGTCCGGTCATTCAAAATGGGCAACCATCAAACGTAAAAAAGGTAAGTTAGACGCCGAGCGCGGCAAGGTTTTCACCCGTCACATCAAGGAAATAGTCACCGCAGCCCGTGAAGGGGGCGGTGACCCGAACGGGAACCCGCGACTGCGTACGGCGATACAGGCGGCCAAGGGCAGCAATATGCCGGCCGACAACATCAAGCGGGCGATTCTCAAAGGGACGGGGCAGCTCCCGGGAGTCGTGTTCGAATCGATCATCTACGAAGGCTATGGGCCGGCGGGAGTCGCGGTCTACCTTGAGGTGATGACGGACAATCGGAATCGGACGGTGGGAGAGATCCGGCACGCGCTGATGAAGTACGGCGGGAATCTCGGGGAAAACGGCTGTGTGAGCTGGATGTTCCACAAGAAGGGCGTGATCGAGGTCGAGAAGGCTGTGGCCGATGAGGATGCCCTGATGGAACTGGCGCTGGAGGCGGGCGCGGAGGATGTCAAGACCGAAGGAGATGTGTTCGAGGTCGTGACGCCGCCGGAGGCGGTTGAGATGGTGCGCGAGGCGCTCGAGAAGAAGGGGATCGCGATGGCCTCGGTGGAGGTGACGATGATTCCCGAGACGACGGTCAAGCTCGAGAAGGAGAACGAGGCATCGTCGATGCTGAAGCTTTACGAAATTCTCGAGGAGCATGACGATATCCAGAAGGTGTACTCGAACTTCGATATCGACGAGAAGATGATGGAGAAGCTGGCGTAGCGAGCGATCTCTGTCGCGATGAATATGGAAGCCCCGCCGGGTGAGAGATCCGGCGGGGCTTTTGATTTGCGGGGGATCCCGTCCGGAGGCCCCCGCACTGGCTTCGTTTGGCGGTTTATTGCGGGGAGTGAAGTTACTTCCTCTTGATGCGGCCGGGGGCCGGCCGCTGGTCACCCTGAAGCAATTTCCTTACGCTACACTATTTCCTCTACTAATCGGGATCTTGGTGGATTCTCTATCAATGCGCTGGAGAAATTGCGGGGGGAGAAAAGGGAGTTGGGGGTAGGTTTGTGCTTGACAAATGTGGGCTGAACCGTCTATTGAGGACAAGGAGCGGGAATGGAATAGCCAACAGCGAAAGGCACCGAGGAGTGAACGGTGAGGGTGGCAGACGGATTCGGGGATCCCCCAGCAAGCTGTGGGCTACCTATTAAAACATTTCATTCAATTGAATTGAGGAGATGACCATGAGCAAGAAAATCGATATCGACCCCAACGATATCTATATCAGCACTATGACAATGGTTCAATACGCCGAACACTTCTCGGAAGAAGAATGTAAGATCATTGAAAGCACATACAGATCAATGTCCAACATCGAAGATCCAGGCGTTTCTCTGGCGTATTTTAACAAATTCCTCTATGAGGAACATTTTGAGCTTCTTACATGTCCGAATTGTGGTGAAACCTGCTATTTCAAATGGCGGTTTCTGGGTTATCACAAGCACTCGGACTGCGGGCACAGTTGGATGGAAACACCATGGAGAAGCCTATGGGAGAAAATCAAACGCTTGTTGGGTCCATTGAAAGGTGAAGTCAAGTTCTTTACCGCCCTGTCACTATTAGCTCTACCTCTGCAATTAATTGTCTATCTCATCAGCAGCAGATCCAAAGCTCAAGACGAGAATCGTGAGAATGAACCGCAACCGGTACAACCAGGGAAAGTAGTAGAACAAATAGTCGAACTCGGTGCCGGCGTCTCACTAACACTTGTGAAAATCCCCTCTGGTAGTTTCGTGATGGGCGGAGAAGACCAAAACTCGAACCCTGACGAAGAACTTCCCGCACACCGTGTCTCCTTCGATCGAGGGTTCTGGCTGGGCAAATGTCAAGTGACTCAAGCACAATACAGAGCCGTTACGGGATCGTCCCCTTCGAAACATGTGGGCGACGATCACCCTGTCGAGAACTTGAGTTGGGAGGAGGCCCAGGCCTTTTTTGATGCCCTGAACAAGCTCGCAGGCACAACCGATGGAGCGTTCCGACTTCCCACTGAGGCCGAATGGGAGTACGCATGCAGAGCTGGAAATACGGGATATTGCTGCTTTGGGAACAACGTAGCAGTACTCAGTGATTATGCTTGGTATGATAAAGACCGTCCGAACGGTGACCTCAGCGGTCTCAAATACAGTCTCGATAAGAAACCACATAGATACCTTAGCACGCATCCGGTCGGCCAAAAAAAGGCCAACGCTTGGGGTCTTCACGACATGCATGGCAATGTGAGTGAGTGGTGTGCTGACGAGTGGCACGACAATTACGAGGGGGCACCGTCTGACGGAAGAGCATGGGAGAACGGTGATGGTGATCGCATAGTTCGTGGTGGGCATTTCAGGACTTCTGCTGTTGGCTGCCGGAGTGCATGCCGCGATGGTCGGGAACCGAATGGACGGTTTGAGTTTGTTGGGCTAAGGGTTGCCCGTACGGCAAGTGACTAAACGGGAGCCATAGTCTCGTGCAAAGGGATACTCGATGTTCAGAATGTCTATTCGAACTTCGATATCGACGAGAAGATGATGGAGAAGCTGGCGTAGCGGTCTCTGTCAGGTCAGATATGGAAGCCCCGCCGGGTGAGAGATCCGGCGGGGCTTTTGATTTGCGGGGGATTGCCGGAATGGGGAACTTTGCTTTTGACATTCGCGTGCCCGGTTCGTTGTTTGAGGAGACCCTTGACGGTTTGGAGAACCATCGTATGAGACGAAAGATGCGGATGCGTACGGCGCCCCCTCGAATGATTTGGCTGGTGCTGGCGGCGTCACTGGTTGCGTCGTGGAGTTGGGGGGGAAGCGGGCTGCAGAGGGGGATGTCGGAGTCGGAGCGATCCGGCGCCTGTGAGGTAGACGGCGGGAAAGTGCTACTTGAGTGCTCCTGGGTTGTGCCAACAGCTTCGGCCGATCCATGTCTTGGCTCGAGTGACTCTCCGACCAGAGCGGGGCGCGATACGTCTGCGATCGGCCTGCTCTTGACGCGCAGGGATACGACTTCCACGGTCGAAGGATTTCCCTCGTGGTACGGCGTCGAGAGCTTGTGCGCCTTAGTTGGGACTGATACGATGCGACTGGAGGTCTGCTTCGACACGGCTTTCGTCATTAGTCCGTCGGATTCGATTTGCGAGCACGAAACACGCGAAGCCCGCTGGTCCTTGCTCTATGGGCCGATGATCTCTCTCCAAATGGCACCCGAGTCAGTGGTGGTATCGCTCGATTTTGTCACGCGCGATCCAGAGAATGGTCTCGAGTCATTCCGGGAGCATCGCGTGTTCACATTGAAGTGGGCTGATCGAGCGTACCTGGTGAATTATCCCGAACCGCGGTAAGGGAGTGTGCCTTCGATGCGATTGTCGAATCGGATAGTCGTCACTTGCGGAGGAAGGGGACGGGAAGAGGATTGAGGATCAGGGGAACGGAGAAACTCGTTTGCCTGTGGCACGAAGAAGGTAAACTCACTATCTTCCCCCCATGAACCACATTCGATTCGATCATGTCAAAGGGATCCTCTGCGATATCGACGGAGTGATCTGGGACGGGCAGGAAACGCGCATACCGGAACCGGGCGCACACGAAGCAATCCGGTATATCAAAGAGGTCAGGAAACTGCCGATCCGGTTTGTCACCAACACGACGACGCGGAGTCTGGCCACGCTCTACAAAGGGATCCGCGAGGGGGAGTTCCCCATCGAGTTGGAAGAGATTGTCTCGCCGCCGAAACTGGCGGCGGAGTTCCTCCGGAAGAAGGGCAAACCGAGTGTCTTCCTCGTTATGCGGGAGGACACGGAGACGGAATTCGCGGAGTTTCCCAAAGACAACGAGCGGCCGGACTATATCGTGATCGGCAACAACCGGGACAGTTGGGATTACGCGCTGATGGATCGCCTCTTCCACATGCTCATGCACGGATCGGAGATGCTCGCGCTGCACAAGCAGCGGTTCTGGCTGTCGGGCGGGGAGATCCGCATCGATATCGGGGCGTTCGTGACAGCGCTCGAATTCGCCTCGGGGAAACGGGCGGTCGCAATCGGGAAACCGGAGCCGCTCTTTTTCCAGACAGCGCTAGAGGAGATCGGGGTGAAGCCGGAAGAAGCGCTGATGATCGGCGATGATATCGAAACGGATATCGGCGGGGCGCACAAGGCGGGGTTGATGGGGGTGCTGGTGAAGACGGGGAAGTACCGGGAGGAATACGCGCGGCAGTCGAAAGTGACGCCGGATGCGGTCATTGCGTCACTGGGGGAACTTCCGGAATATCTGTAGCGGGAGGTGCGGCGGGAGCGGCGGTCGGGACGGCCGGGGATTCGTAGGCGAGGAAGGCGCGGAAGGGGGCGTTGAATGCGACCGCGAGCGACAGCAGGGTCGATGCGCCGCCGCACAGGAGAATGATCAGGGGGATATTCTGATTCAGCAGGTCGGCCACGACACCCGAGAGGCCCATGGCAATCGGGGTGAGGCCGCCCGCGAGTGTCCCCAGCAGCCCAAAAACGCGGCCGCGAATCTCCGAGGGCGTGGTGGCCTGCATGATTGTCCCAATGCTGATATTCACGAAGCCGTTCACGATTCCCATCAGCGTGAAAACAACCAGGGCGACAACGCGTGAGGTGACCAGGCCAAGCAGACCGAACAGGATGGACATGGTGACGATGGCGGCGATGACGAGCGCGGAACGGACGGGGCCGCGCAGCCGGAGAGTCCCGGCAAACAGGTAACCGACCATCGAGCCGATCCCAAGCGCGGCCATCATGTAGCCGAACCAGTCCGGAGTGGCGTGCAGGAAGTCCTCGACGAAGAACGGCAGGAGCACGATAATCGGGACGAGGAGAAAGTTCAGAAAGGCCGCGACGAGGAAGAGGTTGCGCAGGCCGATGTTGCGCCAGACATAGTGGAAGCCCTCGGTGGTGCCGGTCTTGAAGCGGTCGAGTATCGCCCGGTAGCCTTTGGCCTTCTCGGGAATAACCTGGGGGATCGTGATCAACGTTTCGCTGGCGGCGGAAAATAGGTACGTGAGGCCGTCGATGAGGAACAGCACGGGCGCCCCAAGCAGGCGGAAAGCGACGCCGCCGAGCCCCTGACCGATGAAGCCGGAGATCTGGTCGGAGAAGCGACTCATCGAGTTCGCGCCGGCGAGGCGATCGGGGGGCACCAGGTCGGGAATCGAGGCCGAGATGGCGGGGCGGAAAAAGGCCCCGACCGTGGTCATGAAGACAGAAGCTATGAACAGCCAGGCAACACCGAGATCGATCCGGTCGGGAAAGAAGAACAGGACAGCCGCCAGCGAGATAGAGGCGAGGCCGCAGAGAATATCCGACCAGACGATGATCCACTTGCGGGAGTGGGAGTCGGCAAAGGTCCCGGCAAAGGGGCCGAGGAGCACCGACGGAATGGTGGAGGCCATCATGAGCGTACCCATGAGGGTGGCGGAGTCGGTGGCGTGTTTGATCCAGAACATCATGGCCACGGTAAAGGCCTGACTGCCAAGTTGCGAAACCAACTGGCCCTGCCAGAGGAGTACGAAGTTGCGGTTGAGCAGGCGGGTTGGGGTGGTCATGATGGGTTATTCGAGGGTGAAGCTGAGATTGTTTCGGGAGGGTCGCAAATCTCCAGTCGGGACGGTTTGAGTATCACATTACAATAGGAATGTGAAGCCGGGAGCGCCAGATTTAAGTTGAAATAGTGGGCGGAAGGCATTTTATACCACAGTATGCGAGTACTGGGTATAGATCCCGGGTTGATTGTCACCGGCTACGGTGTAATCGAAGCGACGCGGGATGTCTGCCGGGTGCTCGAGGCCGGGGTGGTGCGGACCAACATAAAGGCGAGTATGGCGTTGCGACTGCGCGAGTTAGCGGTCGAAGTTGAAGCGATAATTAAGCAGTTTGAACCCGAGATTCTGGCGGTCGAGGAGTTGTATTCGCACTACGGACATCCGAAAACCGCGATCATCATGGGGCACGCCCGCGGGATCGTGTTTCTGAAAGCGGCCGAGGCAGGATTGACGGTTATACCGTATGCTTCGACCCGGATCAAGAAGTCACTCACCGGCAATGGCCGGGCGAGTAAACGTCAGATGCAGCGGATGATTACCTCGGCGCTGGCGCTGGGAAAGGTGCCGGAGCCGCCGGACGCCGCGGATGCGCTGGCGGTGGCGTTGTGCCACTGCCGGGCGATGGCCCACAACGAGGCAGGCAAATGATCAGTCGGATTTCAGGACGGCTCAGCGAGATACATGACGACACCGCGCTGATCGAGAACAACGGGCTGCACTACGAGGTCATGGTGCCGTCGGCCCTGGCCGAGCGGCTTCGGCAGGAGGGGAAGATCGACCAGCAGATCAGCCTCGAAACGGTATACTCTATCGAAGCGGGGGATCGGAAGTCGGCCCACTATCCGCGGCTGGTCGGGTTCATCAGCCCGATTGATCGCGAATTTTTCTCGGTCCTGACCCATGTGTCGGGGCTGGGTGTAAAAAAAGCGTTGAAGTCCCTGACAATTCCGATCCGGGAGATCGCTGTCGCGATCGAGGAAAAAGATACCGCGCGGCTGAACCGGCTGCCGGGGATCGGGGCACGGCTGGCGAGCAAGATTATCGCCGAACTTCACGGCAAGGTGGCCAAGTTCGCCCTGATGAAAGAAGGGGAGCCGCTGTCGACACCTCCCGTTGAAGAGCCGGAACCGCTGGCGGACGAGGCGCGGGAAATCCTGGTCCAGCTCGGTTACAACCGCGGCGAGGCGGAGCGGATGATCGAGGCGGCGATGAAAACGCAGCCGAAGGTGGATCGGGTCGAGGATTTGATCACGATCCTGTTTAAGAATGAACAGCGAAAGAAGGCGACGGATAAATGACGCGGGAGCGGATCGTATCGGGCGAGCAGATTCTGCCGGATGAAGACAAGGCGTTCGTTACGCTGCGTCCGAACAAGCTTTCGGAATATATCGGGCAGAATAAGTTACGCGGCAAACTACAAGTGACGCTTGATGCCGCGCGGGGGCGGTCGGAGGCGGTCGAGCACATGCTGTTCTACGGCCCGCCGGGACTGGGCAAGACCACGCTCGCGCACATTATCGCCAACGAGATGGGAACGAAGTTGGTGGCGACCGCGGGGCCGGCGCTCCAGCGCGCGGGGGACTTGATGGGGATTCTCACCAATCTCGAGGAAGGGGATATCCTCTTTATCGACGAGATCCACCGTCTGGCGCCGGTGATCGAGGAGTTCATCTACCCGGCGATGGAGGATTTCAAAGTTGATTTCGTGGTCGACAAGGGGGCGTTCGCCAAAGTGATCAATGTCCCCCTCAAGCCGTTTACCCTGATCGGGGCGACCACCCGGGCGGGCTTCTTGTCGGCCCCGCTGCGGGATCGGTTCGGCCTGTACTACCACCTGGATTTCTACCCGCCGGAGGAGTTGGCCGAGATCGTCCTGCGATCGGCCAAACTGCTCAACACGGCGATCCTCAACGAGGCGGCCGAGACCATTTCGCGCCGGGCGCGGGGGACGCCGCGAATCGCGAACAGGCTGCTTCGGCGCGTGCGGGATTTTGCCGAGGTGAAGAACAAAGGGGAGATTACGAGCGAGATCGCCGAGATGGCGCTCGATGCCGAGGGGATCGACAGCCTCGGGCTGGACAGCCTCGACCGGAACATGCTGAAGGTGATAATCGAGTACTATAAGGGGGGGCCGGTCGGGATCGAGGCGCTGGGGGCGACGCTCAATGAAGAGGTCAATACCCTCGTGGATATGGTGGAGCCGTATTTGCTGAAGATCGGGTTTGTGAAGCGGACTCGTCGGGGACGGATGGCCTCGGAGGCGGCGGCGAAACACCTGGGGTTGCACATTCCGCAGGATGGGGGGCAGCAAAGGTTGTTGTAGGGGGGATTGCGGCACATGTGGACATGTGCCGCACACAAGGCGTGGACGGGTGTCGACCAAAGGCGCGGGTCGAACGAAGGCGCGGGTCGACCATAGGCGCGGGTCGACCACAGGGGCGGGGACGGGTTCCCCGACCCGAGTGCCAGTCGAAGTGAGCCGGGTTTGTATGAACCCGGCGTTGTTGTTTTGGGATCCATCAAACACGGTTCAGCGTTGCGTCCGGGAGGATTTGACGCGTACATTCCCGTATGACACAAGAACTATGGACTGCGGTTGACCGGTATGTCGAGGACCTGCTGGTCGGGGAGGATCCGGTACTGGTCGAGGCGCTCAAAGACAGCGACGCGGCCGGGTTGCCGTCGATCCAGGTCTCACCGGCACAGGGGAAATGGCTGTATATCCTGGCGTTTGCGATGAAGGCCCGAAAGATCCTCGAGATGGGAACCCTGGGCGGGTACAGCACTATCTGGCTGGGACGCGCCTTGCCGGAGGACGGGCACCTCATTTCGCTGGAGTACGAGCCGAGACACGCCGAGGTGGCGCGGAGAAACATCGCCCGGGCCGGACTGGAACGGAAAGTCGACGTGCGGGTCGGGGCGGCGCTGGACAGCCTGCCGGAGATCGAAAAAGAAGGAGCCGGGCCATTCGATCTGATCTTTATCGATGCGGACAAAGAAAACTACCCCGGCTACTTTGAATGGGCGGTCAAGCTGGCGCGGCCGGGGAGTCTGGTAATCGCCGACAACGTGGTGCGCCACGGCGAGGTAGTCAAGCCGGAGAGCGAGGATCCACGGGTGCATGCGGTCCGTCGGATGATGGAGATGATGGCGTCCGATGGGCGGGTGAGCGCGACCGTGCTGCAGACAGTTGGGGTGAAGGGGTTCGATGGATTCGCGGTGGCGGTAATCGCGTAGGGGGTATTGAAAGGGGGATGAGGGAGGGCCGGGGCGAGTAGGGGGAGGCCTTGCGTCGCCCCCGGGTTCACCGCGCGGACATGCAGAGTGTGCCCGAACCACAAGACCGGAGAGCAGAATTCTCAAAAGAACCGGTCCGTCGGTGCCGACAATGGATGCGGACGACTAAACGAAAAAGGGGCTGGCTACCTATATGGAAGACGACATTCACCTGCTGTTCGAAGCAATGCTCGGGCAAATGTACCCGCCGGGGCAGGATCCTCGGTCGACCGTGGCCGTGCTGATGACCGAAACAATCCGGTTTCGCGACAAGCTGAAAACGGAGACTGGACAGGTGTTGACAGTAAACGACACGCGGATTGCTGTCGAGGCGCTGGAGCACTACCTCAGCGAAAAGAGGCTGCCGTCGGGGCTGACCGATGAACAGCGGGCGCTGGCGCAGATCTATGTGGATCGTCTGACGGTGTTCGGGGGGTAGGGCTACTGTGCGGAAGGTTCGCTGCTCATTTTGAAGGAGATGTACCTCTCGGAGTTCTCGGGAAGTGAGAGTGTGATTGTATCCGGGCGAGCTACGTCTTCCCATTTCAGCACGGCGGTGAGAGATGATCCGAGCCCCCGGCCAAGACGCATGGATTCCGCATTCAAGAAAAAGATGTCACTTTCATTCCACCAACTGTCCTGTGGAGCCTTCCACCGCCATCTCAGCAGCAGGACACCAGAGTGATCGAGCAACTCGAACAGCTCATACCCAACTTGATCGTAGAAAGAAGCGTCGATCAACCGGAATTGTTGCCAATCGGCCTCGCCGTCGAGCACGAACTCATCTTCGGCGGACGTGGGGTTGATAATGAAGATGTGACTGTTTGGATTGGACTCCCCCCAATACGTATAGGCGACAAGCAAGTGGTTCCGCAACTCGAAAAGATCGGCACGGACAGACAGCGCGTGCAGTTGGACAAGGGTACGCAGCTGGTCGAATTCACCGCACACATCGTGCTCAACGATGTCCAGGCGGCCGTTTCCGGAAGGCCCGTCCTGCAGGGAGCGGGCAGTATAGCACCGCCCGGCAAATGCAACGGAGGATCGCGTGTCCCAATGCATGTCGCACCCTGCGAGCAACCCTGCTGTAATGAGACCGAGCGATGCGATCAATATTCTGACGTTACGATTCTTCATAGATTCGAAGTGGCCGAACCAAGATCAACTGGGAGCTGCAATTATTGTGAATAATAGGTTGTTCAATCACGCCCGTGTCAAGATTTAAGCAAGTCGGGAGTACGGGCCAGCTGTCTCGAACTTCCGGTGGTAGTTCGGCCGTAAACTAGATTATGTTACCTCAAATTGGCAAAATGCTCGTGGGGTTG
This sequence comes from Candidatus Zixiibacteriota bacterium, assembly GCA_041742355.1. GTDB lineage: Bacteria > Zixibacteria > MSB-5A5 > GN15 > FEB-12 > JAGNLV01. The sequence continues at coordinate 33,409 of JBGSIV010000215.1, forward strand.
GGGGTGGTCATTGTAGTGATCGGGTTGGTGCTCTGGTTCTCGGACCGGATCCCTTGGCTGGGGAGGTTGCCGGGGGATATTCTGATCAAGCGGGAGAAGGTGACGATTTATTTCCCGATTGTGACAATGGTGGTGCTGTCGATACTGGTGACGATTATATTCAACTTGTTTCGGAAGTAGGTCGGGTTCCGGAGCGAGCGCCGAAGGCGCGACGCGGAGAAACCCGACAGGTTAAGGTTCAATAATGCCTCGTCGGGTTTCTCGGCGCGGGCGCCTCAGACCCGACGTACGCAGGGACAAACACAAGTCTGTCCGTGGCAGGAAGGCGGCCCACCATAAATGGTGGGCCACAAAGTCAAAGGCAAAAGGCATGGATTCCGGCTTTCGCCGGAATGACATTTTCTATTATTCGGCTATGGACATAAACCTCTTTGACTACACACTCCCCCCGGACCTGATTGCCCAGGAGCCGGCGCGCAAACGGGATGAATCAAGGCTCATGATTGTCGACCGCCAGAAGCCGGGGTATGTCATCCATCCGTTTCGACGGGTGATGGAGTACCTTGAGCCCGGGGATGCGATGGTGGTCAACGACACCAAAGTGTTCAAGGCGCGGCTTTATGCCTATCGGAAGACGGGGGCGAAGATCGAGGTCTTCCTCGTTCGTCCGGCCGTCGGGGTCGAAGGGGAGGTCTGGGTGGCGCTGGTAAGCCCGACCAAGCGGTTGTCGGAAGGGGAGGATCTCCTATTCGACGAGGACCGCGTGACCCTCGCCGAGTACCAGGGGGAGGGACGGTGGCTGGTGCAGTTTCAGTCACGGACAGCGCGGGATCGGATCGTCGCGCGGCACGGGCACGTCCCGCTGCCACACTATATCAAGCGCGATGACTTGCCCAACGACATCCGTCGCTACCAGACAGTCTTCGCCGGGTCGGACCGCTTGGGGGCGGTGGCGGCGCCGACAGCCGGATTCCACTTCACCCGCAGCCTGCTGGGATCGATTCGGGAGCGGGGGATAGAGGTGATCCGCGTGACGCTCCATGTCGGGCCGGGCACCTTCAAGCCGGTGAGCGCGGGGACAATCGAAGAACACGTGGTGGACGCCGAATTCGCCGAGCTGTCAGTGTCGGCAGCGGCCGAAATCAACGCCGTACGAGCGAAAGGGGGGAGGATCGTGGCGGTCGGAACCACGAGTGTCCGGACGCTGGAATCGGCAGCGACCGAACGCGGCCGGGTCGAGCCGTTGTCGCGGATGGTGGATCTGTATATCAAGCCGGGGTACCAGTTCAAGGTGGTGGACCGAATGATCACGAATTTCCACCTGCCGAAATCATCCCTCCTGATTCTCGTGTCGGCGTTCGCGGGGAGGGAGCGGATTCTGGAGGCCTACCGGTATGCCGTGGAGCAGCGGATGCGGTTTTACAGTTACGGGGATGCGATGTTGATAGTGTAGGGGACGTACGGGTGTCAAATCCCCCGCAGCAGAGGTGGCTGGGCGGGCGTCAGGGGTGTTCTTGAAGCTGGACGCGAGATTGAAGGTGGCAAAGGGGATTTGACCTACGGCAGCATATGACATCTGGGGAACCCACAGCAAGCTATGGGGTACTCAATCAAATGTGAAGTTCTTCCTGCCAGATAGGGGCAGATGACGGAGAAAGGAAAGACTGGATTCCGGCGTTCGCCGGAATGACATTCTCTTAGCACACTTTGAGTTTCCGGCCGGCGAAATGCTCCCAGCCCACCTCTCGTTGCCCCGGTAAAAACCTTGTTTCAGGCGCGTTTCCCGGCATATATTCGTGCCCATGAACAGCAGACCCTCACATGTCGGTGCGGTCATAGTAGCCGGAGGAAGCTCCACCCGGCTGGGCGGCGATATTCCCAAGCAGTTCCGGGAGATCGCCGGACGGCCGCTTCTGTCATGGACTATCAGCCGGTTTCAGGCAGCCCAATCGATCGACTCGATCGTTGTGGTGGTGGCCGAGGAGTACCTGCTGTACACGAGCGAGAAAGTAGTCGATGCGTACGGGTTCCAGAAAGTCCGCAAGATCGTAATCGGCGGCGATGAGCGCCGTGAATCGGTCCGCCGGGGACTTGAGGCGCTGCCGTTTTCGACCACAATCGCAGCGATCCACGATGGCGCCCGCCCACTCGTGAGCCCGGTCGATATCGAGCGGGTGGTGGCGGCGGCCCAGAAAGACCGGGCGGCGATCCTGGCGGCGCCGGTGGCGGATACACTCAAGCGGGTGCGCGACGGATTCATCATCACGACAGTCGATCGGGCCCATCTGTACGCCGCGCAGACGCCGCAGGTGTTCCAGTTCGACCTGATTCTGGAAGCGCATCGGGCGGCGGCCGAAGGGTCGGAACTGTTTACCGACGACGCCTCGATGATCGAAGCGCGCGGGTTCAAGGTGACCGTTGTCGAGCCGACCGGCCCGAATATGAAAGTGACCAGCAGGGAAGACCTGATCGTGGCAGAGGCATTGCTGGCGAGGGAAATTCCGAAGGAGCATCATGGATAAGCTGCGAATCGGGCAGGGGTTTGATGTACACGCGTTTGCCGAGGGGCGCGATCTCGTGATCGGCGGGGTGGTGATTCCGCATGAAAAAGGCCTCCTGGGCCACTCCGACGCCGACGTCCTCCTCCATGCGATCATGGATGCCCTTTTGGGTGCGGCCGGACTGCCAGATATCGGCCAGCAGTTCCCGCCGACGGACCCGGCCTATGAGCACGCCGATTCGGCGGTGCTCCTGTCGCGGGTGGGGCAGATGGTTCGGGCAGCGGGGTTCGGAAAGATACTGAATATCGACGCGATCATCATGGCAGAATGCCCGAAAATGAACCCCCACATCCCGGCGATGCGCAAAGCGATTGCCGACGTGCTGCATATCAAGGTGGAGCAGGTCAATATCAAGGCGACGACCACCGAGCGGCTCGGGTTTGTCGGACGGGAGGAGGGGATCGCGGCGAGCGCGGTGTGTCTGGTGGCGGGCAATGACTGAGGATCCGGAACAGATCGGCCGCTACCTCGATTACATCTTCGCCTACGGGCCGTTCTGGGTGTATGCCGCGCTTTTCGCGGCCTGCTTCGTCGAAAACGTCCTGCCGCCATTCCCGGGAGACAGCTTCATCGCCGCGGCCGGCGTGCTGGTCGCCGCCGATCGGTTGACGCTGATGAGCAGTTTCCTCACCGTGGTCGCGGGTGGCATGAGTTCGGTCATGGTCATGTATGTTCTGGGCCGTCGATACGGCCGGGAGTTCTTCCTGCGGAAGGACTACCGCTACTTCTCGGCCGAGGATATCGGGCACTTCGAACGAAGCCTCAATCGGTGGGGCGGGCTCCTGATGGTTTCGTCGCGGTTTGTGGTCGGGTTTCGCAGCGCAATCGCGGTGGGGGCGGGGATCGCGCGGTATCCGTCGATCCGGATGGTATTGTATTCGACCGTGTCGTACGTGCTGTTTACCGCGGCGATCTTTTACCTGGCGATGGTGGTGGTCGACAATCTGGATCGGATCGCCGACTACTTCCGGACCTATAATATGATAGTCTGGCCGATCGTGGTGGTCGCGGTGGCGGCCCTGGTGGTGTGGAAAATACAGCGAGTGAGAGCGAGGATGCGATGAAAGTGCTGCTGTTGGCCGGCGGGGACTCCTCGGAGCGGGAAGTCAGCCTGCATTCCGGGGAAGCGTTGTACAAGGCGGTGAAGAAGCTCGGGCACGAGGTGTACGTGATCGACCCGGCGACCGGGCAGTCGCTGCTCGACGGCCGCGGGAATTTCCTTCTGACCGAAGCGAACAAGACCGATTTCCGGTCGGTGGCGGTGGATGCGACCACGCTGCCGAAGGAGCTGGCCGCCCCGGAACTCCGGGATATCGATGTCGTCCTGCTCGGTCTCCACGGCGGCGCGGGGGAGAACGGGACGATCCAGTGCCTGCTCGACCTGGCCGGGCTGAAATACACCGGTTCGGGCATGCGGGCCTCGGCGGTGGCGATGGATAAGGCACTCACCAAACGGCTGGTGATGACGATCGGCATCCCTACGGCGGAGTTCCAGTTGATCCGGCTGCGGGAGCGAAGCCTCGAGGAGTCCTGCCTCGACCGCCTCCGCGCGCGCTTCACCCTCCCGCTGATTGTCAAACCGAACGACGGCGGGTCGACCGTGGGGTTGACCAAGCTGGAGTCATGGGATGGGCTGGCCGAGGCAATCCGAGTGGCCGGAGAAGAATCGCCGGAGGTGCTGCTGGAAAAGTTCATCCGGGGGCGGGAACTGACGGTGGCGGTGCTTGACGGCGAGGCGCTGCCGGTCGTGGAGATCCGTCCAAAGAAAGGACTGTACGACTACGAGGCCAAATACACGAAGGGGATGTCGGAGTATTTCGCCCCGGCGGACATACCTGATCCGATCCGCGACAAGCTGCAGGCGGACGCGGTGGCGGCCTACAACCTGATCGGGTGCGAGGGGCTGGTCCGCGTCGATTTCATACTGGAAGAGAACGGAGATTACTACTTCCTCGAGTTGAACACGTTGCCGGGAATGACCGAGCTGTCGCTCTCGCCCATGGCGGCGCGGGCGGTCGGAATCGAGTTCCCGGAACTGATCGATCGCATTATTACCTCAGCCGTGAAGAAGAAATGACATCGTGAATGAACTGAACCCGAAAGCAGTGATCTTTGACCTCGGCTCGACCCTGATCGAGTACGAGGCGGTATCGTGGGACGAGTTGTCGCGCCTGTGCGCGCTGGAGGCGCGCCAGTGGCTGGTCGACGAGGGGTACGTGGTGCCGGAGGAGGCCGAGTTCCACGAGAAGTTCGAACTCGCCAAAGCGCCGCTGCGCCAGAAGGCGTACGAGAGCCAGGTGGAGTGGTGCGTGCCACAGGCGGCCGAAGCGCTGTTCACCGAACTGAAGCTGGAGTACAGCGAAGAGCTGGGCGCGCGGTTCTTCGAAGAGTTCTATCGCCCGGTCGACCGCCTGCTGTATGTCTACGACGACACGGTGGCGACGCTGGAGCGGATACGAAAGGCGTATCCGGCGGTGGGGCTGATTTCGAACACCGTGTTTCCCGAGGAGGTTCACCTGAAGGAGCTCAAAAGGTTCGGCCTCCTGCACTTCTTCGACTTCACCATCTTCAGTTCGACCTTCGGGTGGCGCAAACCACACCCGGACATCTTCGCCAAGGCCGCAAACCTCGCCGGGTTTGCCCCGGCGGAATGCGTCTATGTAGGCGACCGGTATATGGAGGATATCGAGGGTCCCCACAGCGTGGGAATGCCCGGAGTTCTTCGGATGAAGGCGGGTCGGGAGTATCCCTCGGAGATGCCGCTGGCAACACGGCGGATCACGACCCTCTCCGAGCTTGACCGGTTCCTCGACTTTTAGGGGTTTACGAACACGGCGGGGGAACCTATATTGGCTGCTTGCGGCCGACAGCGGCCCCGGAGTGCAAACGAGAGTTCGACTTTCATAACAGCGAGGCACGTGTGGACAGAACCGAACAGCTTCTCAAGGAAATCACCGAAGCGAACGGCGTATCGGGGTATGAAGACGAAGTCCGCCGATTAATGGCCCGGGAACTCAAGGGCCTGGCCGACACGGTGGAAACGGACAAGATGGGCTCGATCTTCGGCCGGAAGAAGGGGTCGTCCGAATCCCCCAAAGTGCTCGTGGTGGGGCATATGGATGAGGTCGGTTTCATGGTCAAGGAGATCTCGTCCGAGGGGTATATCCGGTTCCTGCCGCTCGGCGGCTGGTGGGGGCATGTGGCGCTGGGGCAACGAATGCGGATTATCACGCGCAAGGGGCCGGTGCTCGGCGTGGTCGGATCGAAACCGCCGCACCTGCTCGAAGCGGAAGAGCGGAAGAAAGTGCTCGAGCTGAAAGATATGTTCATCGATGTCGGGGTGCAGGAGGGGTTCGACGCCCGCAAGGAGCTGGATATTCGCGTCGGTGATCCGATCATTCCCGACTCCCAGTTCACGATCATGGGCAACAAGAAGATGTACCTGTCGAAGGCGTTCGACAACCGGGTGGCGTGCGCGATCGCCCTGGATGTGCTGCGCGCGTTCAAGGGGACAGAGCACCCCAACACGATTCTCGCCGGCGGCTCGACGCAGGAAGAGGTCGGGCTCCGAGGCGCGACCACCCTGGCGCATGTGACGGATCCGGATGTCGCAATGATTGTCGATGTCGGGATCGGCCAGGATATCCCGCCCGACGGGTTCAAAAAGGCGGAGAAAATGGGGGGCGGCCCGGCCGTGCTCATTTTCGACGCGACCATGATCCCCAATATCAAGCTGCGGGATCTGGTGATCGATACGGCCGAAGAGAAGAAGATCCCGTACCACCTGTCGTACATGGAGCGCGGCGGAACCGACGGGGCGCGGATCCATGTCTCGCGGTCCGGCGTGCCTTCAATAGTGATCGGGCCGCCGATCCGGTACATTCACAGCCACAACGGTATTCTCAACCGCGACGACTACGACAACACGGTCAGGCTCGTTACCGAAGTCATCAGGAAGCTGGACACGAAGACGGTGGCCGGGCTGACGGAGGTCTGAGGCAGTATGGCGCTACGATTTAGAAATACGCTGACCCGCGAGAAGGAAGAATTCAAACCGATCGAGCCGGGAAAAGTCCGCATGTATACGTGCGGGCCGACGGTCTACGGGTTCGCGCATATCGGGAATTTCCGCACTTTCACCTTCGAGGATCTCCTGCGTCGGTACCTCAAGTACAAGGGGTACGAAGTGCTGCACGTGATGAACCTGACCGATGTCGACGACAAGACGATCCGCGACTCGCAGAAGGAAGGGGTCTCGCTGCGGGAATTCACGACGCGGTACAGCAAGGCCTTCTTTGAGGATCTCGACACGCTCGGGATCGAGCGGGCGGAGATCTATCCGGCTGCGACCGATCATATCCCCGAGATGGTCTCCATTATTCGCGTGCTCGCCGAACGCGGGCTGGCCTACGAGGTCAACGGCAACTGGTACTACCGGATCGAGCAGTACCCGCAGTATGGCAAGCTGGCCCATATCGACCGGGACAACCTCAAGGCCGGCGCGCGAGTCGCCGCAGACGAATACGAAAAGGACTCGGTGTCGGATTTCGCGCTGTGGAAGGCCTGGGATGAAGCCGACGGCGACGTGTACTGGGAGACCGAACTGGGCAAGGGCCGTCCGGGGTGGCACATCGAGTGCTCCGCCATGGCCATGAAGTACCTCGGCATGCATTTCGACATCCATACCGGCGGTGTGGACAACATTTTCCCGCACCACGAGAATGAAATCGCGCAATCTGAAGGTGCGACCGGGCATCCCTTTGTCAACTACTGGATGCACGCCGAGCACCTGATTGTCGAGGGGCGGAAGATGGCCAAGTCGTTCGGCAATTTCTACCTGCTGCGCGATCTGGTTGCCAAGGGGTATACCGGGGCGCAGGTGCGCTACGTGCTCCTCGCGACCCACTACCGGCAGCAGTTAAACTTCACCTTTCAGGGTCTGGATGCGGCGAAGAACGCGCTTCAACGATACAACGAGTTTATATCCAATCTCGAGGAGTACGCCGGGAACGGAGACTCCCGGGGCGAGGCCGAGGGTATCACGCGGCGCATGTTCTCCGGGTTCGAAGAGGCGCTCGACGATGATCTGAACGCCTCGGGGGCGTTCGCGGCGGTGTTCGATTTCATCCGGGATATCAACCGACTCCGCTCGGAAAACCGGCTATCGAAAGCGGAACGGGATGAAGCACTGGCCGAGATCCGGCGGGTGGACACGGTGCTCAACCTGACGTTCGAGCGGGGTCGAGCCGAAGAAGCCCCGGCCGAGGTGCTCTCGCTGGTGGAACAGCGCACCCAGGCCCGCAAGAACAAGGATTTCAAGGCGTCCGACCGGATTCGCGATGAACTGACGGCGCTCGGTTGGGTGATCGAGGATACGCCGCAGGGGCCGAAAGTGAAGCGGAAGTAACGGCAAAAATGCTTGACACTTTCGGCCGATCGGAGCGTAGTTAGAAGATAACGTAAGCCGGTGTAGCTCAGATGGTAGAGCAGCTGATTTGTAATCAGCAGGTCGTCCGTTCGATCCGGATCACCGGCTTAAATTCTTAAGGGCAGGGGGTTTCGGCGCCGATAACAAGGGAACCGCAGCGGGCCGAATCGGACATCGTCCGGTCTCGTCGGTCGAAACGACGGGAGATTCGCAACTCAGGTAATACAGAGGGTCAATCGGGACACCTATGAACATAATCGACACGCAGGATCTCACCAAAGTTTACAGCGCCGGGTTGAAGAAGCGCGGGATCGTCGCGCTGGACAATGTCAGCCTGTCGATCCACGAGGGAGAGATATTTGGCCTGCTGGGGCCGAACGGGGCCGGCAAGACGACCTTTCTCAAAGTCGTGCTTGGAATCACGCAGCCCACCTCGGGGAATGCCATTGTCGGCGGGCACAAGCCCAGCGATCCGCAGTCGCGCCAGCGCCTGGGGTACCTGCCGGAGAACCACCGCTTCCCGAGCCACCTGACGGGGATGGGGCTGATGGTGGCGACCGGGCGGCTGTACGGAATGAACCTCTCGGAGATCAAATCCCGGGCGGATAACCTCCTCGCAATGGTCGGGATGAGCCGGTGGGCGGATACCAAACTCCGCAAGTACTCCAAGGGCATGCAACAGCGGATCGGCATTGCCCAGGCGATGATCTCGGATCCTGACCTGCTGCTTTTGGACGAACCGACCGACGGCGTCGATCCAGTGGGCAAAGTCGAGATTCGCGACGTGCTCAACAAGATCCGCTCCGACGGCAAGTCAATCGTGCTCAACTCCCACCTCCTGTCCGAGGTGGAGTCGGTGGCCGACCGGGTGGCGATACTCAACCGGGGGCGGCTGATCAAGACCAGCAGCGTGGTGGATCTGACAAGCCGCCGGAGCCAGTTCGAGATCGAGGCGGAACTCGGCAGCATGCCCGTGGAACTGCCGGATGAGATCGGCAAGATCATCAAGATCTCCTCGCGGGGAATGATCGTCGAGATGGACAACGAGGAGAACGTCAACTACGTCATAGATATGTTGCGCCGGAAGAACGTGTCGATCCGGATGATCCGCCCGATGCGGATCACCCTGGAACAGTCGTTTATCGAAACGATTACGACCCCCGAACCCCCGTCGACGGAGGCCGGCATATGAGAGGCCTTATATACGATACCTGGGTGGAGATGGTCCAGCGCCGCCTGATCTGGATCTACGCGGCGGTGACCGTAATCGCGATCCTGCTCATCATGGCGTCGAAATCCATGTCGATCAAGATCGAGGTAAACGATGATCCGAACGATCCGGCGTCGGCCCTGGTAGAACAGGGAGCCGTCGGCTCGTTGGATGCATACTGCTCGTTCCTGGTCTTCCTGACGATCCTTGGGACGGCGGGGCTGATTCCCTCCATGTTGGAGCGGGGCCGGGCCGAGTATTACCTTTCCAAGCCGATTTCGCGGACCTCGCTGTTCCTGTACAAATTCGCCTCTATCTGGTCAGTCTACGGCGCCACGATCGTGGTCGGGGGACTGGTGACCTTTGCGATCTTCTTCATGGCCTGGAGGTACTTCGACGCCGGGCTGGTGTACATATTCGCCCTGAACCTGGTGAGCCTGTTCATCTGGTTGTCGGTGACGGCCTTCGCAGGGATACTCACGGGTTCGTATGCGGTGAGCATCATGGTGGCGTTTGCGATGTGGATCGCGCAGTCGCTGCTGCGGTACCACGACATGCTGGGGCAGGTGATCCAGAACAAGCTGGTGACCGGTGCGGTCAGCGGGTTGTACTATATCTTGCCGAAAACGAGCGAGCTGTCGGATATGACAACAAAAGTGGCGCTCGGTCAACCGGTCGAGAGCTGGCTGCCGTTGTGGTCGAGCCTGATCTTCGCGGCCGGGCTGCTGGCGGTGACGATTGCGCTGTTCAACCGCAAGGATTACTGAGGACTTCGGGGAACGATGGATCGCGCCGGGCGTTCTTGGCAGTAAACGGGCAGCCGCCCGACAGATAAGAAAGACATGGACCAAATAGACAATATCCTGGAGCCCTTTCGCATAGCACGACGCCTTGAGGAGGAGGGAAAAGCCTTCTTCGAGGAGTCGGCGCGGCGCGCGCAGAGCGACCTTGTCCGGCAGACCTTCACCTTCCTTGCCGGCGAAGAAGTCCACCACATCGAGAAGATTGACCGGTTCTACCGGTCCCTGGAAATCTCCGGGGGAACGGAAGTGCCGGAGATCGAGGACTCGGATGCCGAGCAAAAGCTGGCGGCGTTCAACCGCCGCCTGGAACAGCTGAAGGACGTCGTGAGCCCGAGCCTGACCGATGTCGAGGCGTACGAGGTGGCGATCAAGTTCGAGAACGGGGCGGAGGAGTTCTACGAACAGAAGATGAACGAGGCCGATGATCCCCGGATCAAGCGGTTCTACCGGTGGCTGATCGACGAGGAGACGATGCACGCGCGATTGTTGCGCTCCTGCCTGAACTTCGCGAAAGACCCGGCCAGCTGGTTCAAAACGCACAAGTAGCAGAAGGCCCGGTCTCGCCGGGCCTTTTCTCTCTATCAGTATGGCGCCCAGGTGACGGTAACTGCGTTGGGTTCTTCCGTCAGGGGCAGGTCAAATGCCATGCGCCCGCCGAGCGTGTCCTCCAGCATGATTATCACCGTGTCGCTGTAGAAATCATAAGTCGTGTCGATGACTTCGCCGAATTCATTGCGAATGGCTATCGGCGGCGGAGAACCCAGCAGGCAGGGAAAGAGCAGCGTGTCTTCAGTCACGTAACGACCCTCGGCGTTGGTAACCCCTATCATTGCCTCAGCAAACCCATAAGCATTTTCGACCACGAGCCAGGTGTCGGTGGTGTCGGCGTCTGTGGTTAGTTCGTATCGGTAGAAGCCCGGCCGGGGGAAGTCGACATCGATCATATGTGTGCCGCCTTCGACCACCTCATGATCGAAGGGCTGCGCGATCATGTCGCCGTAGTAGTCGAAAAAGGTGAGCGTGATCTCGGTTTGCTGCGGGAGGTCGAACCTGATCGGCGTCGACGGAAGGGCCTCATGCGGCACCGGCCGGTCGCTCAAATAGGGGGAACGGTTGACCCGGCCGACCGCGATGCTTCCAAGGGGCTGGTCGGTCGAATCCACAACCGTGATGGCGAACAGGGGATCGGAATCAGTCGGGCGAACCGGATCGTCACTGCAGGCGGCGATGAGCAGGATGATCGGCACGATCAGAAGTAATGCACGGGACACCATAAGATCCTCCCCAAGATGTGGTGGTGTGTACCGGTAATGAAATCTCACTGCCGTCTTTGGCGCAAGCAGTTTCCCCGCCATGACTCCGAATCCGCCTATTCAGCCGGATTCCAGACCAACTCATATACATTGGTGCCCCGCGACAGCCTCACGTGGTGGTAGGTCACGGTGTACAGGTCATCCGGGTGCGACAAGTGGATAACGAGGCTGTCGGAGTAGTAAGGGCGTATGGTGTCGCCCGCGAGGTTCGGATCGGGAACGTAGGGGGGAGGATTGCCCACCAGCGCCGGGAAAAGCAACGTGTCGGTGGTGCGGAATCCGCCCGCTGAGTCAGTGACGCCGTGGACCGTGAAGATCGCGTTAAACTGCCAGTCAAAAACCACCACAATGTCCTGTGTGACACGCTCGGCCGCGCTGGTCGGCTTGTCGACCACCAGGTGGTAGTAGCCGCCCGGAAGGATGGTATCGGAGCCGATTGGGGTCCACGAAAGCCAGTCGGAGCCGGCCTCAACCGTGTCATCGAATATGGTGTCGATCAGGCGACGGTAGTAGTCCTCAACGGTCACGACCACCCGACCCGCAACCGGGTAATCGACCCGCCATATGTGCGGGAGGAACTGGAGCGCCCACGGATGGATCAATGGTTCGTAGAGGGAGCGGTTGAACGTCCCCACTTTCAGGCCGAGCACCGGATTTCCGGCCGTGTCGACCACCGTTACGGCGAAAAGAGGATTAGTATCGGGGTCGTTTCCGCCGTCGACCGGGCTGGTCGGGTTGTCGTCGTCGCCGCACGATAGGGCCAGCGCGGCCAAAGTGCCCAGGGCCAGGATCAGCAGCCGTTTCATGTCGTACCTCCCGGAATCTCCATAGAACTCTCCGTCACTCAATGCTACGGACGATGCCGGGCCTTTGCCAGTCTAAAAAAATCTCGCCGTGCATCTTCTTTACACTGCGCCCCCAACCGCCTATATTCCCCGAAATCGACAGAGACCCATACGTGAAGGAGCAAGGCATGACCCCGCTACAGTATCTCAAGGACCACGAGAAGGAGCGCATGGAGCAGTTGTTCGCGTTCCTTCGGTTTCCCTCAGTATCGGCCAAATCGGAGCATAAACCGGACATGGCGGCCTGCGCAAAGTGGGTGACGGATCATCTCCGGGCGATGGGATTTCAGGCCCAGGTGCACGAAACGCCGGGTCACCCGATCGTATACGCCGAGATGATCACGGATAAGGCGCTGCCGACAGTGCTGTACTACGGGCACTACGATGTCCAGCCGGTCGAACCGCTGAACCTGTGGAAGAGCGAACCCTTCCAACCGGTGATTCGCGATGAGCAGATCTTCGCCCGCGGCGCCACCGATGACAAGGGGCAGGTCTTCGCCCATATGAAGGGGCTCGAAGCCATTCTCAAGACCGACGGAAAGCTCCCGATCAACGTCAAGTTCGTGATCGAAGGGGAAGAGGAAATCTCCTCGACAAACCTCCCCAAATGGCTCAAGGCGAACAAAAAGATGCTGGCGGCGGATGTCGTGGTCGTCTCCGACAGCAGCCAGTTCAACAAGACCCTCCCGGCCGTGACCTACGGCCTGCGCGGGATCGCCGCGATGGAACTGTTCGTATACGGCCCCAACCGGGACCTGCACTCCGGGTCGTTCGGCGGAGCGGTGCCGAATCCGGCCACAATCCTGTGCCAGATGATCGCCCAGATGCACGACAAGACCGGGAAGATCGCGGTGCCCGGATTCTACAAGGATGTCAAGCAGCCGTCGAAGTGGGAACGCGCGCAGTTTAAGAAGCTGCCGTTCGTGGAATCGGCCTACAAGAAGATGGTCGGCGTACCGGCGCTGCACGGCGAAAAGGGGTGGAATGCGTATGAGCGGACATGGGTGCGCCCGACGTTTGAAATCAACGGGATCACCTCGGGCTACCAGGGCGAGGGTTCCAAGACCATCATCCCTTCATGGGCGTCCTGCAAGATCACCTGCCGCCTCGTGCCGGCGCAGGATCCGATCGACATCATGAAGAAGATCGACGCATACATCAAGAAGATCGCGCCGAAGTCCGTGAAGACCGAACTGCGGAAATACGGCGGGGCGAAGGCTGTGGTGGTGCCGACCGACGGGCCCTGGCTCGAGGCCGCCGGGCGGGCGCTCAAGGCCGGATTCGGCAAAGCCCCGGTGTTCATCCGCGAGGGCGGCTCGATACCGGTCGTCGGGGACTTCAAGGAGATCCTCGGTATCGACTCGCTGCTTCTCGGATTCGGTCAGAACGACGACAACACTCACTCGCCGAACGAGCGCTTCCGTGTGGTCGATTTCGAACGCGGTTGCCGCACCGCGGCGATGCTGCCGTTTGAACTGGCGAAAACGAAGCGCGGCTGAGCATGGATCTGGGAATCAGGGGAAAACGCGCGCTGGTGACCGGGGCCTCATCGGGCCTCGGTCTGGCGTCGGCGACCGCACTGGCGGCGGAGGGAGTGCTGGTCACAATCAACAGTCGGAGCCGGGAGCGGCTGGTAGAGGCAGCGGCCAAGATCCGGAAGACGACCGGTGCGGATGCCGTGCTGGCGCCCGGTGATATTGCCAACGCCGATGAGGTGGCGAAGATCCTCGCGGCAGCCGGTGAGGTCGACATTCTCGTCTCGAACTGCGGCGGCCCCCCGCCGGGGCCATTCATGGCGCACTCCGAAGAAACCTGGCAGCAGGGGAACGACCTGGTGCTGCAGTCGGCGATCCGTCTCACCCGGGGTGTGATCGAAGGTATGAAGGCCCGTGGCTGGGGGCGGCTCATCTACATCACCTCCATCGCGGTGAAACAACCGCTGGATGATCTGATTATCTCGAATACCTACCGCGCCGGATTGACCGGATTCGTCAAGACCATCTCGAACACGTACGCGCGATTCGGGATCACCGCCAACACGGTGTGCCCCGGGTATACCGCGACCGACCGTCTGTGGCAACTGGCCGAGAAGCGGGCGCAGGCGGGCGGTATCACACCGGAAGAAGCCATGGCGCAGATGGGCTCCGGGACGCCGGCGGGACGCGTGGGCAAGCCGGAAGAACTGGCGGCCCTCGTGGCCTTCCTGGCCGGCCAACCCGCAGCCTACATTTCCGGGTCATCGATCACGGTCGACGGCGGGTCGTACAAAGGGTTGCTCTGATTGAAGCCTGAGGCTCAATCGCCACCGGTCGGGCCATCCGGAACGGCCGCGACCGACCGCACTGACGGATTCGTCATGTTCGTCCTGATCGGCCAGCAGCTGCTCGGATCGCTGACGTTTCCCATCGCCAAGTACGGACTGGCGGAGGTCGAGCCGTTCACCTTCGCCTTCTTCCGCTTCGTGCTGTCGGCGCTTGTGCTGGTGGCGATTGTGCGGTTCCGGACGTGGCGCATCCCCATTGAGAAACCCGACCGCTGGAAAATCGCCGGGCTGGGATGCCTGGTCGTGCTCGGCAACCAGGTGACCTACCTCTGGGGACAGAGCATGACCGCGGCCGGGCACGGGGCGCTTCTTTTTGCCGCCACCCCAATCTTCATCTTCCTCATGGCCCTCGTGCACCTCGGCGAAAAATTCAAATGGCGCCGGGCGATCGGCGTGGTGATCGGCATCGCGGGAGTGGCGATCGTGATGGGCGCGGGAGCGATTAAGATCGGGACAGAGTACCTCATCGGCGACGCCATCATCCTCTTCGCCGTGCTGGTGTGGGCCTACTACACGGTGTGGGGGAAGCCGCTCGCGCGAAAGTACGGGGCCATGCGGGTCACGGCGTACTCGCTGGCATCGGGAACCCTGCTCTATTTCCCGTTCGGATTGGTGCGGGCCATCCAGTTCGATTACGACGGCGTGAGCACCGGCGCCTGGCTGTCGGTCGCCTACGTGGCCATCGGGACATCGGTGTTCGGCTACATGCTCTGGTACTGGGTGCTGAAGTACTTCGAGGCCTCGCGCGTGGCTGTGTTCCAGAACGTGCAGCCGATCTTCGCGTCGATGGTGGCGTATGTCTTTCTCAACGAGCCGTTGGGCTGGTCGTTCGTGATCGGCGGGGCGGTGGTGCTCGTGGGAGTGATCACCACCGAAGTGTGAGGGGGCCTCAACGCGGTCGGATTCGTCTCCGCTTACAGCTCATCCCGGGCGAGTGCCTCGCGGAAGCGTTCCTCCGCACCCGGAAGGCGCCGGGCAATGACGTAGTTGTACCCGGATGCCGCCGACGGCACGCTGTCGGGCGTGCACACCTCCACCACCTCATAGAGCTGCGGAAACGCCTTGCGGTAGGCGATGCTCTTTTCCCGCCAGAATCGGAGCGCCACGGACCTGTCGGCTTCGAGCTGGCCGACGAACACGAAATAGTCGGGCAGGCGTGAAAGCTCGCGGAGTCCGTTAAAGCCGTGGTGGCCGATATCCTCGTTGGCGAGCCCGTAAATGTCATGATAGCGGTGTTGCGTGTAGTACGGGATTCGTCCGAGGTCGGAAATTGATATGGTGGCGGGGGAGGGGACTCTCGCAAGCCACTCGATGGCGTTCATCTGTGCGGAGACCACCGCATTGTTTTCGGGAATGAGGCGAATCAGGGCTGGAGCGGGGATCATCAGCGACGCAAGCATGATTACAACGGCCGCGGGCCGCACATACCTCCCGGGGAGTTCACCGATCACATAGAGAGCCGCGGCGAGCATGAGCGGGAGGACCGGGATCATGTACCGGAAGAAGTGATTCATGATAGGATCTACCGAAGCCGTAATGGCGGCCTGGGCGGCCACCAGCGCGACCGCCGGAGCGATATCGGGGACAGCAAACCGGCGGCGGACGACAGCCGCGAAAGCGAACAGAAGCCCGAGCGTAATGGGAGCGAAGCGAAGGAGCATCCCGGCCAGTTCGATATACCCGGCGGCAGCCGGAGCCTGGGCCTTGACATAGTAGGTGTTCGGGAGGGGGTAACCAAAAACCGCGAGCCGAAATCCAATGAGGGCCGCGCTGCCGAGGACAACGACCGCCAGGGCCGTGGCATGATAGGAGAGTTCGGCGCGCCCGGGTTGCCGGCGCGTGAGCCATCCGACCGCGACAAGCAGGGCGGCTATTACCGGTCCCTCCGGGCGGCTCAGGATGATGAGGGCGAGGACGGGATGGATCCACAAGCTCCGGCTGCGGTAGGCAACGAAAGCGGCGGCGATGAGAAACGAGTGGAGTCCGAGTTCAAGGCCGCTGAGACCCCAAAAAGCAGTGATGGGGGCGAGCAGGAAGAGGGGGCCGGCCAGCCAGGTGAGGTCGCTGCGATTGGCGGAGAAGTACCGATACCACATGAACCCGGCGGCGAGCATTCCCGCCAGGCCGATGCACTTGGCGGACAGGTAGGTCGGAAGGCCGATGAGGTGGAGGCCGGCCAGCAGGAGGATCCACAGGAAATTGGAATACCCCTCAACCGGTTTGTCCCCGATGTTGAAGGTCAGACCGTGGCCGTGGGCCAGATGCTCCGCATAGCGGAACGAAATGAATGCGTCGTCCATGGAGTAGCTCCAGAGGAGCACGGTCCAGGCGACGAAGCCCGCGAGGGCCAGAAGCGCGATGAGGTTGCGGCCAGAGTCGTTTGGCGGTAGTCCGGTGAGGAGCAACGGCGGTGGCCTCCTGTTAGATTTTACGAGCCGATATCAGCGACCTTCCCAGCTCATGAAGCTCTTGTAATCCTGCGATGCGGCGAACGAGTTCGGATCGGACAGGAACTGAATCATGTTATCGATGAGGTAGATGTGCGCCTTCTCCTCCTCGGCGATACGATTGAGCATGTCTTTCTTGGTCGGATCGGCTTCGGCGGCGGCGGCGTCGCGGTACATCTTCTCCGATTTGATCTCCACTTCGCGGGCGTCCTTCCAGAGGTCTCTCTTCGTGTCGCCGGCCAGCGTCTGCTTGCCGGATTCGACCATCTGCCGGAAGATGCTCTTGAAAGCGGCGACCGTCGCTCCCGCCGGGGCGAGGTCGGCCGGGGAGGTGGAGTCGCCGTCACGGAGCTTCTTGAAAACCTGGTAGTGGCGGTGTTCCTCTTCGGCGAGAGTCTCGAAGATCTGCTTGATCTGGGGATTGGTCGTGCCGGCCGCGCCGTTCTTGTAGAAAGCCCGGCCGTCGAGTTCCATCTGCATGGCGAAATCGAGTATACCCATGGTGTCACCTGTTTCTGTATTGTCGGGATCAGGCCCTGTGCGCCGTCGACGCAGGGGGCCGGCTGCCGGCCCCCTGGTACAAGATCGCTTATTCCAGGCTTCCGCGCAAGTTCTCTGCGGAAAAGGCGCGTTCCATTTTCTCGTCGGTAAACTTGCCGTCCTTGCGGATCAGCTTGCCGTCGAACCAGATCTCCCCGCCGCCGTAGTCGGGGCGCTGGATGCAGACGAGATCCCAGTGAATGGACGACTGGTTGCCGTTGTAGGCCTCGTCGTAACACTGCCCCGGCGTGAAGTGGAAGGAGCCGGCGATTTTCTCGTCGAACAGCGTGTCCTTCATCGGGTACAGGATAAAGGGATTGACGCCGATCGCGAACTCGCCGATATAGCGCGCCCCCTCGTCGGTGTCGAGAATTTTATTGAGCTTGACCTGGTCTCCCTCGCAGCAGGCTTTGACAATCTTGCCGTTCTTGAATTCGAAGGAGATATTGTTGTAGATTGCCCCCTGGTAAAGCGACGGGGTGTTGTAGGTCAGGGTGCCGTTGACGGAGTCGCGCACGGGAGCGGTGTAAACTTCGCCGTCGGGGATATTGCGCAGGCCGTCGCACTTGATCGGCGAGATCCCCTTGATCGAGAACTGCAGATCGGTGCCGGGGCCCTTGATGTGGACCTTGTCCGTGGCGGCCATCAACTTGAAGAGGTCGTCCTGGGCGCGGCTCATCTTCGCGTAGTCGGCGCAGCAGACCTCGTAGTAGAAGTCCTCGAACTTCTCCTGCGAAGTCTGGGCCAGCTGGGCCATGGCGTTGTTGGGGTAGCGCAGCACGACCCAGCGGGTGCGCTTGACGCGCTCTTCCAAATGGACCGGCTTGTAAAACAGCGTGTTGTGCTTGTCGATCTGTTCGGTCGGGATATCAGCAAGGTCGAACGGGTTGTCCGAGCCGCGCAGCCCGATATAGGCGTCGGCCTCTTTCATCAATTGGAGATGGAGGTCGGCCTGCCGCTTGAACTGGTCGTCGGCGGCGCCGCGCACAAACTGCCGGATAAGGGATTCATCGTTGTAGTACCAGAAGGTCGTCGCACCCCTCTCGGTGGCGAGGCGGATGATCTGTTTGCCCAGTTCGAGCGTTTCCTTCCCCTTGACTTCCAAATACAGCACTTCGCCCTTCTGGATCCGGACCGAGTAGTCCAGCAGCTGGCGGGCGAGCAGCTCGTTTCTCTTGTCTTTCATGAGCATTCCTTTCCATAGACACTGCGGTAGTGAACGGTGGGAAGATAGGGAATTTCCGGATCGGGTGCAACCGGCGGTTGTGGAGTTGAACAATTCAGTAGCGGGTTGGTTATAGAGGGCATGGAAGCAAAGTCGCGCGTTCTGATCGGAACCTCGGGGTTCAGCTACAAGGACTGGCTGGGGAATTTCTATCCGCAATTCGTGCCGCAGGCGGACTTTCTGAAATTCTACTCCTCGAAATTCACCACCGTCGAGATCGACATGACATTCTACCGGATTCCGACTGAGGAAATGGTCGTCCGGTGGGCGCGGACAGTCCCCGACAATTTCGTCTTTGCGGCCAAATTCCCCCAGACCGTGACCCACGAGGGGACCACGGCCAGCCGGCTGGAGGACGCGCGGACATTCACCACCGTGATGCGGCATCTCGGCGCGAAACTGGGGCCGCTGCTGCTGCAATTCCCGTACTCCTTCAAGCCGGAGCAGGAGGATCTGCTGATGCGGCTGATAGGGGCGATGCCGCCGGATATGCGCATTTCGGTGGAACTGCGCAACAAGGCCTGGCTGGACCGGGAGCATATATTTAACTGTATGCGGGATAAGAATATAGCCCTGTGCCTGACCGAGCACCCCTGGATGCCGCGCCTGAAGCTGCAGACAGCCGATTTCGTCTACGTCCGCTTCCTCGGCGACCACCGGAAAATTGAAGAGAATTTCAGCTATGTCCGGGAGCCCAAGGAAGAGGAACTCAAGTGGTGGCGGGACCTGATTGCCGAAGTGGCGGCGTCGGGAAAAGACCTCTACGCCTATTTCAACAACCACTTCTCCGGGCACGCCCCCAGCACAGCCTTTCGCCTCCTGGAAATGCTCGAGGAGAAGCGCCAGGGATAAGAGGTTCGGGGGGGGACCCTCAGCCGGGGTTTGTGCAGTCCCGGGTCCATTTTCAGCCTAATCTGCCGGTTAAGCCCTCAAGTCAGCATACCGATACTCTCCCTAAGGGTGGCGTCTTCCCGAAAATGGGGTGGTGCGGCCGCCCGGAAAAGGGGACAGAGCGATCCCGGAGCCGAATTCGTTTCGGCATCAGAGGACCAAAATGTGATTCACTTATAAGGACGGAGAGACAAGGATGCAGACATCGAAAGAGAAGACGGAGGGCAAGTTCGCCGGTACGCAGGATGAACTGCTGCAACTGGTCTCGTTTCGAATCGGGTCCGAGGAATTTGGCGTGGACATCCTCAAGGTACAGGAGATCAACCGGATGGTTGAGATCACCCGGGTACCGCAGGCGCCCCATTACGTCGAAGGCGTGATCAACCTGCGCGGGAAGGTCATCCCGATTGTGGACCTGCGCAAGCGGTTCAACCTCGACGTCAAGGAATACGACAAGAGCACCCGGATCGTGGTCGTCGATATCGGCGGCAACATCATGGGCATGGTCGTGGATTCGGTCTCGGAAGTGCTCCGCCTGCCGATCAGCACAATCGAGCCGCCCCCCGAACTTGCGGCCGGAGTCAACTCGGACTACATCAAGGGCGTGGCCAAGCTGGAAGACCGGCTGCTGATCTTCCTCGACCTGTCTAAGGTGATCGAATTCGAGGACGTTGCGGCGCTGGCCTGAGCGGGATGCCCGATTGAATTCTACCGGGGCCGGTCGATGACCGGCCCCTTTTCTTTTGCCGGTGCCGGAGCGTTTGGCCACAGCAGCGAACCGAACACTCGAACCGCGAGCCAGAGCACGGGAAGGTAGATCAGCAGAGTCAACCACCAAGGGTAGTCGGGCGTCTGTCCGGCTTCGGCGGCCAGCAGCGGGTACCAGGTGAGCAGGATTGTGGCGGAAAAGGCAAGAAACGGAATATTGCGGCGGAGGACGATGAACGGCAGCAGCCAGACCAGGTGTTCGGGGTAGAGGGTCGGCGAGAGGAGGAGCGCGACAGCCACCACGAAGAACATCCGCCGGCTGGCCTGCGGGACACGATTGCGCAGGGGAAGGGCAGCGGCCGCGACAGTGAGGGCAAGCAGAAGGCCGGTCGCGATCAGGGCGTAGCCTGGATCCCGCAGCAGGGCGGCCAGGGCGGAGTAGATCAGGCCGTTGGTCGGAAGCGAATCCGTCGGCGTGAACGCGGCGGTGAAGGCGTCAAGGCCGGCCCCGGGAACGAACGGGAGGTGGAGGAGGATATACACGGCGATGAAGCCCACCAGAAAGCGGAACCGCTCGCGACCCTCGAAATGAAACAGCATGATCGGAGCGACTATCAGGGGGAACGGCGTGACCAGGGCGGCGAGCGCGAGCAGAATGCCGGACCGCGCGGCCATTCCGCGGCGAAGAGAGACCAGGCCGAAGATGAAAAACGGGGCGGCGAGTATGTCCAGGTGACTGCACAGCAGAAACGGCAGAATGACCGCCGGCGCGAAAGCGTAAATGAGCACCGACCAACTCTGGAAAGGGCGCTTCTGAATCTCCGGAGCGACCAGGACGATGATGGCGAGCAGCGTCAGCAATTCAAAGGTGAACGAGAGCATGCGGAAGCCATGAACGGAATCATGGTGGAGCACATACGCCGTGGCAAAGAGATACTGAGCCAGCGGCGGATGCGTAGCCGGAAGATGGGGGGCGGCAATTCCACCCCGACTCTGGCTTTCGCCCACCTCGGGGGTGCCGATGTCCGCAGGGGTCACCGTGTACGGGTTGTAGCCGTCGAAAACCATCTTCCCCTCCCACACGTAGCGGTGTGCCTCCGGGGACAGGGTCGAGGAATCCTCGGAGCCGACCAGAACGACCAGCCGGATGACCAAAGCAATCGCGCCGAGCCAGAAGAGAAGAGGCAGATCGCGGCCGAAGAGGGAGAAGGGCCGGACCGTACGCAGAATAGCGAACTGAATTGCCGTCAGGAGGATGGCCAGACCCACCAGCGTGCCGGCGCTATCCGGGCCAATCGGCAGGAAAAGAATCACGCCGTACAATGCCAGCGATAAGAGGGCAAGGAAAATGACGGCGTACTTCATCGGCGGGCGTTCTTCCGGTGGATCGGCCGCAGCGGCCGGCAGGTTCGATTCATATGGAAAGTCTCATTGTGAAATCGCCGGCCGCGACCGTCCCTGGTCGCACCCGCAATTGAAATCGGATCAATGTCGTCCATTTCAGGGTTGGGCCGGTTTGCCTGAGTAACAGGCGAAAAAGGGCGGCGGTTCCGCGGCCGGGAAGAGCTTTTCCGACCCACCGCCGCGCAGACGGCCCGTTCGGCTCGTATAACGTGCATGCAGGCACCCGGCCCCGAGAGGCCGATTGACATGCGGGGGGAGGCGATGTATGTTAGGATTCATTATGATAAAGAACCCCCATTCAGGTGAATCGATCGATCGGGCGGTCTTGTCGGTCCGGGGAGGTCGGCCGCGGTGACCGTACAGCGCTCGGTGATTCCGGCCCGGATCACCTTCCTCTACACGAACATAGGCCGGGGACATCCATTCTACCTCGACGGTATTATGGAAGCGCTGATTCGGTCTCAGGCGGTGAGCCTCGTGCGCCGGGAACTGGATGTTCTCGACTTGTCACACGGACTATCCCGGGCGGGTTGGCGGGCCGTTCGGTGGCTCTACCGGCGGGGTTCTTCGGGAGGTCTGACCGGGCTGCTGTACCGGCACCTGCGTTCGCGCACCGATTACAACCGGGACTCGCTGACGCTGCGCCTGATGGGCCGGGACATACGGGCCGCTTTCGCCGGAGACTCCGACCCGCTGATTGTCGCCCATCCGACGATGGTCGGCATCCTCCGGGGCAAACCGGAACTGATCTACCAGCACGGTGAATTGGTGACTCCGGAAGAGGCGGTGGTGCGGGGGGCGTCGACCGTGCTGGTGCCGACTCCGGAGGCGGCCGAGCCGTTCCGCCTCAACGGGGAGTACCGCCCGGAACAGGTGGTGGTGACAGGGCTGTGTATCGAGCCGGCGCTCATCCGCCAGGCAGCCGATGCCTACGCAGCGCGCATGGCCCGGTACCGGTCAACCGGAGAGCCGATGATCGGCGCGTTCTTCTCCTCGGGCGCCGAACCCTCGGCCCACATCACCCGGCTGATTGCGGCTGCGCATTCAGTGGTGCTGGCCGGAGGACGGGTGATCCTGTTCGCGCAGAACCACCATGACCTGGCCAGGCGGGCGGCCAAAGCGCTCACCGACCGGCGAATCAGTTTCGGGTCGATTGACTCCTCCGATGTCGTCCCCTCGGAACTGCCGGCCGTCCTCATTGTCCGCCACAACAACCGCCGCGAGGAGAACCTTCTGACTTCCCGGTTGTTCTCGGTTTTTGATTTCTTTGTCGCCCCTCCGCACGAGCGAAGCAACTGGGCCCTCGGGCTGGGTCTGCCGATGTTCCTGATCGGCCCGGATATCGGCCCCTTCGCACCGTTGAACCGTCGCGTGCTCCTGAACTCGGGGGCCGCGCTGGCGATCGAGGCGCCGATGGACGCCCACCTGCTCGGC
>JBGSIV010000216.1:0-50920 GCA_041742355.1 Candidatus Zixiibacteriota bacterium
CGAAGGTCGGTAATCCGTCGGGCGAGATGCTCCCGTTCACCGGGGTAATGAGGCTGAAGGCCGAGGGCGCCTGGTTTTCGGCGTTGACCCGGAACACGCCGGTGGCGGTGTACGGCCCGTACTCCTGACCGTCGAACGTCCGCGACCGCCACCAATACCGGGCGTCATCCGCGAGCGGCGCCGGCACCGTCCAGATCGTGTGCGACGCCTGCTGCGCCACGCCGCTGGCCTGCGCCACCAGAGTGGTCAGCGCCAGATCGGCATAGACTTCGAAGCCGTAGGTCATGACGTCGCCGTCGGGATCGGCCACATTCGCGACTTTCAGTGACGGTGTCGCGCTTGTCACGACCGTATCCTGCAGAGGCGAGACGAGGAGCCCCGCCGCGGCGACCGCGTTCATGCGGAACGTGATCTGCCGCCAGCCCGACCAGTTGGTGCCGTTGAACGCGCGCACCCGGAAAACATACGACTTCCCGTCCGCCAACGGCAGACCGGCGTAGACTATTGTGGTGTCGGCCCCGGTGAATACCGGCGGCGACCACATATTGTCCCAGTTGTAGCAGAGGTTGCCCGTGCCGACCTGCACCTGGTACTCCAGCTGCGATCCGCCGGCCGTGTCGTCGAATGTCCACGAGAACTCCGGCGTGTGGTCGGTCAGCCGGAGCGCCGAAGCTCCTCCGGTCACCGTTGCCGCCGGGACCAGCGGATTGAGCACGGCGGTATCCGGCGCGAAGAATTCCATAATCCGCCCGAGCACCGTGTCCTTGGTGGCCCATCCGGAGGCGACGAACTCGTCGCCAATCCCCTCCAGACCGAAGCTCGCCAGCACCAGTTTGTAGGAGCCGTCATACGATATTACGGTCGAGCCGCCGACCGGCAGCGTGAATTCGTCGACCGACCCGTTGATCGTCTGGATCTTCTGCGGGTTGGTCTGATTGGTTCCGGTGTAGTATCGGATCTTGATCCCGTCGCCGACCACACTGCCGGATGCACCGTAGTGGAACGGGTAGAGCTGATCCGCCATGTAGGTCGCCCGGAGATAGTTGTTCAGGAAGCTCTGGTCGTCGGTGTTCAGTTCCTTGACAATGGTCTGGCCGGTTAGGAACAGACTACCGCCGCCGTCAAGGTATGCCTTCATGGAGACCACATCCGCCGCCGAGAGAATATCCGCCCGGGTATTCCCCGTGAACCAGATGACCATCTCGTATCCGGCCAGGGTCGCGCCCGAGGGTGTACCCTGCACGCTCTTCTCCCAGACATCAAACGGCATCCGCCGGTTGAACAGCAGCTGCTCGTACGTCTGGTTCCACGTCCCGCCGTTGTCGTCGTCGACGAGGAGAACGGTCGGATCGCCGATGTGCAACTCGAAACCAAACGTCTTCTCGCCGCCGACCTGGTCGGCCTCGACTGACAGGAAGAACGAATCGATACAGGGGATGAAATCGCCCGGCACCGTGAAGACAATCGGACTCAGGTTATTGTCCTTGGAGGCGCCCGTGCTGATTGTCCCGACATTCGCCTGCGGCGTGCCGAACACGATATCGTTGTTGTCGGCGGCCAGAGTCCCGGTGACATTGGTGCCGGTCAACCAGAGATTCCGTATATTGAACGTGAACGTCAAGGTCTCCCCTGCCTCGGCGACCCCGTTGTTGTTGCCGTAGGCGGCATCTGAGAACGTCCCCGACAGCAGTTCGAACCGGGGGCGGCAGTAGGCGACATCGAATCCGGCCGTCATGATCGAATCGGGTCCGGAGATGTCCCACACCGCCGTCTGGGTCACCGCGCCGGTATACGTACGCGAATTCGGCACCGTCAGGTCATCGAAGGCGTTCTTCGTGTAAGCGGTCCATACGTCGCCACCGTCTCCGCTGTTGGCTCCGCTGGCCAGGTCATTCCGGCCATCGGCCTGCTCGACCCCCACCAGCGGGTGCGTCTCATCCGAGTTCCCCCACTGGGATTCATCGATATGGTAGATCAAAAGCCCGGAGGCCGGGATGCCTATATCTTTGTCGCGACGCTGGCGATTCTCAATCAGGAAGTACTGTGAGCCGACTGTCCCGTTGGTCCACAAGCGGTACGCCACCGGCTGGTGGTAGCTCGACACGACGGACATGTCGACCGTGCAGCTTGTGATATTGGTCAGCTGGAGGAAGCCGACCTCCTTCTTGCACCAGGCATCCATGAAGGCCGGGTACCGACCGTTGCTGTTCCAGCTTCCGCCAGCCATCAGCGACCAGCTGCCGACCCCGGAAGACGAGTAGTCGGTGTCGTACAGGTCAGGCAAACCGAGGAAGTGCCCATACTCGTGCGCATACACGCCCATGGTCGACAGCCCGGACGAGGTGTTCTCCTCCGGTTCCATGGTGTACGAATTGATCGCGACGCCATCGAGGTTCAGCGTGTAGCTCGTGCTCCAAGCATGGGAATGGACATGGTTCACGTTGCCGGTTTGTTCGTATCCCGGCCCGGCATGCACGATAAACACGCCGTCAAGCCGGCCGTTGCCGTCCCGGTCAAATTGCGAATAGTCGACCAGGGGATTGGCCAGGATCAGGGCGTCTTCGGCCATCTTCTGGGCGTTTTGCGGATAAGAACCGAAACCCCGCTGGCCGTTTACGTAGTAGGCGTAGGTCTGCGGCGCCCGCACCCAGCCGACCACTGTCCCCTGCATGATGAATCCGCCGTACGAGTTGTCGCGGTAGAATTCGGCCATGGAGTAGTGGTTGTCGTTGTCGTCGTACGAAAACAGCAGGTGCATGAAATCGGCTGTCGAGCCGTAGACCTGGCCTCCGGCAGCCGTATTGTCAGAGAAATCGACCAGAACCACCAGCACGCGGAAGGTGTCCGGCTGGTTGGGGTCAAACTGGAGTGCCTGACCGGCGGCGTCCCGCGACGCAATGCTCGGATTCGGCGCCCACACTCCGCGCGCACGTGCTTCAAGCATCATCTCAACGTGAGACTGCAATTGACCCGAAACTCTCAGGCTGTCCACCAGCTCGGGCGAGAGGGAAACAGCCAGAACCGACGATCCCGCGGTGAAGGAAAGGGCAAGTATCGTCAGAACAACGGAGAAGACGGAAGTACGGTGGCGGAAGGTACCTGGTGTCGACAAGGGGAGTCCTCCTGTAACCTGTTCTATTTCAATTCAATAACTCAATATACCCCCACCCCCGATTTTGTCAACGCGTTTCCCCCGCCTGACAGAGATTACGACGGGCTGAATCGTACAGAGCCAAGGATGGCAAATCCAATGCCTCAATCGGCCCGTTTGCCGGCCCAAGGTCCAATTAGGATTATCGACACAGCCGGATTTGTTCTGCAGATCCTCGGCGTCAGGTCGGGATCGTTGACCGGAAGCGGTTTCCTGCTCTAACCGCCCTGCGTTGAATTCGTTCCGAAGAACCCTCTCCCGTTCTCTCGGCTGGTTCTACGCCTCCGTCGGCGCTTTGCGCCCCTTCCGCTCGGCGATAAACACCCCGGCCAGCACCATCGCCCCTCCGATTCCCGTGAACAGCCCGAACTTCTCCCCGAGGTACGGCACCGCCAGCACGGTCGTCGCCAGCGGCTCGATATACAGAAATATCCCGGACCGCGCCGCCCCGTAGCGGGCCACCCCCTCCTGCCAGAACCAGAAGGCCAGCCCCTGCACCGCTATTCCAAGAAACAGAAGCGCCACCACCGCCTGTCCCGGCAACCGGATGACCGCCGACAGGTCGCTGGAAATCAGCATGAGTGTTACCATTACCGCCGCCGACAGCAGCAGGATCACGAACGGCGTCACCAGCGGACCGCTTCGCCGCGAGATGTCCCGTGTCAGAATCGTGAAGATCGCCCAGGTGTGGGCCGAGGCGAAGACGAGCCAGTCCCCGACGCTCTGCAGCCAGCGCATCTCGAAAATGCGCCCGTGGGACACCAGGAGAAGGACGCCGCTTGTCGCGACCACGATCCCCCAGACCACCTGCCGCGTGATCCGCTCCTTCAGAATCAGGTACGACAGCACCGCCATCACCAGCGGCGTGACCGAAATGAGCCACCCCGTGTTGGTCGCGGTGGTGTACTGCATCCCTATAATCTGCACGAGGAAATGCGCGGTGATTGCCGCCGCGGCGGCAAGAAACCACGGAAAGTCGCCGCGGGGGATCCGGATCGGACGGCGTTTGATCAAAATCACCGCCCCCATGATCGGCAGCCCGAGTATATACCGCCACCCGATCAACTCGATCGGCGTCAGGTACTCCAGACACACCTTGGTGGCCACGAAGGACCATCCCCAGATGCACACGGTCAGGATCATGAGCAGGCGGATGAACATGGTTGCTCCGACAGCGGCGGTTCAGCTTGGGGCAATTACTATTTCGGCTCCTTGGTTGTCAACGCCTTGTTTGCGGGGACCATCGACCGGCCCGATCTAGCTTCTTTCCCCAGAATCTCCGCTTGTTATCCGCCACTAACCTGTGCATATTGCGGCACGATCCTGTTTTTCCGGGCGAACCGGGATTGATTCGAAAACGACTGAACTTCAACCCGATTCGCAGGGACATCTGTATGCCGCTTGCCGCCAACGACCGCACCTGGTGCGGAAAGAAACTGCAAGTTCTCATCCTCTTCACCCGCGCCGGTGTCGCCCAGCAGATCTGGGTCAGCGCGCGTGGCCGCGGCCTTCTAGTCGATACCGGCGACGGCGCCCTGAGGGATCTTCTTGCCGCCGGCATCCGCCTGGATACGATCGACGGGATCATCTACACCCATGGCCACTTCGACCATGTCGGGGGGTTACATTCGCTGCTCGGTTTTCTGCGCATGATCGGCCGCCAGGCCCCGCTGCCCATCCACGCTCCGGAGCGATCCACCGAGGCCTTTGCGATTGTTCACAACTTTCGGCGTTGCTACCCCGACAGCGTCCCGTTCGAAATCCAGATGCGCGAACTCCGCCCCCGACAGTTAGTCGAACTGGGCGCGCTTCGAATCGAGGCTTTCCCGGTGGCCCATGCCGGCAGTATCGCCGGCGGCGGCATTCTCGAACCTATCCCGGCCTTCGGCTACCGCATCAGTTGCGAGGGGGAGACGGTCGGCATCACCGGCGATACCGGCATGTGTGAAGAACTGCCAGCGCTCGTGCGCGATGCAGACCTCGCAATTCTCGAAGCCACGTTTGCGACAACCGAAGGATTCGACCCGGAGATGTTTACGCGGGTGCACTTGTCGGAAGCGATGGCGCACGATCTCGGCGCCCTGGCGAAGGAGTATATACTTGTGCACCGCGCCGAGCGGGACGAATGACCGTTCTAGCTGAGAAGCAGCACAAATGAAAACGGCCGCTCTTACGAGCGGCCGTTTCTTCATTTTACTGAGAATTAGTGCCTACTTCAGCAGGAGCATCTTTCGGGTCGCCGAGAAGTCCCCTGCACTCAGTTTCGTTAAATAGACCCCGCTGGCCAGATCCCCGGCATCCCAGGTGATCTCGTGGATGCCTTGCGGCAGAACCCGGTCAACCAGGAGCGCCACCCGCTGCCCGGCTACATTGAATACTTCGAGCCGCGTTTCCACCGATCCCGGCAGTTCAAACGCGATCACCGTCGACGGATTGAACGGGTTCGGGTAGTTCTGGTGCAGGGCGTAGGCGGTCGGCAGCACCGGACCGGTCGAAAGCGAAGCCGCGTGGACCCGGTAGTCCAGATCGGCGACCAGCGCCGCGGTCACCTCATGGCGCCCTTCCAGCCGCAGTATGGCTGTCCGACCCTGCGTGATCATGGCCGGGCCATCCAGATCCAGCACGCCCAGCTTTGTCACGCCGTCGGCCGCCCCGTATACCATTTCGAGGCCGCCGCCGGCCAAAAGCGCCGGTTCCGATTCAACTGCACCCGAGACCTCAAGCTGCACGCCCCACAGGTCAACGGCGCTCTCGATCTCAATCGTCGTCGCCCGGCCGTCGAAGAGGCTGTGCACCTGGATTAGATCGGATTCGCCTACCGACGCCTCCTTCCCGAAACTGATACAGCCGGTACTCGGCTCATCACCACTGCGGAAGAGGAAGTTGACGTAGTACACAAGGTCGCCGATATTCGGCCCGGCACAGTCGCTGTTGACATCCATCAGGTCGACCGCGTAAGTTCCCGGTCCCGACCGGAACAGGTAGCTCACAAGGTAGGTCAGGTCGGCCACAGTGCGCCCGCTGTTTCCGTCGAAGTCTCCCGGCGCACCAATGACAAAGATGTAGGTCGAGTCGCGGTAGTAGTCAAACTGCGGATAGACCTCGTCGTTTGCCATGTCGATCAGCACGGTCCGACGGGCGTCTTGGGCCGAAAGGGCTGTATCCCAGTGAATGAAGAACGATTCCGACCCGATAACCGTCGGCACGTTGAAGCGGATGTTAAAGAGCGTCGTCGTGCCGACCGGCAGAACCTCACCGAACGTATTCAGGAGAGCGACCACGACGAATCCGGAGTCATTGTCGGCATCAACCACCCGAATGTTCCAGTCGTCCGTCACCAGGCCGTCGAACGATACATCGCAGACCTCGACCTGGCTTGGAATATCCAGCGAGATCACCGCGGCCTGCATCGGCTCCACCAGCTGCACCTGCACCGGCTGCTCGATAAATCCTTCTCCGCACACCTTCCCCGCTTGTCCGGCTACCGACGGTACCAAGAGCCAGTTCCCCGACGGGGGCGGAGGAGGAGGCGTTGTCGTATCCATTGGTCCGAACTCGACCAGCGCCCAGAGCTGATGGATCGGTCCTATTCCGACCGTGTCCTCCGGAACGTCGTTCCATGTTCCGTAGTCGGAGCGCGATGCTCCCCACATGGCCAGCGCCGGTCCGTCGCCGCTCGGTTCTCCATAGTCCCAGTTTACGTAACCCCAGCTCTCGCCGGTCAACCATCCCCAGGTTCCGCTCGTCCGGTACCCGCCGAGGTAGAATTCGTCGGCAACACTCGGCTGCTGGGTGTAACTGCCTATCAGCGACATCACGAAGCTGTTTTCGTGGGGCGTCGTAATGGTCGCCAGGTATCCGCCCTGGCCTTCATGCACGAGCATTTGCGCCAGCGCGTTGTGGTTGACCCACGGCTGCACGATCGGGATGATGCCGTACCAGTGGTCGTTGCCGCCGGCTGCGGCCGGCCACTGGGTCAGGGCGATCACCGTGTCATGGGGGGGCGGCGGGACAGTCGAATCCGGCTCGCCGAATTCCACAATCGACCACCACTGGTGCAGGGTGTGGATCTGTCCGTCGGGGAGGGCGTTGTTCCACTGGCCAGGAATCCGGCGGGGGTCGTTGTTGGTGGCCCCGTAGATTGCCAGCGCCGTTTCAATACCGCTGTTGTTGGGTTCGCCCATGTTCCAGTTCGTGAAGGCGAACGCCTCACCGGTCAACCAGCGCCACTGGTTGACCGCCACATCGGTTCCGCCCAACCAGTATTCGTCGATAATGGTGTTGGGCGACAGGCCCCCGATCACCGCACCCAAAATGAACTGATTCTCTTGTGGCGACGTCACGGTGGCGAGGTACCCATGATACCCTTCCTGCTCGAATGCGGCGGCAGCCAGCCGGGCATCCTGCCAGTACATCGGCCGCGGATTGACCGCGTACCAATGGTCATTCCCGCCGTCGGTCGCCCGCCACTGTACGAGGTGTACCAGTGAATCCGGAGGTGGAGGCGGAGGCGTCGTCGTATCCGATGGTCCAAATTCCACGAGCGCCCAAAGCTGATGGACCGGACCGCGCCCGGTCGTATCTTCGGGGACATCGTTCCACTTCCCGAAGTACGGCGTCGAAACGCCCCATATCCCCAGTGCCGGACCATCGCCGCTCGGCTCGCCGTAGTTCCAGTTCGCGTAGGACCACGCTTCCCCGGTCAGCCAGCCCCATCCGGTCGGCATCCTCATGCCGCCGAGGTAGAACTGATCGACTATGCTCGGCTGAGAGGGATAGTCGTCGATCAACGCCTTCACGAAGCCGTTCTCCTCGGGTGTCGTAATGGTCGTGAGGTAGCCGCCCTGCCCCTCGTGCACGAGCATCTGCGCCAGTGCGTTGTGGTTGACCCACGGCTGTACGATCGGGATGATGCCGTACCAGTGGTCGTTGCCGCCGGCTGCGGCCGGCCACTGGGTCAGGGCGATCACCGTATCGGTGGGAGGTGGCGGGACGGTCGAATCCGGCTCGCCGAATTCCACAATCGACCACCATTGGTGCAGGGTGTGGATCTGCCCGTCGGGAAGGGCGTTGTTCCACTTGCCGTAGGCGGACATTCCTCCGCCGAGCATGCACAGCGCTGTTTCGATCCCCTGGTTGTTCGGCTCATTGGGTGCCCAGTTGGCGTAGATCCACGGCTCCTGTGTCAGCCAGCGCCACTGATTCACCGATAGATCCCGGCCTCCCAGCCAAAATTGCGGGAGGATCGTCGGCGGGTTGAGTCCGGCGATAACCTGCTGCGCGATGAACAGGTTCTCGGAGGATGACGTAATCGTGGCGAGGTAACCGGTCAGCCCCTCATGTTCAAACTGCAGCGCGCTCGTATTGGCATCAACCCAGTACTGCGCTTTCGGAATGACTCCGTACCAGTGGTCGTTTCCGCCCATAACCGCCGGCCACTGCACCAGATTGATGAGTGAATCCGGCGGGGGCGGCGGAGGCTGGGTCGTGTCGCATGGGCCAAATTCGATCAGGGCCCAGAGCTGATGCTCCGGCCCGGTCCCTGTGGTATCCCTCGGAACGTCATTCCAACGCCCAAAGTTTTGTGTCGATGCCCCCCAGATCCCCATCGCGGGACCGTCGCCTGACGGCTCTCCGCTGGACCAGTTGGTCCACAGCCAGGACTCCCCGGTCATCCATCCCCAGCCGGTGAGGGGGCTCTTGTGCCCTCCGAGGTAGAACTGATCCGCAATGCTCGGCTGGTCGGTGTGGTTCACGATGACCGACTTGACAAAGTCATTCTCGGCCGGTGACGTGATGGTCGCAAGGTAGCCGGTATCGATTCCCCGGACAAACGTGCGGGCCAAATCATGATGGAGCACCCAGGGCTGCACGACCGGGATAATCGCGTACCAGTGGTCATTCCCGCCTTCGCTAACCGGCCACTGCACCAGGTTGATCAACGTATCTTCCGGTGGCGGAGGGACGTCCGGAGTACCAAACTCCACGATTGACCACCACTGGTGCAGCGTGTGGATCGAATCGTCCGGCAGCGCGTTGTTCCATGTACCGGGTGTGTAGGGGGGATGATTGTTCCCGATCATACACAGCGCCACCTCGACCCCCTGGTTATTCGGTTCTCCCGAAGCCCAGTTCGTGTAGCCCCAGGCTTCCCCGGTTATCCACTGCCACCGGTTGGTCCAAGGATCTTTGCCCCCCAGCCAGTACTGCGGCAGAATCGTGGGAGGAGTCAGCCCGACAATGATCTGCCCGACAATGAAGGCATTCTCTTCAGCCGACGTTATCGTGGCCAGATACCCGGGCAACCCATCATGTGTTTGCGCGGCCGCAGTAGTCACGGCATCCTGCCAGTACTGCGCGGTCGGAATGACCCCATACCAGTGGTCGTTCCCGCCTTCACTGGCCGGCCACTGGACGAAGTTGACTAACGAGTCCGGTGATGCTATCGCTTCCTGCGCCGCTACGCCGAAACAGGCGGCACACAGCAGCATCAGGCCAAGAACCGTCAGAGCGCGTCTGAGCTTCTTCACCTGCACCTCCCACATCCGGTTGCAAGAATTATCTATGACTGAACTCTAATTTGCAGAACGTACGGGCCCCCGACTGTCGTCATATGACAAGTATAGCGGCAGTCCTTTTTCGGGTCAAGCCAAGATCGACTGGCAGTTCGACGATTATTGCCCCGACCTCGGGCGCGATTCTCGCGAGCGCTGCCGCATCCCCAATCTCTACCCACCGGCGTTCTTCCCCGGCTGTTTATGCTTGCCCCTTCCCCTCCGCTCCCGTTCATTGCCCCCGGCAGAAGTGCGGAGGAGAACCTCCCGATACCGCCGGCCGGCTGGCCGCGCGGCCGCAACCAAGAACCCGCCCGCCTCCGGGCGCATCGGAGACTGTTGTGAAGCTCCATCCCTGGCTCGGCCGATTTCTGAAGTTCGCTCTTACCGCAGTTGTAATCTACTTCGTCTATCGCCAGGTGGCCGGTAATTGGGACGCGATCCGCACCCACGACTGGCAGTTTCGATGGCTCCCGCTGGCGCTGGCGCTCATGGTCGACCTGATCGTCTTTGCCTTCCTCTCCTGGCTCTGGCGCATCGTTATTCACGGATTCGGCCACCCGATCAGCTTCCCCGAAGCGTATCGGATCTTCTACCTGTCCAATCTCGGGCGCTATGTCCCCGGCCGCGTCTGGCAGCTTTTCGGAATCCTCTACCTCGCCGGCCGCAAGGGCATTCCCGCTCCCCAGGCGACCGCCTCGTTTATCGCCATCCAGCTGTTCGCAATCCCGGCGTCGTTCGTGCTCTTCGCCGTGACCGCAGCTATAGATCCGGCGTTGCTGGCCGAGGTCACCAGGGGAGTGAACCCCGCAGCTATCTACCTTTTTGTCGGACTGATGATCCTGCTTTCCCTGGCGGTGATGTTCTTCCCGCAGCCGGTGTTTGCTCTCGGAGACCGAATCTTGCGCAGACTCAAGTGGGGTTCCCTCCCGTTTCGCATGACCCGGCGCACCGCGATCGGCCTGTACTTCGGCTACGTCCTCGCGTGGTTCGCCTATGGCTTCGCTTTCTGGCTTTTCCTCAAAGGGGTAACCGGCGACACCAACCTCCCCGTCCTCGCCGCGATCGGCGCCTACAACGGGGCCTACCAGATCGGCTACCTCGCCCTCTTCGCCCCCGGCGGGCTCGGCCCCCGGGAGTTTGTGCTCACGGTGATGCTCTCCCCGTTTATCGGCCCGATTGCCGCAGCTATCGCCGTGATCTCCCGTCTCTGGTCCATCCTCGTCGAGGGTATCGCGGCGCTCATCGCCCTTGCGGTCGGCAAGTGACTCCCGGCAAAAAGATCACCGCCGGATGCGTCTGCACCCGGCGGTGTGTGTGTCGCGATTTAGGAAGGTACGCGATTACATCTGTCCGACCAGTTCGATCGTCCGCTTCGGATTGATCAACCTGACCGTCCGCTCTCCGGTCGGCCGCTCTTCGCACCCCTGCAGAATCAGATCTTTGACTTCCGTCGGATTCAGGTGCGACTGCAGCGCCAGAATCTTCGCGGCGAGATTAGTAACCTGCGGCGAGGCCTGCGAAGTTCCCGAGAGCTTCATTCTGTCGCCGCCGGGGACAAAACTCTCGACTTCATAGCCGTTCGCGTAGCAGTCGACATTACCGAAACTCGTGAAGCCGGTCTCTTCCCCGGCCTGGTCGACCGCCCCGACAACCATAATATTCTCCAGATCGAAGTCGCTGGGGATAACCTCTTCGAACTTGACGTCGTTGTCCTCGTTCCCAGCCGAGGTGACATAGAGAATCTCGGGCGTGTTTTTGATCCCCTCGTAGAGGGCCGCCCGCCCAATTTCGAAGATTTCGCGCGCCAGCGCCTTGCGTTCTTCCGGCGTTCCGCCTTCGTTGTGCGCTTCGAGCGCCGCTTCGACATCGGCCAGCGAGCCGCCCCAGCTCATGTTGACCACCCGCACGCCGTTCGCCTTGAAATAGTTGATCGTCTCAACCATCGCCGCCGAATCCTTGCGCGCCTGCTCGACCGTCGGCTTCTCGGGCATGAGGGTGTGGCCGAAGGTAATCCGCACCGCCATCACCCGGGCATAGGGATTCCCGGCCAGCGCGATCCCAGCCACGTGTGTCCCGTGGCAGAAATTCCCGTACAGGCTGACATTTTCGATAAACGGCTGCGCTTCGGCCTGCTGGAGCGATCCCAGCGTCTGCTTCACCGCCGTCGCTTCTTCGCTCTCCACCGCCATGCCGATGTCGATGAGTCCCTTCATCTGCCCCTGCAGTTGCCCGCGATCCTTCCCGACATCCCCGACCGGATACAGCAGGTCCGGCGTTTTTTCCGAGTGCAGCGTCAGCGCGATCCCATGGTAGTCGTCGACCCACCCGTTGCCGTCGTCATCCTTGTCTTTCCCCTCGATTTCCGCCTCGTTCGTCCACAGGTTCTTCTGGATCTCGGGAATCTCCGTGTCCAGTCCCGAGTCCCAGACCGCGATCGTCACCAGCTTTGCCCGCTCGGTACCGTCGAACACCGCCTCGCGTTCGGCCCAGATGTCCTCCTTCGTGACCGAGTGCGCCGCGAGGTACTCGCCGATCACCGCCACAACGTGCTCCTTGTAGGGGAGGAGTGTCCGCAGGATCGACGCCGACCCGAGCATCGACAGCGCCACATCCTTGCTCACCTCTCCGTTGGTCTGGTCGATCATCGGCTGGTACTTGGACTCCATCAGCCCCATCAGCAGGTTCTCGGAGAACATCTCCGCCATCCCCTTAGCCTGTTTCAGCTGCGGTTCGACGACCGCGTACGGCAGTTGACCTGGGCGGCGTAGGCCGCCCGGTATGCCTCCTGGCGCTGGGCTTCGGGCGCCTGCATCGCCGCGACAAACGCCCGGCCGGTCATCCCGGTCGTCAGCTTCTGCGCCTCCTTGTCCTCCAGCTCGCGTACTCGTCCGATCAGGATTTCGTACCCGGCGTAGTCCCCTTCGATCAGGGCGATTGTGGCCAGGTTGCTGTAGTAATTGAGGACGGTGGTTTGATCCGGGATCTCGTATTTGTCGAGGTCCGCCAGCAGGTCCGCCTTCACCTCCGCCGCCAACTTCTGTACCGCGGCGTTGTCGGCGATGAACTCGGTCGCTTTCCCCTCGATGCGGTAGGTATGCCGCGGCAGATCGTCGAGTTTTTCGATCTTGATTTTTTCGGCTGCGACACCGGTGGCGGCCAGCGCCGCCAGAATCGCCGATGCCGCCCACAGATTTCTGAGTGACTTGCTTTTCATTGCCTTTCC
The DNA here is from genome assembly GCA_041742355.1 of Candidatus Zixiibacteriota bacterium. GTDB lineage: Bacteria > Zixibacteria > MSB-5A5 > GN15 > FEB-12 > JAGNLV01. The sequence goes on from JBGSIV010000216.1 coordinate 12,932, forward strand.
TCTTCGCATTGTATGGTAAACCTGATTACACCGTTTTTCAGATACGGACGCCGGGGGTGGTTGTTTCAGGAAGTGGACCGTAACCGGCATGGCCTTAATGTATTACGGCCCGTCGAGGGAACCCGACGGGCCATAATTTACTGTGCACCCACCGTTGAGCCGCCCCCGGAAAGCCCTCAAGGCAGCCGGCTCCAGCCGGGGAACCCCGCAACACACGGAAATGACTATTTACGGCTGCTACCTTCCGGTCCTGACCGGGTTCATAGGTTTCCGTTGTACGGGACCCAGCCTTCAACGCCACTTACCTGTTGGAGAATCCCGGCGACCGCACCCGAAGGTGGGAATTCAGCCCCGGTATAGCGGATTCCGGGTGACAGGGCACCGCTAGTTCCCCGCCTAGCACAGGCTTGGTGCGTCCGGGCACTCCTTGTGACAACAATGGCCTCCTTGCGGGAGGCCCAATCACAGTTGATGCCCGAAGGCGCTAATTTTAAGTGGAGCAGATCGGGATCGAACCGACGACCTCAACGTTGCGAACGTTGCGCTCTCCCAACTGAGCTACTGCCCCATCTGGGTCATCAAGGGCTTATACTATAATGCCCCTCGGATCGTTTGCCAAGCGCTTTTTTTCCGGTGTCGGCGCCCCCGCTTTGGCGCTCATCCGCCGTCGCGGACCGTCCGCAGGATCGCGGCAAAGTCCCCCGCCGGCCTGTATCCCACCACCGATCCGACCGGCTGGCCGCGGCGGTCGAAGAATACGACCGTCGGCAATGCCGTGGCCCCGTACATCTCCGCCAACTCCGAACAGGTGAGCGTCGCGCCGTGACAGATCACCGTGCTGTCGGCATCGACATTGATCTTGACTGCATTGAAGGACTCGTCGATGAGCAACCCTACAGTCGGATTCACAAAAGTCTCATGTTCCAGCTTCTGGCACCATCCGCACCACTCCGCCCCGAAGTAGATGAGAGAATGATCCTTCTTGTCGATCAGCGTGTCGTACACGACGGACGAACTGACCCAGGTGATCGGGATGGTGTCGGTCGGCTCGGGTTCATTGGGAGAACTGCCGCCGCACCCGATCCAGAGGATTCCCACAGCAGTCAGAGTGGTCAGGATCCACGAGCTGCGCTTCACAGGCCCCCCTCTCTCAGAACCGGAGTCCCGTCACGAAGTCGAGCGACTCCCGCTTGATCGTCAGCAGGTCGGTCTTGTAGGCATCATCGAAATCGAAATTGTACAGCACGCCGAATATGACCGACAGGCGCGGCGATACGGCCACCTCGGCTCCACCCCCGATTGTCATCCCCCACTGGGTGTCCCGAAACCCGCCGTAAAGATCTCCCCACTCCGGGTCGTCGCTGTGGCCCGCCTTGATGTCAAACCGTGGCCCAGCGACAACAAATGGGTCTACCCCTCCGGATTGCGGCTGCCACTTCAGCATCATCGGAACGCTCACGTAGGACAGGAATGGCGAGAATGTCTCTTCACCTGTCTCTGCCCCTTGCTCGCTGGTCAACGTCACGGTGTACGCATACCCCCGCTCAACGTAGTTCACTCCGACCTGCACTGCGAACGGACCCGATACAGGATACTCCACAAATCCGCCCAATCGCAGGCCCAACCGCGCGTCCGGATCGAACAACCCGGGCATTTCCGTGTAGTTAAACTCAAACTGAGAGCTGTTCAGCCCTCCCAGCAACCCGAACGACAGCCCATCGGCGCCACACGCCCCTGTCGTGATCAAGAGCACAGCTGCCAGGACCATCGTATACAGTCTCGACATAGATTTCTCCCTCCGATCATGGATGAACGACGTGATAATGCAATATTGCACATTCCGGCCGGTATGCAAGCCGAAAAGAACCCTGCGCGCTCCTTCGGTAGGTCAAGCACCGCTCTGGGTGCTTGACTCTTCAACGCCTCAAACCTGCCCACTAGTACAAGAGGCCCGCCCGCAAGTACACCGACGGCGCCACGGTCACATCGACCGTGCTGTTTCCCCCGCTCGGCGCTCCCACCACGCCCAGGTCGAACACGTACGCGAACTGCCCCCGCCGCGGAAATAGGACTAGTTCGGTGAACGCCTTGAGCGTCAGGTAGGTCGTCGGCCTCATAAACCCGATATCGGCCAGGTACCCCAGGCCCACCGCCGCCCCCGGTCGCCAGGCGATGCGGTAGTGCCGATTGTAGAATGCGAGTTTGAACCCGGTCGAGACATCGATGCACCGTTCGCTCAACTGGTCGAACCGGATGTCGTACACATCCCCGGCAAACAGCAGCGAGAACCACGGCGCCAGCGGCACGTCAAAATGCACGCCCCCGCATGCGGCCGCGCGCGGATCCATCTCGTGATCGGTCACCCAAACTGCAGTATCCCGCTGCAGCATTCTCCCGGTCAGGGTGATCGCCCCGGTGTTGAGTATCCCTAGCTTCAGCCCGACCGCTCCCCGCCCGATGGCCTTGGGCAGGTCGCCTGATTTCGGCGGCGCTCCCCATGCCGCTATCCCTCCCAGTCCCAGGCAGACTACCAGCGCGATGCAAAGTCGTTGCAGCATGAACCCTTACCTTTTCTTCAGCGCGGATCTTCCAAAGAAGAAACGGACTATCACACGTTTTTGTCAAATGCGAACAGACCGGCCCCCGGCCCGTACAAAATTATGATTGGGGGAGCCACCAAGTTTACGTATAATTAGGCCTATGAGTTACCAGGTATTTGCCCGAAAGTACCGTCCGCCGTCATTTGAAGACGTTGTGGCGCAGGCACATGTAACGCGTACGCTGCAGAATGCCGTCCGGAACGACCGCGTCGGGTCGGGCTACCTCTTCTGCGGCCCCCGCGGGACGGGCAAAACCACGACCGCCCGGATACTTGCCAAAGCCCTCAACTGTGTCAACGGCCCCACGCCGACGCCGTGCGGCGAATGCCCCGCCTGTCGCGATATCGCGGCGGGCAATTCCCTCGATGTCCTCGAGATCGACGCCGCCTCCAACACGGGGGTTGACGATGTCCGCGCGCTGCGCGAGCGCATCAACCTCACGCCGACCGGCGGCAAGAAGAAGATATACATCATCGACGAAGTTCACCGCCTCTCGGGCGCGGCGTTCGACGCTCTGCTCAAGACGCTGGAGGAGCCGCCGGATCACGTCGTCTTTATCTTCGCCACGACCGAGCCGACCAAGGTCCCGGAGACTATCCTATCGCGCACCCAGCGGTACGATTTCAAGCGCGTTTCGGCCCTCGACCTGGCCGAACATCTGAAGAACATCGCCGAGCGCGAGGGGATCACGATCACCGATGGCGCGCTCGCCATCCTCGCCCGGCGCGGCGACGGCTCGGTGCGCGACTCCCTCTCTCTCATGGATCAGGTGGCCGCGTTCGCCGGCGAGACTATCGCCGAGCAGGATGTTGTCGAGGCGTTGGGGCTTGTCGATCGGGAGACCCTGTTCGAGTTCACCAGCGCGGTCGCCGCCCAGGATGCCAAAGCGGCCCTGATGCTGATCCGCAATGTCCTGCAGTCGGGAATCGATGTCGAGGATTTCTTCGATGAACTGCTCGACCACTTCCGCATCCTCATGATTTTATCGACCGATCGCGAGTCCGGCAACCTGCTCAACCTCAGTCCGCAGGAGTTGACCGAGTGCCTCAAGCAGGCCGACTACTTCACGCTCGGCGACATCATTCGCCTGATGAAAATGCTCGGGGACGGCCGCGCCGATCTCAAAGCGGGGCTCGACGAACGCCTCGTGCTTGAGGTGGCCACGGTCAAGATGGCGTCGATGGAATCGACGGTGCAGTTCGAGGATATCCTTTCCCACCTGCAGCAGAATCCGGCCGCTCCGGCGGCGCCCTCAGCCGACCTTTTCGGTGGAGCTTCAAAAAAAAAAGACCCTGACCCTGCGCCGTCCGCAGTGACTCCCCGTCCGGAGTCGTCCGATTCATCCGCCCCGGTCGACCTGAAACGAACGGTTAATGTCCCGCAGATCCAGGCCGGCTGGGAGAGTTTCCTGAACGAGCTGCGGCGCAAGAAGCCGATGCTCTCCTCGCAGCTCGCGATGGCCGAAGTGCGCGAGGTTCGCAACAACGAGATTTCGCTCGTGTTCGGCGCCAACGGCGCGATGCCACTGCAGCAGGTCAGCCGGGCGGAGAACATGAATCTCATTCTCGCCACGCTGCGAGAACACTACCACGCCGCGTTACGTATAAACTGCAGCATCGACCCGCAGCGTGAAAGCCCCGAATCAGACGACGAAAAGCGCGGCCTTGACAAGGCCGATATTGAGAAGTTGATTGCCGACTCCCCGCGCATCCGCATGCTTATGGACAAAGTCGACGGGGAAGTGATCGGCGTCAAAAAAGTGAAGTAAACGGAAAACGGATAATCGAAGGGAAGTGCAGCATGGGCAAAGGCGGATTCGGTGACATGATGAAACAGGTCCAGCAGATGCAGGCCAAAATGGCCGCGATGCAGGAAGCCCTGGACAAGACCGAGGTCGAGGCCACCTCCGGCGGCGGCATGGTCAAAGTGGTGACCACCGGCAAGAACGAGATCAAGTCGATCACGATCGACCCCGAGGTTGTCGACAAGGAAGACATCGAAATGCTCCAGGACCTCATTGTCGCCGCTGTCAACCAGGCGCGCGAAAAGGTGCAGGAAATGCAGGCGGAGCAGATGTCGCAGATCACCGGCGGCCTCAACCTTCCCGGCCTCGGCGGCCTTCCCTTTTAGCCGATAGAAACGAGAGTAGTAACGCACTATGTTTAAGTCAGCGGCATCAGTCGAACGGCTCACGAACCGCCTTGCCCGTCTGCCCGGTATCGGGCGCAAGTCGGCGGCCCGGCTCGCATTCCACCTCCTCAAGCTGCCCAGGGAGGAGGCTCTCGAGCTGGCCGACGCTATCCGCGAGGTCAAGGACAAGGTCGGCTTCTGCTCGATCTGCAACAATATCTCCGAGGCGGATCCGTGCCAGATCTGCTCTGACCCCCGCCGCCGCCGCAACCTCATTTGCGTGGTCGAGGAGACCGCCGATGCGGCCGCGATCGACAAGGTCGAGGGTTTCGACGGCGTCTTCCACATCCTCGGCGGGCGGCTGTCGCCGCTTGACGGTATCGGGCCGGACGACCTCAAGATTCAGGAGTTGCTCGGCCGAATCGACGGCGAGGAGGTCGAGGTGGTCATCGCCACGAACCCGAATGTCGAAGGCGAGGCGACCGCGATGTACCTTTCGCGCCTGCTCAAGCCGATGGGTGTGCGCGTGACCCGCATCGCCCGCGGACTCCCGGTCGGCTCCGACCTCGAGTACGCCGACGCCGTCACGCTCGCCCGCGCCCTCGACGGACGACAGGACTTCTAACCTGACGACGACACAACACACCATGGACCGCACCGGGACCCACAAGCACCTGCCCCTCGTCCTCTTCGCCACCGTCGTCCTCTTTGTCGCCGGGCGTATCGCGGGCGAGAACCTGATGCAGAACAACTGGTCCTTCACGCACTGGGACCATTTCCCCTACGCGTACCTGGTCGGCTGGTGGATCGGGGCGGCTCTCCTCGCGTTCGCTCTCGGTCGCTTTCTCCCCGCGATCGCCGCGTTCCTGGAGTCTCGGCGCAATACGTTCGGCGCCGGATTCCTCCTGCTCGCGCTCTTCTGGGTGTTCCAGTTCGACTCGTTTCTCTACGGCGGCGGCAATGTCGAACTCGCGCGTGTCGCGCAGGAGGCCGACGTCATCCTACCGTGGTACGCCTACGGTTCGACGCTGATTGTCTGGTTGCTGAATGTCTTCTGGAGCCTGTTCGACCTCCACTACAACCTTGCCGGTGTGCTGGCCTGGAAGACGATGACCTTCGCCGCCGGCGCATTCGCCGTTGTCGGCGCCTGGAAAATCGCCGGCCTGCTCACCGAGGATCCCACCCGTCGCCTCGGCCTATTCCTCATCCTTTTCTTCGGCCCCCAGTTCCTCCTGTACCTCGGGTTTGTCGGCGTTGCCCCGGTGATTGCCGCTGTCGCGGTGTGGACCGCCTGGGGGATCACGCGGCTGGTCCATCAGCCCGGGGCGAAAAATGTCGCCGTGCTCTGGGGCATAGTGGTTCTCGGCGTGGTGCTCCACGCCTCCTGCCTCTTTTTGGTACCCGGTGCGGTGGTTGCAACTATCGGCTCGCTCGGCTTTGTTCGCGACCGCGAGTCGGTCCTCCCGGTAGTCGCCGGAGGACTCGCGCTTGCGGCGATAGCGGTCGCCCTCTACATAGTTGCGGACGGCTACCTCCTGCTGCGGTCATACCTGCTGCCGATCGACGGCAAGCCCCCGCACGCCGACTACGGGCTGTTTTCCTGGCGACACATGAGTGACATGCTGCAGACGATCTTCCTGCTTTTCCCGCTCGGCCTGGCCGCGTTGCTCGTGCTGCTGCGCCGGGTGCGCTGGGTGCTCGCCCACGCGCTTCCCTCGTCGGCGCTGCTGCTGTTCCTCGGAGGGGTTGGGGCCCTGACGGTCATGGACCCGGTTCACAGTATCGTCCTCGATCTCCCCCGCCTTGCGGCGTACCTCGCGCCGGGCGCGTTCCTGCTGGCCATTCTCGTCGGCGACCGTAAGACCGAGAACAACATCTCCCCCGCGGTCATCGGCCTTCTCGCGGCGTTGTCGCTCGTGCTGCCGTTGTCCTATTTGCCGGCGTACACCAGGATCGCCACCGCCGAGCGTTACACCACGCCGTATCTCGATCGCCACAACGCCTACTACCGCACCGCCGGTCTGGCTTTCCGCGATGCCTATTTTTATCGCAAGGAGCTCGATGAGGCCAACCGGTGGGATCAGGATTACGACCGGAAGTCGCCCGATTACCTCAATCTGAGCGGCATCACCGAATTCGCCACCGGCGACCGGCTGGATATCGCTCTGCCCAGCCTCAACAAGCTGATTGCCCGCAACCCTTATTGGGCCGAACCGCGCGCGCTCTATGCCAAGTACATGATGGAGCAGGGGAAGTATGCCAGCGCCAAACCGGCGCTTGATACCGCCCTGTTCCTCGAGCCGTACAATCCCGCTCACCACTCCAACCTGTACGCCTGGTACCGCGACCAGAACCGTTTCGACACCGCGCTGATGATCATAGAGCACGCCGCGCAGCTCTTCCCGAACAACAAAGAGATCTACACCGACCTCATGATCATCAACTACCGCACCGGGCGTCACGATGTCGCCGCCGCTTTGGCCGAGGAGATCATCGAGAAGTACCCCACCCAGGCCTATCCGTGGGTCATCAAAGGATTCCTGGCCGAGAAGGCCGGCAACCTTGCCGACGCACAGAAGTACTTCGAGCGGTTCGCCGGCATGGCCCCGGATGCTCCCGAGGCGCCGCAAATCCGGAAACGCGCGAACGACATTTACCTGAAGCTCAGCGGCAGAGCGCAGTAGGATCTTTCGCGCCGGGGCCAGCCGTCCTCAGGTGGCGGCACAGACGATCCCGACGTCGGTCACCGGCTGCCTCTACACTCTTTCTCTTACTTACCGGGACATGCGCACAATCTCCATCAGTTTGCCGTTGATTTTGGACAGAATCGACGTTAACCTGCGGCACGCAAGTCCGTTACCGTAAGTCAATGAATAATAAGCAGATGGATGGCGAGCGAGACCGGCCAGAGCGGCTCGTTTTGGGGCCATTTTCCACCAGCGGATTTTGAAGAAAGGTCGGTTTCCCGCAGGTGAAGATCCCCTTGAGAAAATTCAACGCAGGCACATGGCAGTGGATTGGCCGAAGAGGGGGAAGTGTTGAAAGAGTCTATGAATAGTCGTTGCGACCCCGGCGAAGGCCGAGGGAAGCAATCTCTCTTGCAGTAGATCAAGCACTGCTCTGCGCGCCTGACATGGACTCGTTGAAGTAAACGTAATTCCGGCTCCCCGGAGCCTGACTTGCTGCATCGATGATGGTGGACCTGTGAACGGTCCACCGTCCAAGGCAGTTTTATAGTGCCATCAACGCCGCGAAGCCGCCCGAATCCCGCCGATCAGCCGAAACCTACGGACACGGAAACGGCGCCGCGCCTCCTCGGAACAGGTAATTCACGAGGAAAGTCAGGTCTGACACGTTAACCTGATGGTCGCCGCTCAAGTCAGCTTCGTCAAAGCAGCTTGCTTCGGGACCGTCCTTGAAAAGGTACTGGACCATATAAGTAAGATCGGATACGTTGACTCTGCTGTCGTGGGTCGCATCGCCACGCAGAGAGCAGCAGTATGTCACCACATATTGATAGCCCGAGTCCGGAATATCTTCGACCAACACTCCCATGGCAACAGTATCGGCCACACCGAAAGAGCATCCAAATATACTGAATGAGTCGGTCGGATTTGCTGAAGGCCGAGGAATGACCTCGATCGCGTACGCGCCAGTCTTCACGTACGGGATGCTCACGACAACCCCGGTATCCCCCTCCTCCTTCACAAAGTAGTCATATTCAGCGTCGACGATATATGTGGTGTCCACACCTACGCTGAGACCATCGGGGTCGGTAACAACGATATCGACCGGCGAGTTGACGACAAACCAACCCTTCCTTCGAAACCGCTCGCTTTCCTGTCCACTAAGTATGAAGTGTACGTCGTCAATCCATACGCGACTGTCCACGTCACCGTCGCTGCTCACCAATGCGAGGGTGACTTTCCTGACAGTGCCAGGAAAGTCGGTACCTGCAATAGGAAGGACATGAGGCATAAAGTAGCCGATCTTACCCAACTCCAAGGGCTCTCCGATCTGGGAATTGTCGATGTAGGCTACAATATAGTCCGCAGAAGAGAAGATGCTCGGCCAGTATACACGGTACGCGAACGCCAGGTGAGTGGCGTTCTCCGGAATATAGCACCAGTTGTGCTGCGCGACCTCACTGCCCTCCTTCAGCTTAAGGCTGCGTCCTTCCACGGAGATATCAGCAATGCCGCCTTGGTAGCTCCAGCCTGGCTTTCTGCCTAGATGCGCCAGGCCAACCAGCCCGGTTTCCGAGCGAGAAAACTCCCCATTGAAGATGCTCCCGGCATATACACCCGCATCTTCACAAACGTCAACGTGCGAAACCGGCGAGAAACCATCGTAGCCGGTTTGGTCGAATATCAGGCTTCTGTTGAAGCCCACGGCGCTTCGCGGGCCTAGGTTATTAATGTACCACCCGGACGGGTCGAAGTCCTCTCCTGCAACGTAGCAGCCGTCGTAGTCAAATAGAACGCACGCCGTATCGATCGTTCCATGATACCAGGTATGCACCTTCGTATGGGTGTAGTTACCGGGATACCATGGCGCACCGAGTACTTCGGTTAGATCAAAATTGGCTGTTGACAGGTTTAGCCCGGTCAGGCTACCGCCCGGCAGGCCATTGAGTACTTCGTCCACATAGTAGCAATCCCCCTGACGATAGTTATCGAAGAAACCGACATTGTTCCAAGCAATGACCGCTCTTGTCTTCTCTGCCGGTAACCACTCAACCTCAGAACAACCGATGTTCGCGGATTCGTCGCCAGCTGAGGATACATCCGCAATACAGTCGCTTCCCTCGCTGTCCCAAGGATGCGCATCAAGTGTGGTCAAGTGAATTGCTCTGTCAACCGAGCCTATTGCCGGATCGGTCTCGAGTAGATCTGCGAAAAGTCCCAATCGCTGGATTGTCTCAGAGGCCACTACAGCCCCTCTACTGTGGGCAATGAAGTGTAGTTGATTCAAGTGCCAAAGCCCAGCTTGTGCGCCCTGAATCAACTTTGCAAAGAGTGCATCCGCTGCCCCTTCGGAAAATCCTGCCGCGTCTATCCGTGACTCCGGGACCCAACAGAACGCAATGACCTGCTCGCCGGGGCTCGCATCGGCAAGGGGAGCTATGTCAGCAGGATAATAGCCACTCTCAATCTTGATGACTCGACCTGCGCCTGCCCGCTGAATGATGGCGTCCGCCATGCGTGGCACCCAGAGTGCCCCAGAGCTGAAGTCTTCCCCCTCCGCCGTATAACCGTGAATAAGCACCGTCGTGCCAAAGCTCAGGGATGTTGATGGACACTCGTTGAATCCACAGATTGCCGGCGGGCTGTTTCCTTCGGTCAGATCGAACGCGCTGTTTCCCTGAGCATTGTTCAGCTTAGAGGCCGTCCCCGCGGCGCCGTTCATGTGCCAGAGTATCACCGTGTTGGCGTCCACCGCCAGTTCGGCTCCACTGGCAAAGTAGCCGGATATCTCCGCCGGCGTTCTTGCCACATTGGACACGCGGATCTCATCAAGGGACCCATGGACGAAGTATTGAGAATAAGGATACGATGTATTGTATCTCCGACCCAGGAAGCCCGAGCTATTCATGCCACTCAGATCGAAATTGACTCCGTGGTCTGCTTCCGCGTCCAACTGGCCATCAAGGTAAATCCTCAGGACTCCATCTTCACGAGTGCACGCAAAATACGTCCATACGTTTAAAGGAATCACTGAAATAGACCTAACGTACTGGTCAGAACTACCCGAACTCCCCACTTTCGCGGCGTGAAACAACATCAGGCCATCAGCATGAACCGTGACTTTCAAATTCGGCCGACCCGTGGCGCCGTCTTGCTCCTGGTTGTATAAGGGCTCTCCATAGACATAGTTGTCCAGTTTCACCCATCCTTCGATTGTGAAATTACCGGTCCCCGGGTTGTACGACTGGAACGACAGGTATTGATCCACTCCGTTCAGGTGATATGCGCCATTCGCCTCGATTGGAGCCTCTGTAACAATGTTATTCCCGGCGTAACTTTCCTCCGCAGACGGCCGCTGCAAATCAGTTATTGGCGTTCCCGAGAAGATCTCTGTGGCACTCAAAAACGACATGGCGAAAACCGCTGTCTTGAGCGAGGGGAAATTCATACAGGTGCCCTTCCTTGTCGCCGAAACCATTTCGTTGAATTGACTTGATGGCGCGCGGGACCTTCACAGAGATACACCCTGCGCTCCTCACTTTGGAGTACACAACCGCACACACGGAGAAACCCTCGAAGAACCTGCCGAATCAGTACCCAAAACACCGACAGATCTACATCGACTCGCCCCGCTAAATGTAAATAAACGACATTATGGGATGGAAGTCAAAACAAAGATACCGGGCTCCCCAATATCCGGCGGATCTTTCCGCCGTTTGGGTGCCCTTGAACCCCGACCCCCTCTACCGTTGATCCAGGCGCGCGAAACCGTCCAGCGCCGCCACCTTGTAGGCCTCGGACAACGTCGGATAGTTGAACACCGTATCGGTGAAGTAGTCCAGCGTTCCCCCGTGGGTCATCACGGCCTGGCCGATATGAATGAGCTCGGTCGCCCGTTCGCCCACTATGTGCACGCCCAGCAGCCGCCGCGATTTCGGATCGAATATCAGCTTGAGCATTCCATCGTGATCGTTGATAATCTGCCCCCGCGCCAGTTCGAAATACCGCGCGATACCGATTTCGTAGTCCTCCCCGGCCGCCGACAAAGCTTCTTCGGTCTGCCCCACCATCGAGACCTCGGGGATGGTGTAGATCCCAAACGGCAGAAGTGAATTGATGCAGGAGGTGTCTCCGCGACGGAACGCGTGGATCGCGGCCAGCCGTCCCTGATCCATCGACACGGATGCGAGAGAAGGGAACCCGATCACATCCCCCACCGCGTAGATGTTCGGCACTTTTGTCCGGTACATTTCGTCGACTTTGATCAGTCCGCGGTCATCGACCTCGATTCCGAGCTGGTCCAGGCCGAGGCACTCGGTGTTTCCGACCCGCCCGGCGGTGAAGAGCGCCCGATCTGAAATCACGCGCCGCCCGCTCTGTGTCACCGCCACCACCTGCTCCCCTTCGCGGTAGACTTCTTTCATGCCTTCGCCGAGCACGAGGTTGATGCGGTACTTGCGCATGAGATAGGTCAGGGCGTCGGCGATCTCCCGGTCGAGGAACGACAGCAGCCGTTCCCGGCTGTCGACTATGGTGACGTTGACGCCGATATGGGCGAAGATCGAGGCATACTCGCAGCCGATCACGCCGCCGCCGATAATAGTCAGCGACCGGGGCAGGGTATCGATGTTGATGATGCTCTCGGCGTCGTAGACAAACTTGTGATCGAAGTCAACTCCCGGCGTGTGCCACGACCGCGTCCCGGTCGAGATGATGATCACCTCGCCGCGCAACTCGCTCTGCACGCCGTCGTCATTGGTCACCGCCACCGTATGCGGGTCCTTGATCGATCCGATTCCCTGGATCACTTCGATCCGGTGCCGCGCCATGTTCTGCTGGATGACTTCGACTTCCTGCTGGATCACCTGTCCCTTGCGGTACATCAGCTCGGCCACGGAGACATTCGGCCGCACGTTCCCGATCAGTCCGTAGACGGAGCGCTGGCGCAGTCCGGAGATGTACATGACGGTCTCGCGGAGCGTCTTGGACGGAATGGTGCCGGTGTGAATGCACACGCCACCCTGGACCGAGCGGCGTTCGATGATCGCTGTCGACTTGCGCATCTTGGCGGCTTCGATTGCCGCCTTCTCCCCGGCCGGACCGGATCCTATGATGATGAGATCGAATTCTTTCGCTACCACTTACCTGTCTTCCTCTTTGGGAATCGCGGTGACCGTTTCCGCGGCGACCTCGGGGCCGTCGCGAAGGCTCTCCAACTGGGTCTGCATCTCGCCCGTTTCGGAGCGAGCCTTGTCGAGGTTCAGGCTCAGCATACGGGCCGAACCGGCCATCCGCTCGTGGGCCGACTCAAGCTTCTCCACCGATTCGCGCAATGCGTGGAGAACAGCCGTCAACCGGCGGGTGTTCCCGGCCAATCCGGCCTCGGTGTAGATCGCCGCCACCGACGCCAGGAAGGCGTACAGGTGTCCCGGCGAGCTGGGAATGACGCGTTTCGACAACGCGTACGCCAGAAGTTCCGATCCCGCGTCCGACACCAGGCGGTAGTAGACCGCCTCCGACGGAATATACATTACCGCGAAATCGGTCGTGCCTTCATCGGGACGGAGGTACTTTGCGGCGATCGAGTCGATCTGTCCTTTGATTGCTTTGCGGAACTCGCGGTCGGTCTGCTCGTTCTCCCCCGACACCTGCATTCGCTCGAACGCCTCGAGCGGGAACTTCGAGTCGACCGGCAGCATTCGGTCTCCCAGCCGGATGACCGCGTCCACCCGCGCGCCGTCGCGAAACGCATACTGCATCTGGAAGAGCGCGGTCGGGAGAATCTGGCCGAGCAGGTTCTCCAGGAGCAGTTCTCCGAGGCCGCCGCGGAGTTTCGGCGGTTTGAGCAGGTCCGACAGCGCCTGAATGTTCTTCCCGATCTCCTCAATCTGCTGCGTCTGGCGCTGCAGTTGTCCCAGCCGGTGTTCGATCTCGGTCACCACTCCGAGGCGGCGATCCATCGCCGTGGTGCCTTCGGCCAGCCGTTCATTGAGCCCGCGGCTCGCTGTGTCGAGGCTCTCGCGCAGCGCCACCAGCCCTTCCATCTGGCGGCTCACCAGCTCCGCCTTGAGGCTGTCGACCATCGCCTGCAGTTGCAGTGTCTGGTCCGGCCCTTTCCGGCGCAGCGTGACGACCAGCCACGCCACCACAATGGTGAGCGCCGCCACGAGGAGGACGTTGATGGTGGTTAGTACGTCCATGCCGGTAGGGACGTCAGTTCTTCAGGAGTTTGTGATCTGTCTCAGTCGGTACGGCGCCGTCGGACAGGTCGAGCAGATACCGCACCGCGACGTCGTTGCCGTCCTCGCCGTGGTATTCCGACGACGGCGTTATGCCGAATATGTACTTTCCGACCAGTTGGTTGGTGGCGTAGTCGTACAGCCCCGCCTCGTTGGCGTCAAATCGGATTCCCCAGCGATACGCGGGGTAGGGCATTGCCCCCTGGTACTGCTCTTCGAAGAGCATCGACCGCACGCCTTCAAGGCGCTTGTCGTAGCCGAACAGGAGGTTGCCTTCAGGCATCGCGGCGCTGTCGCCGACAACCTGCAGGGAGGCCCACTTCTTTTCGACATTCACCTGCATTCCCTCCTGAACAAAGCTCTTCTTCCCCTTCTTGAGGCTCCCTGGGGCGAATACGGAGCGGTCTTTCTGCAGGCGGCCGCAGTAGGCCTGGAAGTCGGCCAGCAGGGCCTCCCACGACTTCACCCCGGCGGCTTCGTAAATCGTTCGCTTCACCGCCGGCGCAAGCATCCCGGATACCTGATCAAACGTCCCCGACAACGCCAGGTACAACTGCATGAACCCTTCCAGGCCCATCCGGTCGATCAGGTAGCCGCTGAACAGCCCGGCCACCGGGTAGGCCATGTCGGCGCCGGCCTGCGATTCGAATCGGTCCATCGAAATGATCGAGTCCACCTCGACAATCTGGTTTTCGTGCAGGAAGGCCCCGAGGAACACCAGCGAGGTCGGCGCTTTTCCCCAGCGCCCGCCGAAGTGCACCGCGAGCCCCTCGCGCAGAATCGGCTGGGTGTACAGCGGCAAGGTCCGCAGCTTGATATTCACGAGCAGGTGGATCAGTTCGTGGTTGTGGGGGAAGTAGGAGCTGATGATGTCGTTCGAGGCGAGGTCGGTCGTTCCCTTCGTGAAGTGCCCCGTGATCTCCGCCACCGAGGAATCCGACTTGCAGAAGAAGAATTCCACCTTCTTGTCGGCTATCTCCGCCACATCGGTTTTCGCCATTTTCAGCGAGTCGGCCACTTTCTCCACGTACCGGTCGGCCTGTTCGAGGAGCACCGGGTGCAGGAATTCGTCCGTTCCCGGTTCGTAGTGGATGCGGTAGTACTTCGTCTCCAGGACGTTCCAGTCGCGGGCGAAGTAGTCCTGGGGATAGGTCAGCCAGAAGTACTGGCCGTCGTACCGGGCGTAGTACGGGTATTCCACCGCTTGCCCGCCGACGACCTTCTTGAAGTCCAGCCGGACGAAATTGCCGCCGTCGAGCACGTTGACCTGGCTCACGGCCGGGAAGAGGTAGTCGCGCATGACCGGCAGGTTTCGCACGATCGGCGAGGACGCGTCGACTTTCAGGGGGATACCGGAAAACGTGATGCCGAACCGGCTGCTGCGGTTCAGGGCCGCCTGGGTCCAGAGTCCTTCAGCCGAGGCCAGGTTCCCCGACAGCATGAGGTCGAAGTAGTCCTCGAGCAACTGAATGGCCGGCTGCGTCGATACCGGTTCCTGTTCCTGTGCCCGGGCAGGGCCGGCGAGTGTCAGCAGAAGAATGGCAGCGGCGAGGGACACAAGGCGTTTCATCAAGTCTCTCCTGTTTTCTCGGCTGGGTGGATGAATATACATCCTTTGTACCGGCCTTGTCCAGCGGTGGCCGAAAAAAAGGGCCCCCCGGCTGTTACACCACGGGAGCCCTGTATCCTGGGTACCAATCTGCTCAGAAAGTGAACCCGACCGAGAACCGGTGGGTGTTTTCGAGGCGTCCGAATTCCTGCCAGGCGTAGTCAATCACGAGCTTGGTTTCGCTCGCCACCGACGTCCGGATGCCGCCGCCCAGCGTCAGACCTTCCTCGTCATAGTTGATCTTGTACCCGCCGCGCAGGAAGTACTGGTCGCGGAAGCCCCACTGGGCTCCCAGCGACCCCTGCTGCTCGTTATCGTTGGGGTGCTTCAATTCGGACGACAAGGTCAGTATCGAATTGGCGCCCATGTCCATGTCGTAGGCAAGGCCGAAGCGGAACGTCATCGGCAAGTCGTACGCCGTCGTCTTCAACTCGGCGCCGGTGCCTTCTTCGCCGACGGGGACGTTGAGGTCCGGTCCGCCGAACTCCATTTCCGGTCCCATGTTCGTGATGGCCATCCCCAGCCGGAGCGACCGGAATCCGGTCTCCAGCTGCGTGCCGAGGTCGAATGCAAAGCCTTCGGCGCTTTCATTGTGAATCCGCTCGCCGACAAACTTCACGGTCGCCCCGAACGAGAACCGGTTGGTGAGCATGCGTGCGTACGACACGCCGACCGCGTAGGACGAGGCCGAGTAGAAGTCCCCGGTCCCGTTCTGCTCCTCCATCGTCGTGATCTCCTGGTCGTCCATCGAGAGCACCGACGCGCTCACGGCGAACGTCCCGACCTCTTCGAAGTAGTGCGCGATCGAGGCGTAGTTGAGGTCGACATCCAGCAGCCAGTTCACGTTCGTGAAACTGACCGACGTGTTCTCGATCGACGTCAACCCGGCCGGGTTCCAGTAGGCCGCGTAGGCGTCGTTGACGGTGGCCGCCGATGCGTCGCCCATCGCCTGGTACTTCGCACCCACGCCGATCTTGAGGAACTGCGCTCCGGTCGATCCCACCTTGGAGAACTCGGCGAAAGCGCTCCCCGCGATCAGCAGCAGGGCGAGAATCAATACGATCTTTTTCACCTCGTACCTCCTTTACTTGACCACCGCGAATCGACCGAGGAACTCCCCGTAGTCGGATTCGACGTGGAAGATGTAGATCCCGGAGGCCACCTGCTGGTTGTTGCTCGACAGCAGATTCCAGTATGCCTCGCCGCTCCCGACGTGGTCGAGCGTCTCGACCAGGTCGCCGGCCATGGTGTAGATCCGGATCGTGCACTTGTCCGGGAGATTCTTGAACTGCAGCTCGCCGACCCGGCCCGCGTTTCCGTTGCGAACGAAGTACGGGTTCGGCACCGCCTTGATGTTCTTCAGGTCGCCGGCCGCGGCCGTTGCATCAACGCCGTCCACCTTGAAGGTGAACCGGTCGCCGGGACCGTTGACCGGCGCGCCAAAGACCGTGAAGATATCGCCGGTCGCAGGGCCGAAGACTTCCGAGTCGAACTGGAACATCCACGAGTAGCGGAACGGGAATGACTCCGCCGCCACCGACGCCAGGGAATCGTAGGGGTAGTCGACTATGACCAGTGGATCGTACGGCTGCCATTCGCCATCGCTCTCCAGGTCATGGACAGCCAGCGACACCCGTTCGTTACGGGTCGTGTTCCATATTTCGAACGGCACCTGGTAGACATTGTCGATCTCGTAGTAGCCGTCAAGGATCCAGCACGAGCGGGTCGAATCGCCTGTGTAGCGCAGTTCGTAGGTGCAGCGGAACGGTTCGTGGCTCCACACGTAGGCGGGGTTGTCAAAGGCCCACGGAATGCTCTGCTGCACGACTCCGCTCCACGCAAGGGTCGTGTCGGCCCCGGAGAAACCGGTTTGGACCAGCCCCCGCGAAGCCAGTACCCCGTCGGTCACCATGACCCGCCACCCTTCGACCACCGGGTATTCCTGCGGGCTGGCGTCCATCAGGGTCTGATCGGCCAGAACCGTGTCGCCGGTTGTCTCGTTCAGGAGGTGCCACACCGTGCTGGTCGTGCCGTCCTCAAAGACGACCGTATAGCTGTCTCCGAGGATATTATCGGGATTAAAGATCTCAGCGTATACATTTCCTTCGGACGGCACGTCGACCCCGGTGTACTGGTGTTCGAGTGTCGACTGGGCATCGTAGTAGCCCGCCGGATGAGCCTGGGGTACGACGCTTAGCACGTTGGGCACTTCGCCTGCGGTCCCGAAACCGGACTGCAGCGGATCGACGCCCACGGTCGTATCCCCTCGGTCGTACGCCACGAGGCAGTACCAGTACTCCACGCCGTTCACCAGCCCTGAGTCAACAAACGACCGGGCGATCGGGTCCCCCGCCTCGTTCACCTTGTATTCCGCTATGGTCTCGTAGTCGATGTCGAGGCAGTCGCTCTCGATATCCCGGCCGTCGAGCTCCTCGCCCCAGGTGCGGCCGCGATCGGTGCTCCGGTAGAGCTTGTAGCCGACGAAATCGGCCTCGCCGGACATCGGATCGAGGCTTACTTCCGAGGTATCTCCCCAGGAGAGGTAGACTTTTTCGCTGCCGGCTTTGGCCGTCAGCACCGGTGTCGACGGCGGCTCCGGACCGACAAAGTTATTATCGTAGAGCTCCTGCGCGAGCGCGGCGTTGTCCCGGAACTCGGCGTCGTTCATGCCCGCGACGAGCGCGAACACAACCCGCACCGTCTTTCCGGCGGTCAGGTCGATCCCGCGCGTGCACTGCACGTAGAACTGGTCGGTCGGCGGCAGGGAGGCGTCGAACTGCTCCGAGTTGATCATCGCGTACCGGCCGGGATCGTTGTCGGGCAGGAACGCCCAGTCGTCGGTCCGGAACGCGGTCATCCCGATGTTGTCCGGCGTCTCGAGGAGTTTCGTCCCCATGATGCCTGCCCGGGCTTTCCAGCCTTCGTCATAGTAGTCCTCGTCGTAGATCCAGGCGAGGTTCTCAGTTGAATCGAATCCGACGAGGTCGCCCAGTCGGCCGTTCTCACCGGTGCCATCCGGCCCGCCCACGTCGATATCGATGTACATACCGACTGCGAAGTCGGCGTAGTCGATCTCCGAGGCATTGGTGATATCCAGCACGACGAACATGAAATCTTCGTTGTAGCAGTAGTTCCACTGGTAGATCGTCTGGGTGATCTCCAGGCCCATGTTGGTCTGTCCGGTCGCGTTGTCGGTGAACCGGACATGGGAATCCTGCAGGGAGGTCGGGCCGCCGGGGCGGTATTCGGTCGCCAGCGCGTTGTAGACCTCGTTGTAGTCCCACTGCTCGACCGAGGGATTCCACACCCGCCAGCCGTACGCCGGCTTCCCCTCGCCCAGGCCGACCGTATCGGTCGGATCGTACCCGAAGTACCGGGTCGTATCAGTGGACAGGAGAATCCGGTAGGGATCGGCCAGTTCGTCATTGGGCAGGCACTGGAAATCGTCCGCCGAATTCGACACGAGCGTGTCGCCGTTTGGCGCTATCCCGCCCATCCAGAAGCGGACTTCGGCGAGGTAGTCGTGGCCCGAGTTGCGCGGCCACTCACCCGACGGATATCCGTAGTAGTTGTACCCGCCGATGTAGCCCCAGTTGTCCACCGTGGTCACGATGTTTCCCACGTTGTGCGTGATCTGGTCCCAGGTCGCCGGATGCGGCGACAGGACCTGGCTGCGGTCCCGACCGCCGCCGGGCTGATACGGCGGCGGAGCCATCGCGCCGGCCGAGACGGCCAGCAGGCACAGCGCCGAAACCGCGACCAGACAACCATTCGAAATACGGAATGTTCTCGCGTTCATTGTCATCTGCTCCGGTTTAGAAATTCAGCTCCAGCCCGGTCCTGATCGTCCGAGGCGGGGCGTAGTTTTGCGGATCCTTATCATAGAGTCGATCGTAGCGATCCAGTTCCTGCTGGCTGACGGCCAGGCCACCCTGCGGATTGACTCCGTCGTTGTCCGCCAGACCGGTGAATTCATAGAGGCTGACCACGTTGCGCCGATCGAAGAGGTTGTCCACCTCGACGAACAGGCTCAAGCGTTTGCCGCCCCGCATTCCGAAGTCCTTGTTGAACCGCATGTCGACGGTGTAGTGCGCCGGGAGACGGCCCTCGTTGCGCTCGCCCAGCCGGTTGCCGTTGGCGTCAACCTGCGTGTACGGCAGCCCGGAACCGTAGTACCCCACGAACGTCAGCCCCCAGTTGCCGGGGAGCTTCTGCCCGAAGAACCGCGCGTCCCAGTCGGCCGGCGCCCGGTAGGTCATCACTCCGGTCACCGTGTGCCGCTGATCGAAATCAAGCGGATACTCGGTCACCGGCTGCACCGTATCGGTCGTGCTCGACAGCCAGGTGTAGTAGGCTTCGGTCGCGTACGACCCGCTACCGTTCGCGATCATGTAGCCGTAGGAAATCGAGCCGCTGAAGTTGCTGCGGCTCGGCAGAACTTCCAGCGCCAGGTCGATACCCTTGACCGACCCGTAGTCCTCGTTGACAAACCGGTCGACCGGCTGCAGGTCCGCCCGTTCTCCCTGGGCTACCCGCCGCACTGTCACCAGGTCCTGAATGTCCTTGTAGTACGCCGTCGCGTTCAACCGGAGGTTTTCGGTGATCAGGTGATCGACCCCGAGTTCGTACGCGGTCGTCTGTTCCGGCTTCAGATCCGGATTGCCCAGCAGCGGGCGGCCCGTGGATACATCCCCCTGGTAGTTCAGGTAGAGGTACGTGAACCGGGGCTCCTGGAAGTACTGACCGTAGTTGAACCGCATGACGCTGTTCTCGGCGATCGGGAACGACACGCCCAGTCGCGGCGACACTTTCGATTTGGCGTCGGCCTCTTTCCAGGTCGGCTCGAGCGTCTCCGTGGGGGTGATGTTGTAGCTGATGTCGGCGTTGTGGTAGTCGTAGCGCAGGCCGAGGTTTACTACGAAGTAGTCGTATTCCATCTTGTCCTGCAGGAACGCCGAGACATAAGTCGGCTTGGTTTCGTACTTCTCGCCGTACGGCTGCACGTTGTAGAACTGCTTGAAGTCCCACCGGATGTCGTACTTGCGGTACTCCACCCCGGCCTTGATCTGGTTCCACTTGTTGATCTGGTTCAGGAGGCGAACCGAGAACGAGTTGTACCAGGTTTCGCGCAGCCGGTAGGTCGGCTCGAAATCTTCGCCGGCCGTGAAACCGACGACCTCCATCGGATCGGTCTGATCGGCCGAGTTGCCGTAGTTGTCATCGTCGATCGTGCCGTTGTAATCGCCGTTGGCGTCCTCCGAGTACCCCGGCCACTCGTCCCAGTACAGGTCGAAGAGGTGCTCCGGCGCCGCTTTCGTCTTCGTATGGAAGCGGTTGGCCGAAGCCGAGAGGACGGTCCGCTCGCTGAAGGCGTAGTCGGCGCCGAATCCCACCAGGTACGCTTTCTTCTCCTGGTGCGGCAGGCCGTCGAGGTTGAAGTCGTACGACCGGTCGTTCACGTCCCGGTGCTCGTAGAGCGAGCCTTCGGCGGTATAGTAGGAGAAATTCGATTTCAGTTTCACCCCGCTCGCCGGCGTCAGCGAGATCTTTGTCGTTCCGGTCCACGAGGTCAGGTCGTTGTGCGGCAGGTGGGTCGGATCGGTGAGGTACTGGCCGCCCGCGAAGAAGGTGTACCGCTTCGGGTCAAAGCCCGGCAGCGGTCCGGCGAGGTGGAACGCGGCCGAGCGGTTCCCCAGCCGCGACAGGTTCGACCAGTCGCCTGTGTTCACATCGTAGGGCTGGGTGTAGCCCTCGTAGAACTTCACGCCGCCTTCGTACTTGGAGCTCCCGTCCCGGGACACGGCGTTCACGACACCCGACAGGGCCTCGCCGTACTCGGCCGTGTAGCCGCCCGAGGTCAGCGACAGCTCTTCCAGTGCCGACGGGATAATGTTCATTCCCTGGCTGGCGGTGAAGGGATCCTGGATGTTGAACCCGTCATAGAGGTAGGTCACCTGGCCCGCGCGTCCACCGCGGACGTGCAGTGCCTGGTCGCCGTCTTCCACCACACCCGGATAATTTTTCAGCACCGATTGGATGCTGATCATGTTCGGCAGTTCCTCCAGCCGGTCCGCGGTAAAGATGATCCGCGAGGCGGTCAGATCCTGCTGCACGATCGGGTTGGCGGCGGTGACGATAACCTGGCGGCCCAGTTCGATGGGCGCCGGCGACAGCTCGAAATCCATCGGCGTGGTCAGGTCGACCAGCACCCGCACGCCCGTCTTCGTGATCGGCTCGTAGCCCATCACGGTGACGGACAGGTCATGCGCGCCGCCCGGCAGGTTAATAATGAAGTACTCGCCGTCGGAATCGGTGACTGTCCCGATCTCCGTTCCGACCACTTGAATGACAGCCCCCACAATCGGCTCACCCGTTGCCGAGTCGGCCACCGTTCCCGCGATCTTGCCGGACACACCGGCGAAGGCGAGTGACGGTAACGACAGCAGGAACAGGCAGCCAATGATGCCTGATAGGACTTTCAGCCGTTCACACAAGGCGGCTCCTCCTCGCATATGTTTATCCACTGATAATTTCCTCTGTATCGTCGGTGTCGGTATAGCGTGAGGCACACCGGTCACCGGTGATTCTTGTCAGTTGTATCGGCTCCCCCTGTAAATCCTTGACAGGGGAAAGCGCGGATCGCGCTGTCTTTTTTCGCCGGATGGCGGCTCGCGAATGGTCAAGAATTCCCCGACTAAGCCGATACTTTGGAAAGTGTTATCGGAGAGCCTTCGCCCCGTGCCGATCAGCCCGGCGGGCGATCTTTATAGAGAGGATAAACGTACCCGCCCGATGGACAGCGTGACGAAAAGGGTATTCGCGACGGCCGCGTTCCTCGGCTTCATTACTATGGTGGGGGGGATCTCCGCCCGGGCCGCCAATGTCGCCGTGCTCATGAGCGACACCCTGACCTCGACCACCCGCACCCTGCAGGGAGCGCGCAAGGTTATCGAGCGCAGCAACCCCGGTGTCGCCCTTCACACCTTCATTGTCGGGCAGGGTTCGGGCGACCGGGTTCTGATCGATTCCATCCGCTCTCTCAGGCCGACCGCCATCCTGACTATCGGGAGTTCCGCCACCAACCTCGCCAAACAACATCTGCCCGGGACCCCGATTGTTTTCGCGGGCGTCATGTACCCGGTGCTCTCCGGGTTTGTCGAATCGAATCAGCATCCCGGCGGACTCGTCACCGGTGCGTCGCTCGATATTCCCAATGAGGTCCAGTTCCGCTACTTCAAGAAGATCATCCCCAATATCAAGTCCATCGGGGTGCTCTATACCTCCAATACGGCCAGTCTCATTCCGACCGCCCGGGCGGTGGCTCGCGGCATGGGGATCGATCTTGTCGCGATCGAAATCAAGGACAGTCGGGAGCTCCCAGTGGCCCTCGACTCGCTGGCTTCGGTGGTCCAGGGAATTTGGTCGGTCGCCGACCCCGTCCTGTTTGACCCTCAGGCCACCAAGTACATTCTGCTGAATACCCTGCGCAAGAGCATCCCCTTCATGGGGTTCTCCCGCTACGTGGTGGAGTCCGGCGCCCTCTTCGCGCTCGACTTCGACTACAAGGCTGTCGGGATCCAGGCCGGACAGATCCTCAATCGCATTCTTGCCGGGGAGAGCCCCGCCGACATCAGCGTCTCGGCCGCCGATGTCATCTGGTTCCATTATAATGAGAAGACCGCGCAGCACATAAGAGTCACCATCCCCGATGAACTGGTCGCCGTCGCCAAGGAGGTCTACCGATGAGTCTCCTTGAACGCGTGCAGAGCCTCCGTTTGCGGACCAAGTTCATGGTGCCGGTCTCGATTATCGTGATCGCCAGCATCATCGCCGTCAGCGGCTACCTCATCAACCGCCAGGCCGACGGTTTCCGCCGCGAGTTGAAGACCAGCGGCCAGACGATGATCCAGATGCTGGCGATGAACGCCGAGAGCGGCGTTTTGTTCGAATCCAAGTACGAACTCGACGAACTGCTCACCATCCTCAACCAGTTCGACGCCGTCACCTACGCGATCATCCTCGGCTCCGAAGACCGGCCGATTTCGGCCTACGGAACGTGGAGCGAAGATCAGGTTCGGGTGAAACGCATCATGCGCGAAGTCGGCGAGTCCGATACCATCGGCGGTTCGTTCTACATCGAGAGCGCCGATGACCAGGAGTATATCGAGCTGCAGTACCCCGTTTTTTCCCGCAAGGAGGTGCTCAGCCGCGAAACCCTTGGCATGACCAGCGGCCTCGACCAGTCCATTCCGCGCCAGTATGTCGCCGAGAAGATCGGTTCCATCCGGCTGATTCTCTCGCTGGCCAAGGTCAACAAGTCCATCGCCGAGGCCCAGCAGACCGCCATCCTGCTGACGGTCGTCATTCTCATCCTGACCATCCTCATCCTGACCTTCTTCGTCCGCGTCGTTACCCGCCCGGTGCAGATGCTCGTGAGGGTCACCGACCAGGTCAGCCGCGGCGATCTCAGCCAGCGCGTCGAAATCAACCAGCTCGATGAAATCGGCCATTTGGCCAAGACCTTCAACAAGATGATCGATTCCCTGCGCCAGAGCCGGGATGAAATCGAGCAGTACAACCGCAACCTCGAGGAGAAGATTGTCGAGCGCACGCTCGCTCTGGAGGAAGCCCAGGGGCAGCTCATCCAGTCGGAGAAGATGAGCGCTATCGGCCAGCTCGCCGCCGGCGTCGCCCACGAGCTGAACAACCCTCTGGGCGGCATTCTCGGCTATGCCCAGTTCACGCTGGAGAAGATGAAAAAGAATATCGGGCCGGAAGGCCCGTCCAAGGAGACCGCCAGCTACGTGCGCTACCTGACCGATATCGAAACGCAGGCCCGCCGGTGCAAGAACATCGTGCAGAATCTCCTGCGCTTCTCCCGGTCATCGCACACGACCGAGTTCGACGATGTGGACATCAACCAGGTTCTCGAAGACACCCGCACCTTTGTCGAGCACCAACTGAACATGAACCAGATCACGCTGAAGGTCGACCTGGCCAAGGACCTCCCCCTCATCCAGGCGAATGCCAGCCAGATGCAGCAGGTCTTCACCAATCTGATCATCAACGCCATGCATGCCTCGAAGCCGGAGTCCGAGATCCGCATCGAATCGCGCTACAGCCCGGCCGTGGGGGAGTTCGGCGGCGCCGTCGAAATGCGCTTCATCGACCAGGGTCACGGCATTCCGCCCGAACTCATTAACAAGATATTCGAACCCTTCTTTACTACGAAAGAAGTCGGCAAGGGCACCGGCCTCGGCCTCTCCGTCAGCTACGGCATTATCAAGGAGCACGGCGGCGAAGTCAAAGTCGACTCGAAGGTTGGCCAGGGCACGACCTTCACCCTCATATTGCCCGTTCAGAAACACCCCCACGAAGCCGATAAAGCCGTAAAGAGCGACGTCGGTATACAAATGTAGATAGGACTGGGACGTTCAATGGCTGAACCCATGAAGAGATCCGTCCTCATCGTTGATGACGAAGAGATCATCCGTAGCTTCCTGTTCGAAGTGCTCAGCGAGGAGTACGACGTCAGCCTGGCCTGCGACGGCGATGAGGCGATCGAGCGTATCCGCAAGCGGCGGTATGACCTCATCATCACTGACCTCAAAATGCCCCGGGTCTCGGGCGAAGAAGTCGTCAAATTCGCCTGCGATTCTGACCCGAACTACAAAGTCATCGTAATCTCTGGCTTCTCCAGCCTGTACACGGTAAGCCAGTCAATAAACAACGGCGCCTGCGCGTTCCTCTCCAAACCGTTCTCCATCAAGGAGCTGATGCAGACGGTCACGAACGCGATCAGCGCGTAGGAATAACGACATGACCCGTATTCTGATAATTGACGATTCCCAGGTGATCCGCAGCCTCCTCACGGAGTACCTCACCGATTCAGGCTACCATGTGGATCAGGCCTGCGATGGCCAGGAGGGCATCGACATGGCCCTCGCGGGCGACTACGACATCGCCTTTTGCGACATCCACATGCCCCGGAAGAACGGCTACCAGGTCTTCCAGGAAGTCTCGGCCCAGCGGCCCGGCATCTTCTTCATCATGACCGATTCCCTGCCGGACCACCTCGCCGAATTGGCCACCAGTGAGGGCGCCCACTGCTGCCTCACCAAACCCTTTGACCTCGACCAGGTCAAGAACACTCTCGAAGGATTGCTCGTCAGATCGCGAACGGTATGAGCGCCCCGGATCAACATGCGGTAAACATCCTCGTCGTCGACGACGAGAACATTGTCCTCTCCCTCGTGCGCGATGCCCTGGAAGACGAAGGCTTCCATATCGACACCGCCGCTTCGGGTGAAGAGGCTGTCGAGCTCCTCCAGCGGCAGCCGGTCGACCTGCTCATTACCGATATCCGCATGCCCCACATGGACGGCACCGAGCTTGTCCGCCGCGCCCGCGAACACCACCCCCACATCGGCGTCATCTACATGACCGGGTATGCTAATCTCAACTCGGCCAAGGACGCCATCAAGCAGGGGGCTTTCGATTACATCCTCAAACCCTTCGAACTCGCCGAAATCCGGCAGGCTGTCCGCAAAGCCGCCGAGAAACTCCGCGAACTCGTCGGCAAGGATTCCGACGAACAGCTCGACAAGCTCTCCGATCTCAGCCAGATGCTCGTCACTGTCGGTGACCGCAAGTCCCTGGCCACCGTCTCCCTGCGCTTCGCCATGATGCACTTCGACGCCGCCCAGGGGGCCCTCGTGCACTGGGATCGCGAACGCACCTCGGTCGAGAGCATTACGCTGTCCGGCGACCAGCCCCTTGAAGCCGTCTGCTGCGATCAGAGTGTCATAGATTTCATCCGGGCCATCGACCCGGCGGCGTTTCGCCAGCCCGTCGTCATAGCCTCCGCCGGAGAGCACCCGCTCATGACCGGCCCGGTCGCCCCGGAAGTCCGCATCGCCCTCCTGCCGTCGTGGTTCGACAGCGGCGCCTCTATGGTCGTCATGCCCATCAGCCGCGCCGGCGTCCTCTACGGCATCATCATGATCAAAAGCACCCGCGACTCCGCCACGCTTAGCGGCGCGGACATAAAGCTCCTCGACGTCGCCGCCGGCCAGCTCGCGGTCTCCCTGGAGAACCTCTTCCTTCTGGAAGAAACCCAGTCGGCCTACGCGCGGCTCAAGGAGATGCAGGACGAGACTATCCAGCTGGAAAAGCTCGCCACCCGCGGCGAAATGTCCGCCGAGATCGGCCACGAACTCAACAACTTCCTCGGCGTCGTTGCCGGCAACATCTCTCTGCTCGAGTTCCACCTCAAGAAGACGGGGGCCGAAGGGGTTGAGAAGTTCATGACCGCCATCCAGACCAACATTGAAAAGATGAAGCAGTTCACGAGCAACCTGATGGACCTCACCCCGATCGCCTCGAAGAAGGAGACGATCTACTTCGAGCAGTTGCTCGCCGAGGTTATCGACTACCTGAAACCGCAGAAGCGGTTCCGCGGCGTCACGATCGACCACACTCCGTCCGATGAGTCCATCCCCTTCGACGCCGACAGCATCCATATCCAGCAGCTCCTGTACAATCTGTTCAACAACGCCGCCGATGCCACGCGGGGGTGCCCGAAACGGCACATCACCGCCCGTATCGAACACCTTCCGGACGATACGAATTTCCGTTTCATCGTCACCGACTCCGGCGTCGGCATTGAACCCGAACTGCTCGCCAAGGCTTTCGAGCAGAAGTTCACGACGAAACCCGACGGCCACGGTTTCGGCCTGCTGGTCTGCAAGCGCATCATCGACTCGCACAACGGCCGCCTTCATGTCGACAGCACCCCAGGCAAGGGCACGACAATCAGCATCAGGTTTCCGCTGTCGGGCGCCGCGTTCACCGACGCCGAGGAGAACACGACGGCCAGGATACACGTTCCGGTCGGCTGATTTCCATCATCTCTCCCCGTCCCGTAACAAAAAAAGACGACCGGGCTTTCACCCGGCCGCCGTTGGTCTTCATTTGATCCTGAGAAACCTAGAACAGGTACTGCACCATCGCAGTTATATCCGTCACGGTTATCTTGCCGTCGCCGTTCAGATCCGCCGTATACGGCTCCATGGGCGCTGCTCCCCCACGGAACAGCCACGACACCAGGTAGGTCAGGTCCGAGATGTTTGTGCTGCCGTTCAGATCGACATCCCCCGCCTGGGCGGTGAGGTCGTCCCAGGCCACGAGTCGTGCGTAGACATCCGTGTTGCCCGGCAGATCCCGCAGGTCTTCCCACGCTATCAGCGCCCCTCCTTCCACCATGACAACAGTCGCCTGTTTCTGATCCGTGGTGCCGTTGTCGGAATTAATCATCCGCCGCGTCCCGAGCACATTCCCACCGGGACTGAAGCGGCAGGCCCAGATGTCGAAGTCCCAGTGCTCCCACGAAACGGCTCCTTCCTTGGGCCTGTGGTAGACGACGACGAAGTCTCCGTTTGGACCGGCGGCGACTACGGCCGGAGAGGACGCATTGTCAGGTTCGCCGATGTTCATCTTGATGCTGCTGCATAGTGGCTGTCCAAGCGAGTCGATGACCTGAACCCACGGTCCCATCATATTCACTCCGTTGGCCCAAGCGCCAGTCCCCGTGAATCCGATGGCCCATTGGTTGTCATCATTCACCGCCACGTATGACCGTGCGGTGGAGACAAACTCGTTGTCCGATGCCTGCATATTCCCCCCGATCGGCGACGCATCCGACGTATACAATTGAAGAACCGGGTATATTCCCGGATCCGCCACGTCGGCCAGGCCCTCCGTCCACACTACGCCGAATGAACCGTCCGGGCGCATCGCAATCGAAGGTGACATTCTGCCATCGAAATCGTCATTGAACGAATCCGGTTCTCCGCTGTTCACCTGGAGCGTGGCGGTCAGCGGCGAACCATCGGCCGCAAAGCGCCGCAGATACACATCGTAGGGACGGGCGCTCCACGAATCGATGGTTGTTCCCCGGTAGACGACAACAAAGGTGTTGTCGTCAGCCACCGCCACATCGGCATCGAAGTCGCTTGAATTGTACGCCGCGTCGCTGACTATGATGTTGTTCCCCACCGGCGTGAAATTCGGCGTCCCCAGAATCTGGGCGTATACCTTCTCCGGTACATACCCGTCGTTTTTCCAGGCGGTCCAGACGACCACCGCCTGTCCTGTGCCGTTTCCGGCCACTTTGACATCCCGTATCCAGTAGTCCGTCTGCTGGCTGATTTGGAACGCGTCGCCAATCGGCTCTCCTGACGGCCACAACCTGCGTCCCCAGACACTCTGCCGGACGCTGGTGCGGTCATCCACCCAGACGGCCAGCACCGTGCCGTCCCCCAGTGCAAGATCCGGTCCCGTCTGGTTCGAACCCAGATCATCGTGCACCCGTTGCGGCTCTGTAATCGCCTGGCCGGTCGCTTTGTTAAACACCTGCATCATAATGTCCCCCCGCTGGTCCGCACCTTCGCCGTGCCAGACCATCGCAAAGGTACCGTCGCCCCGATCGGCCGGCAGCAGCCCGAGAATTTTCCGGTGCTCGGGCCCCGGATCGTACGTAATGACCTCTCCGATTACGGAGCCGTCCAGGGAGAGCCGCTGTCCGTAAAAGACCGAATCCCGTCCTGAGTGCCCGACAAGCAGCAACTCGTCTCCCATGGCGGCGAGGTGAACATCCACGAAATGGTAACCGTTGTAGGTAAATGACGAGAGGACTTCGTTTGCCGGCCCGACCGGGTTCCCTGCCGCATCGTACTTTCGCACCACCTCTGCTGACCCGAAGAACTCAAAACCGCTCTCCCACATCTGCCGCATATACCTGCGGTTCCATGCCGCCATGATAGATCCATCGGCAAGTTTGGTAATATGCAGCCGGCTGGGGCTGTACAGGGAATCCGTTGCGTAGTACGTCGCCGTCTCTATCGCCACCGACTGAGCCTCAATCGAACCATATCCGAGCAACCACGCCCTGATAGTAGCGTTGCTGCTTGTCGAACCGGCTACCGAGACGACAGCGCGTCCCTCGTTGTCCAGTTCGACCGCCACCGGTGGCATTACCGTTATCGAATCGATCGAGAGTTCCCCCGACGTCAGACATACAACCTCGCTGGCCGGGGCGCCATTGGGATCGATCCACCGTGCGTACAGATCGTACTCGCGATTCTCCTGCCAGGCCACACAGATCTGCCCGGCATCGTTGATATCCACCGCGGCGTCGAACGGCTCGTAGTCTCCGCCGCCGCCACTCCAAGCATCCGACACCTGGATCGGTCCTGCAATCAGCGAGCCGTCACTGGCGAACAGCCACAACGCGACATGATTCTCCATTCCCGTGTGCTGGGTCGGCGCCACTACCGCCATCATGCCGCTGCCGTTCATCGCGATCTCCGGCCCTCCCACCCACCAGTTGCCCCAGATATACAACGGATCCTCGTCCAGGAGCTGATTGCTGCCTTCCCTGACTCCGCTGCGGTACCATTGCAGGTAGCCCTGGGGCGCGCCGGCACGTTGATCGCACCAAGCCACCACGAGATCCCCGTCGCCACGGTGAGCGATCGAAGGGCTGAGTTGTTCGAACGTCCCGGGATAGCTTTCCGGATTAACACGGACATCGGCATGAGCAGAACCAGGCAGCAACCAAAGGACAGCCGCCGCGATCAAGAGGGCGCTTTGCCCGCTCCACATCCTCAATACCATGCTCCTCGGCCTCCTGCATCGACAAGTAGGATCTATGTTAGAATTCGTTATCGACGCCCGAACGCAGCAAACTCACTATGGTCTGCCACGGACGAGGTTTGTAACTGTCCCGCTTACGTATCGAAGATGAAAAGCCGAGTCTGGCCAAGCGTAACCCAAAACAGCCCCAAGAGATCCGGCCGGATACCCGGCACACTACCCACAAGATACCTAATCCAGGGATTCTATCAAGCGAAATGTGCGACAAATCAGGCGATCATTCGGAGCGTCCCATACGCCGGCCCAACCGGAACCCCGGCAAGGAGCAGCAGAAGCCACGCGCCCTGGAGCGGTTGAGTCGCTTCACGCTCGGGACCACTGAGCCTTGGCGCCCCCCGAATCAGATTGGAGTCATCCTGGCCGCCGGAGACTTGGTCCGGGATAGAGATCCGCACCCCGGACCGCTAGTGCTGAAGTATCTTGATCGCGCCTAGAACTTCCGGCTTCCCCGCTGGGTCAGTTTCATCCCCTTCGCACAGAGGGGGCACTCCGACGGATCCCAGCTCTCTGCGGCCACCGTCGCCAGCGCTTCGAATGGATACTCAAACTTCACCTTTCCGTTCGAACGGTCGAGCATCAGCCGGAGTCCCACGATATTCGCGTTGTACTTCTTCACCAGGTCGATCACTTCGTACACCGAGGTCCCCGTGGTGAGTACGTCGTCGACAATCGCGACTTTCGTTCCCGGCGCCAGATCGAACCCGCGCTTGAACACCCGCCCCTTCCCCTCGTCGGCCGCCTCCGCGTAGATCGATTCCACTCCGAGGTACCGCGCGACATCGTACGCGAGGATGATTCCGCCGGTTGTCGGCCCCACCACGACCTGCACGCCGGTGCCGCGCAACGACTCCGCCATTCGCTCGCAGAGCTTCGTGCAAATCACCGGCTGTTTGAGCAGCGTGAATTTCTCGTAGTACACATCCGAGTGGCGCCCCGAGGTCAGTTTGAAATGCCCCGTCAGAAGCGCCCCGGATTCCTTGAACAGGTTGACAACGTTGTCCTGGCTCATGAGTCCTCCGTGATGACCGCCACCGCGGCGGCGTGCGTACGTTCGTGGGTGATGGAAATCAAACAGCGGGCTTTCCCCAGCGCCGCCATGATGTGATCGGGCAAATGCAGGATCGGCTGTCCCATTTCGTCGTTGATAATCTCGAGCGACGCGTAGGGTGGACGTTCGGTGAGGCGATATCCGAGCGCCTTGATGACTGCCTCTTTGGCCGCAAACCGCCCTGCCAGAAAGACAGCCTTGTCGTGTCGGCGATTGAAAATTTCGCGTTCGCGCGGACCTAAGATGCGATCCGCGAAACGGTTTCCGAATCGTTCGAGATCCCGTCCCAGTCGCGTCACTTCCGTTATGTCCAGTCCGATTGCGTGTATCATATCTGTTCCGTTTATTTTTCGAACGCCTTCGAACATACGCAATTACCGAATTTCGCGCAACTGATCGAAAAAAGTGTTGCATACGTTTTAAGACCGTTCGTACAATACAAGCACGGAGAGAGAAATGTAATTTGAGAACCTCTAACACTGGACTTATGAGGGTTGTCTCTTCTTCGCCGAGCGAACGCCGTGACCCATCTCGATAGATGGTAGCGAAAGCGATATGCGGGAAGCGGCTGTAAAAAACCCTTAACGTACCAAATGGTGTGAAGTCCTCTCAAATTCCGTGGCTCTCTCCCGCTAAATTGACCGGCCCTCCCGAGGGGCCGGTTTTTTTGTGGGCGCCGCGCCGGTCAGCGCCATGCTCCCGCTCCCGCAGTCTTTTCGTATAATAGATTGTTTAACTCCTCCTTTTCGCTTGCGTCCGCCCGTGCGGCAGCGGACATTACCCGTAACGTCACCCTGCTTTCACCACCGGGCAATTACCGACCACCTCCCTCCGAAGGAGACCGCCATGTCAAATGAAACCATGACCCGCACGCTCTATGACCGCCTCGGCGGCCAACAGGGCATCAAGGCGATCGTCCGCGACGTCCTGGACAACCACCTGAAGAACCCGATCGTCGCCATCCGCTACCAGAACTCCGACCTGGAAAAAGTCTACAACTACGCCGTCGAGTTCTTCTGCATGGGCACCGGCGGCCCGCAGCAGTACACCGGCCGCGACATGCTCACGATCCACCGCGGCATGAACATCTCCGAGCAGGAGTTCGTGGAAGTCCTCGACGACATCCTGGCGGCCCTGGACAAGAATGGGATCGACCGCGATACCAGGAATGAAGTGCTGGGAGTTCTCTATTCGATGAAAAGTGAAATCGTCCGCGTGTGAACGCGGGCGCCCCCTCAGGATGGTCGAGAAAGATGATGGGCTGCTGTTGTGGGTGGAGCGACGCACGCTCACTTCGTGCCCCGGGCCACCCTACGGCGTACGGTTTCCCTTTTGCAGCATGATCTGCAACTCGTCCGGGAATAGCTCGCGCTTGATCACTTTTTCGTAGTTGATGTCAGCGCCGCTCGGACGAATCGTGATGAAGAACAACTCCTCCCCCGTTGAGACAAGGTAGAGGCGATCCCGCTCGACCTCGATTACCCCCTCCTCGCGCCGGAACCGCGTGCCCCGGCGTTCCGGGAACACCTTGACCAGTTCCCGGATCTCCTTGTGCACCCGCTTGAACGCCTTGCGGAACTGCTCTTCCATCGCCTCCGACTTGAAATAGCCGTCGGGCGTCACCGCAAACGCGTGTTCGAAATCCGGCAGTGCCTGGAACCGGTCGTGCAGTGACTCCTTGCGCTCGATAGGCGGCGGCGCCGGCTGATACAGCTTCTCCGCGGCATCCTGGCGCGGCGGTGTCAGATCCGGCAGATCCGGGTACGGCTCCTCCCCGGGTCCATCCATTCCCGGACGTTTCCCGGGAATCACCGTCGGCTCGTTGCGAGCCTCCTCCGCCCGCTGGAGCGCTTCGCCTGACGGATCCTGAATCAACGACAGCACCTCGGCGTGCTGTCGCTTCATCACATCCTCGGCGAGATTCTGCTCCTCGATCGAGGCAATCGCGTGTTCGAGCTTTTTTTCGACCTTGTGGAGGACCTGCCCCTGCTTGAGAATCGTGGTCGTGATGCGCGGAAACGGACGGTGCGCGTACTCAGTCTGCACCTGCAGCTGCGTATCGCCCCGCCTGACCAGCGATGTTCTCCCGGCCGGTATAAAACCGCTCACGACCCGATCATCCTTTCCACTCTGACACAACCGAGGCGGGCCGCCGATAAGGCGCACACCCGTCCGCCGACTCGAGGTAACCCCGGCAATGAATGCGCCGGCGACCTCCGCGTCAAGATACTTCCCCGGCCTTCGAAAACGCACCTCCGCGCCCCCGAAGGGCTCTCGGGCTATCATCCCCTATATCGGAAGAATCAGCAGTTGGAATAACCGCAGGATCGGCAGGCGAAGCAGCCTGCGTCGGAAATCATCGCACCGCCGCACTCCGGGCACATTTCGGCTTCCCCCGGCGCCGCCAGCCCTTTCGCGTTCCCGTCCCCGAAATGCCTGTTCAAAACCTGCGCAATAGCGTCCGGGATCGACGCCACGCGCGCCCCGCCCGAAAACGTCTGGCTCGACCCTCCAATCCCCCGCAACTGCCGGATAATCGCCTCGACCGGCACCTGGGACCGCAGTGCCAGCGAAATCAACCGGCACATCGCCTCCGTGTCGGCCATCGTCGTGTACCCCGACTTGCCGATATGTGCGAACACCTCGAACGGACGCCCTTCCTGCACGTTGATCGTCACGTACAGATTCCCGTACCCGGTCCGGATCTTCTCGGTGATCCCCTTGAGCACCGCCGGCCGTTCCTGCACGACCGGCGCCACGGCACCGATTGGGCCACCCGCCGCCACGGCGACCGCTGCCCGTCGGCGTGCCGAGAGCACCTGGTTCGGCCGCGAATTGTCCCGGTAAATCGTAATCCCCTTCAGCCCCTGGTGGTACGCCTGCAAAAACGCCGTCCGCACCTTCTCTTTCAAGGCCGTTTCCGGGAAATTGATCGTTTTCGAGACTGAGGAATCACAGTGCTTCTGGAACTGCGCCTGCATCCGAATATGGTCCTCCGGCGATATGTCCGCCGCCGTCAGAAACACTGCCCGCACCGCTTCCGGCACCGGCTCCAGGTCCTGAATCGACCGCCGGTGCGATATTTCTTCAATCAGGCTCTCGCTGTAAAACCCGTTCCGCCGGGCCACGGCCTCGAACACGGGATTCACCTCGGCCAGCTTCGTCCCCTCCATGATGTTGCGCTCGAACGCAATCGCGTAGTAGGGCTCGATCCCCGAGGAACACCCGGCCAGGATCGAAATGGTCCCGGTCGGCGCTACGGTCGTCACCGTGGCGTTGCGCATCGCGATATTCTCCCGCGCGTACGCCGAGTGCTCCCAGTTCGGGAAACGCCCCCGGCGTTTGGCCAGCTCGGAGGAGTGGTTTCGTGCCTCGGCCTGGACAAACTGCATCACCCGCTCGCCCAGAGCCATCGCCGGTTCGCTCGTGTATGGCACCCGGAGCTTCACAAGCATATCCGCCCAGCCCATCACCCCGAGGCCGATGCGCCGGTTGCGCTTGGTCTGCGCCTCGATCTCCGGAATGGGGAATTTGTTCTGGTCGATCACGTTGTCGAGGAAATGCACGCCCAGACGTACCGTTTCGGCCAGACGATCCCAGTCCACCCCGCCAGCGGGATCCATCGCGGTAAAATCCCCCGGCAGCGGATCCTTCACAAAATGCCCGAGGTTGATCGACCCGAGATTGCAGGAGTCATGCGGCGGCAGCGGCTGCTCCCCGCACGGATTGGTTGCTTCGATCTGTTCGTACGGATAGGTCGGATTCCCCTCGTTCATCCGGTCGATAAACACCACCCCCGGCTCCCCGGTCGCCCAGGCGTGGTCGACGATCAGGTCGAATACCTCGCGCGCGTCCAGCCACTGCTCCTCGTCGTCCGTGACATGCACCCGCCCGGTCTGGGGATTGATCAGGGCGTACTTCTCCCCTGCCTCCACCGCCTTCATGAAGGTGTCGGTGACGGCGACCGAGATATTGAAATTGGTGAACAGGTTGGTGTCCGCTTTGCAGGCGATGAATTCTCTGATATCCGGGTGATCCACCCGCAGAATCCCCATGTTCGCCCCGCGCCGCGTCCCTCCCTGCTTGACCGCCTCGGTGGCATGGTTGAACACCCCCATGAACGACACCGGCCCCGAGGCTACGCCGGAAGTGGTGCGCACCAGCGAGTTACGCGGACGGAGCCGTGAGAACGAGAATCCGGTCCCGCCCCCCGACTTGTGGATCAGCGCGGCCTGTTTGACCGCTTCAAAGATCTCATCCATCGAGTCCCCCACCGGCAGCACAAAACAGGCCGATAGTTGCCCTAGCGCCCTTCCGGCGTTCATCAGGGTCGGCGAATTGGGCATGAAATCCCCGCGCGCCATGGCGTCGAAAAACCCCTGCGCCGTCCGATCTACCTGGGCGTCATCGCCGCCGTAGTTGCGGTCTGCCTCGGCAATCGCCCGGGCGACCCGCACATACAGCTCGGTCGGGGTCTCAATGACCCGCCCGCTCTTATCCTTGGTCAGATAGCGCCGCTTGAGCACCTCAAGGGCATTGGGGGTAACCTGTATCTCGCGCGTCTTCATAGGGGTATTCTCCGCCTGTTCCTAGTATCGGACAACCGGCTCCTACCCATTATAACGCCCGATCCGCCCGGGGGTGCATCACATTTCGACACACCTGGATCTCAGGCTGCGCCAGGGGGTCCAGTCAGACCCGTGGTCCTCTCACCACCAGCGATTCCCATGGCAGCCCACGTTCCAGCAACGGCCGTCGCTGTATGCCCCCGGCCCCTGCAGGTGCACGTCTATGGCGCCGTCGACATGCTTCCGCCTGTCGACTATCTGGTTCGCCGCATCAACGATCCCGAAGTGACACCAGGAGCACTCGTAGCCCTCGCCGTACACGTGGATGCGGTGCTTGCCTCCCAGCAAGCCGGGATTCGTCCCGGCATCGTGGCACGACCCGCACGTCGCCTGCCCGGTCTCGGCCGTCCAGATCGGCGCGTTGGAGAGCTTCCCGCCGTTGAAATTGCCGTGGCAGTAGGTATCCTCGCAGGTCGCAGCCTCACGGTCCCATACCCCTTTGCCCGCCGATATCCCCCGAAACACCACCTCCGCTACCGAATCCGCCCCCAGGTGCCCGATCGACTCGATCGCCAGATACGATTTGTGACAACCGCTGCAAGGAACTCCGTCGCTCTGAAGTTCCCCCGCGAGATGGATCGTGTGCGCTCCGACCGCGATATCTGTCCGGAGCATCTCTCCCTTGATCCCCGAGGGGGGCGCGCCATTCTTGCTGTCCACGCCGCCGTGGCACCCGCAACAGCCGAAATCCCAGCCCGGGTGGCAGCTCCCGCAGGTCACCTTGGATGTATCCGATGACACAGCGATTTCATGGCACTGCCGGCAGAAGGCGAACCCGCTGTCGGCGACAGATTCCGAATGAAACAGCTCTGATTCTTCATCCATCCATCCGGCCGGGTGAAACAGATTCGCCGGCACCGGCCCGGTCGGATCCGAACTTGAGGAATCATCACATCCTGCGGCGAAGAAGATCCCGGCCGCCGCGACCAGCAGGGCCGTCGGCACAATCCGCCGGACCGATGAATTGACCATCATGCTGCACTCCCCTTCAAGCTGCCGCCGGCAGCGCGAATTTCAGATCAAAATTTCGGATCAAATTGGTGAGACAAATCTACGATCGGCGGTTTGGCGGCGACAAGGTAAAATTCCCCCGGCCGCCGCACAAAAAAAACGGGGCGGATGGATACTCCGCCCCGTTCATAACACCTTCTCCTGCACTGCGGTGGGGGCTACTCTGACACCCCGAAATCATACCGGGTCTTGCTCTGGAAGGTCCCCAGCTGCGACAACACGTTTTTCAGCGTGTTCAGCTCAATCGCCGACAAGCCGGCCAAATCGATAGCATTGGTGACGA
This sequence comes from Candidatus Zixiibacteriota bacterium, assembly GCA_041742355.1. Lineage (GTDB taxonomy): Bacteria > Zixibacteria > MSB-5A5 > GN15 > FEB-12 > JAGNLV01. The sequence goes on from JBGSIV010000216.1 coordinate 49,882, forward strand.
TCTTCCCCTGGCGGAGCGCCCTCGCCTGCGTCCTCAACTGCAGTCCCATCAGGTAATCGTACGAGTAGAGCAGATCCCGGTAAAAGGATGAACTGAAGACGTTTGCCTGGCGCAGGCCGTGGATGCGGCCGATCGTATTTGTTTCTCCCAAGCTATGTTTCATCGCATACAGCCGTACGAGGTTGACAATCACCCGCAGCGGGCTTTTGAGATTCAGGGTCGGGCTTTGCCCATCTGCGGCATCGGTCTGGATCTTCCCGAACAACCCGAGCGGCGTCTTGTAGTTGATCCCCTCGCGGGCAAGGTGGGGCAGGAACGCGGGATTGTCGGTCAGCAGCTGCCGCACGTGTCGAGCGAGTTCGGCCACCAGCGAGGCCTCTCCGCAAACCGAGCGAAAATCGAAGAAGATCGCCGACTCCAGGAGCGCCTGCGGATCCGGTTCACGCACCCAGCCTGTGTAGTACCGCCGCCACTCCGACAGCGGCTTATTCCAGCGTGGGTTGCTTGCCATGATCTCCCCGGCGCAGTAGTTGAATCCGGTCTCGTGCAGCAGCCGGCACATCCGCGCTCCGTATTTCGCGAAGTACTCTCCGACCGCCGCCTGACGGTCGGCCGCCACATCCTGGTAAATGATCGCGTTGTCCTGGTCCGTCAACAGCGTCTGCTCGCACCGCCCCTCGCTGCCCAGCGCCACGAACGCGTACGGCGCCGGCGGAGCCCCCAGTTCGCGGATGACAAACTCCTCGAGCTTGCGCCGGATCGCGTCGGAGGTCCCCGTGATCGCGCTCGTGATCACCGCCGTGCGCGCTCCACTCTCGGAGAGTGCGCCCACATAGAGCGGTAATCGGCTATAGATCAGCCGCAACTCCGCCACTGTGGCCGAATCCCCGATCGCCGCCGCAAGCACCGCACTGGTGCTGTGCTGGAGATTTACGATATCCCCTTTCCGGATCGTCCCGCAAATCCGATCCTGCGCATCCCGGACACACAGGTGCTCCACACCCTTTTCCCGCATGAGGTTGACCGCCTGCGCCAACGT
>JBGSIV010000217.1:0-3878 GCA_041742355.1 Candidatus Zixiibacteriota bacterium
GCGCTTCGGGCGGGGAACGACCGTCTGGCGGGCCGGTATGCGGCCCGGGCGCTGGCGATTGTGAAGAAGGCCGGCGATGCGGTCGAGACCGGCGCGGTGCAGAAGATCAATGCGATCCTGGCCGATCGGTCAGGGGCCTCCGAACGGGCGCGGGAGCTTTTCGCCGAGGCGCTGGATATTCTCGATCAGTCGGGCGTCCGCTTCGAAAAGGCGGATGCGCTTCTGGCGGCCGGGCAGGCGAGTGCGTACGACTACCGCAAGCGGATGACCTACCTGTTCCAGGCGGAGGAGTTCTACCGCCGGAGCGGGATGAATGTGCAGGTGCAGGCGGTCGACCGGCTTATTGCCGCGGTGAGCTATCCGCAGGCGTCGGCGGCGAAGGAGGCCGAAACGGCGGCTGCCGGCGCGGTGGAATTCCTGACCGCGAACGAGCGGATTCTCCGCTTTGTCCAGCAGTTGGCCTATGTTGCCAAGTCGGATCTGCCGGTGCTGTTGACCGGTGAAACCGGGGTCGGCAAGGATCACATGGCGCGGTACTACCACAGCGTGAGCCGTCCGAACGGCCCGTTTGTCGCGGTGAACTGCGCCTCGATCCCGGAGAGCCTGCTTGAGAGCGAGCTGTTCGGGTATGCGAAGGGGGCGTTCACCGGGGCGGACCGGGACAAGGAGGGGTTGTTTGTCGCCGCGAACGGCGGGGTCATGTACCTCGATGAGATCGGGGACATGCCGCCGGCGCTGCAGGCGAAACTCCTCGGCGTGCTGGAGAGCCGGAAGGTGATTCCGGTGGGGTCCACCCGCGAGGTGACGCTCGATATCAAACTCGTCGTGGCGACCAACCGCAGGCTCGAGGAGATGGTGGAACGCGGGACGTTCCGCCGGGATCTGTTCTACCGGATCAGCGGGATCAGTTTCGAGATTCCGTCGCTGCGCGAGCGCAAGGAGGATATTCCGCTCCTGCTGCGGCACTTCCTCAGGCGGTGCCGCCTGTTGCAGGACAACAGCATTCCGCCGGAGGTCGTGCACCGGTTCGTGGAGTACGACTGGCCGGGGAATGTGCGCGAGTTGTTCAACAAGGTCAAACGTCTCGAGGTGATGGCCGAGCTGGCCGCCGAGGGGGATTTGACCGAGCTGACGCGGACGGTGTTCGGCGATATCGCCGAGCACAAGCGGTCGTCGCTATTTGAGCAGGTTGAGCAGTTCGAGCGGCAGATGCTGCTGGAGGCACTTCTGGCAACCGGCGGCAACAAGTCGGAGGCGGCGCGCATTCTCGGAATCCACGAAGCGACAGTCCGTACGAAGCTGAAGCGGTACGGGATCAACGTGGAGGGAAGCGCGGTCAACTAGAGGTTCGGATGTAAAGAGCCTGCGAGTTGACGGTTCGCGTTGCTGTCAGATACGATGCGGGCCGCTGTGAATCGTAAGGCATTACGATACTGTCCATTACTCCTTGGTTACGGTAAGCGCTTGGCTTTCAGGCGCTTACCGTTTTTTATGGGCAGGGGGTCGTATGATCATACGAGGAGCGAAAAGGACTATTACGGTATGGTTTGCGGCGCACGAAAGATACGTGTTGCCGGACAAGAGCTTAAACGGACATCGGCGCGGTCGGCGAAGTATGGCACAGGGCTTGCTTATTCCGAGAGCGTCATCTTAACTCCCTGAGCGTTGCAGCAATTGTTAACGCTTATCTTTTCTCTTTGGCGGATCGCCACCCGTGTTCGAGGGGAGCACGGGTGGTAATTTTTTTGGCGGACCGCAGGACAACAGAGAACGCTACAGAGGTGCGTACCGGAAGGACGCACGAGGGACCCGTAGTGCTTAATGCGTTGCATTTTTCGCGGGAGGACGTATATATGAGAAGGATGGACCATGTCGGCCGTGTGACGGCCGCAGGAGGAAAGGAGTGATGGTTATGTGGCAATCGGTGACGAGTCGGATACGGTGGTATCATGTTGTCGGGCTGGTGGTGCTGGTGGTGTTGATCGCCGCGGGAGTGTGGTACTGGATGGATCGGCGGAAGAAGATTTCCGGCGGGGCGAATCTGGTTGAGGGGGGCGAAGGGATTTAGGGGAGTGGGCTGGACTCGGGCTTACACATTCATAGAGCGGTTCTTCAGGATACATCTCCCCTTTGCAGGTGCGGCCCGGCGCGGTGGACGCGGTCTGTCCGAACGGGACGTGGCGGCAGAAGAGCAAGGATAAGGAGGCACATGCAGTCACTGGTCAATCAGGTGGTCGTCATCACCGGGGCCTCCCGGGGGGTTGGGGCGGCGGCGGCGCGGCTGTTTGCCCTTGAGGGGACGAAAGTCGTGCTCAACGGGCGGGACGAAGCGCGCTTGCGGGAGGTGGCTGATGGGCTGGGGGTGGCGCGGGAGCAGTACCTTGCGGTGGCGGCGGATATTGGTGCGGTGGATGGGATAAAGAAGCTGGTGGGGGCGGCGGTCCAACGGTTCGGGCGGATCGATGTATTTGTCAACAACGCCGGCCTGGGGGTACGCAAGCCGATCACCGAGACGACCGAAGCGGAGTGGGATCTGATGTTCGATGTGAACGTGAAGGCGGTGTACCGGTCGTTTCAGGAGTTGGTGCCGCTGATGCGGAAACAGGGGGGCGGGCAGATCATTAATGTGTCGACCCAGGCGTCGAGGACGGGGCGGGCGGGGTTGGCAGGCTACGGGGCCTCGAAAGGGGCGCTCAATGTGCTGTGCGAGGCGGTCGGTGACGAATTGCGCAACGAGGGGATCAAGGTGTCGCTCCTGCTGCCGGGGTCGATCGGGACGGGGTTCATGACGCACATGGGGGAAGATCGCAGCCCCTCCCCTGCCGGCAAGCCGCGCATGACGCCGGAGCAGGTGGCGCGGATGATTGTGGAACTGGCGCGGGAGGACCGGGAGGTGTGGACTTCGGCGACCGAGATGCGGCCGCTGCGGACGAAGTAGGGGCTGTCGGGAGGTTTCCACAAAATGATTCGGGCGCACCTCTAAAGAGATGCGCCCTTTGTGCCCGGTCCGTGCATCACCAGCGAACCGGGCGGTTTCGTGTCGGGCGTGGGAGGAGGTGGTGGTCGCACGCCCGCTCGAATTCATACGACGGTGCGGACGGGGCATCCCAGGGGGCAGTTCGCACCGGCGGTGGGTGCGGACATAGCTCCGCCGCGACCGAAGAACCAGCTATCGAAAACTGATGGATCCGAGGTCAATCCCTGCGTGTGGGTAGTATATAGGTAGGCGATCTCGGTGTCAAGAGCAGAAGCGCGGGCGGGGGCAATTTTCGTGAGGTTCCGGTGAGGATCCCATTAGAAAAACGTTGACTATATATGTCTACATAGTACATATTTCCCCCGTTAGCAGCCGTCGCTTGTCCTGGCGCCGGTACCATACCGAAACACCTGAATCTTGAGTGACTCAAGGAGACTTTATGGGAAGTGTCCTGCGTGCCGCCGTACATCGGTGGTCAGCGGCGGGGGTGCTTGCCGCCGTTTTCTTGTTCTGTCCGGTTGTGCCGGCACTGGCGCAAACGGGATCGGTTGCGGGGACGGCCTTCGAGGACGTCGACTGCGACGGAGTGTTCGATGCCGATGAATCGGCGCTGGGCAGTGTGAAGATCTACCTGCGGGGGCAGGCGGGCGGGGTGCCGACGCTGGATTCGGCGACGACGGGCACGGACGGGACGTATTCGTTCGGGGGGTTGAGCGCGGGGGACTATGACGTCTCCAGCGCGGTTCCGGCCGGGTACGTTCAGCGGGGGCCGTTCTCGGTCGACTACCGTTTCGCCCACGCGGGCAGCGGAAGCCTGACCGGGATGGACTTCACGTTCCGCGCTGCGGCGGCGTGTGACACGTTGCCGACGACGTGCACGGCGGGGGTGGCGGATGATTTC
>JBGSIV010000218.1:0-19113 GCA_041742355.1 Candidatus Zixiibacteriota bacterium
TCATACTGCTCAAGAAGTCACCCTTTGAATACCTGCCGGTCTTCCGGACGGAAGGACAGGGGCTCAACCCGCTCCTGCAGAACTACTGGATGACCATCCACCCGCCGATCATGTTTGTCGGTTTCGCCGCGGCCGTCATCCCGGCCGCGTTTGCCATGAACGCCCTGGTGTCGCGGCGGTATTCCGAATGGGCCGAATCGGCCCGCCGATGGACGCTGTTTGCCTGGGCCGCGCTCGGCATCTCGCTCACGATGGGCGGCTACTGGGCCTACGAAACGCTCGGCTGGGGCGGATTCTGGGCCTGGGATCCGGTCGAAAACTCGTCCTTCATTCCGTGGATCTTCCTCGCGGCGCAGGTGCACACGCTCTTCATCAAGCGCCAGAACAACGGCCTCATGCGGTTCTCGCTCGTTATCGTGCTCCTGACTTTCTGGTCGGTGCTGTACGGCACCTTCCTCACCCGTTCGGGAGTGCTCGCCGATTTCTCGGTCCACTCGTTTGTCGATCTGGGAATCAACGGCTTCCTGATCGGCGGGCTGATCGCCTTCATCGCGCTCGGGCTGTTCCTGCTCGTATTGCGCTGGCGGGATGTCAAGCCGGGCAAGTCGTTCTCGCAGGTAGCCTCGCGGTCATACCTCGTATCCCTCGGCATTGTCATCCTGTTTGTCGGCGGCGTGCTCACCCTGATCGGGACCTCGGCGCCGCTCCTGACCCGGGTCACCGGGGATCCGTCGGCCGTCGGGTTGTCGTACTACTTCGCGACCATGACGCCGGTGGCGGTGGCGGTGCTCTTCCTCCTGGCCCTGTTCCCGAGTTTCAAGTGGAATCATGGCCTCTCGCGGCCGACCCTGATCACCATCGGGGGCGTGGTGGCGGGACTGACGATACTCACGCTGTTGCTGCTGGGTGTGACGACCCAGGTGATCTACCTGCTCCTCTTCGGCGGGGCGGCATGGGCGCTGGTGTCCAATGGGTATGCCCTGGGATCATCGTGGCGCAAGGGAAGCATTCAACCGGCATACCTCGCGCATATCGGGCTGGCGGTCGCGCTGGTCGGAGCGGCGGCCTCGGCCGGGTTCGAGACGAAACAGGTCGTGGGATTGCCGCAGGGCAAGGCGGTGACCGTCATGGGGCGCGAGATGACTTTCACCCAGACGGCCTCGACCGCGAAGGGGTTCGACTGCCATGTCGAAGTTACCGACGGCGGGACGCAGTTCACCGCCGTCATGCCGCACGAATTCCCGGCCAACCAGGAAGGCGTCATGAAGAAGCCCCATGTCGAGAAGTTCCTGGGCTACGACCTGTACTTCTCGCCCAATTCGCTCAAGCAGGCTGAATCGGCCGACCCGGGCGCGATGACGCTGGCGAAGGGGGAGTCGCGGCAGATGGACAAGTACTCGATAACCTTTCATGCGTTCGATCTGGGCGGCCACGGCGAAGATGCCATGACCGAGGCCGGAGCGCTCCTCACCATCACCTGGGACGGGCAGAGCGAAGACGTCCGGCCGGCGCTGCAGGTGCGGGGGAAAGATGACCTCATGACGATCCCGGCGACATTCGACAACGGGCGGGGGACAATCAAGATCGCCGGCGTGCGGCCGGATGACGGCTCGGTGGTGTTGTCGGTAACGGGGGACTTTGTCCCGCCGGCGGCAGAACCCTCGGTGCTTGTCGTGGAGGTTTCAAAGAAGCCGCTGATCAATCTGTTCTGGCTGGGAACGATAATGCTGTTCGTCTCGGGGTTGTGGTCTATGCGCGAGCGCCGTCGCCGTCGGGCGGCGTCGACCGCTGACGGCCAAACCGGCTCAACGGACCCGGTTAATCCTGTTTCGGCCAAAATATCCGCTTGATCTGAATGCAGGGTCGGCAGTATCTTACTCTTGCTTGCAGGGCAGGTGATCCTGTCTTGATTGGCCCGCTCGGGCCGTCTAACGCAGCGAATACGCATGGGCAGTAAAATACGGATGGGAAGGCTGACCGACCTTCCGCCGGGACGGGTCCTGGACAAACGGATCCTGGCGCGGCGGATCATGGTGGTCAACGACGGCGGGGAGTTCTACGCCCTCGAAGGGGACTGCAAACACATGAAAGCGTCCCTGGCCGGAGGGCGGATTCACGAGGGAACGGTGACCTGTCTGATGCACGGCTGGAAGTACGATTTGAAAACCGGGGCCTGTCTCACCGACAGCGCATTCCGACTGAAGACCTACCCGGTGGAGATCGAAAATGGCGAGATTTTCGTGGTGATAGAACATGGCTGAGAAGGCGGCGAACCTGTTCACCCGGGTGCACAAGTATATGGAGAGCGTGTTGCCGCCTCGCCCGCCCGTGCTGCGCGAAATGGAGCAGTACGCGGCCGAGAATGATTTCCCGATCGTCGGTCCCCTCGTCGGCCGGCTCCTCTATCAACTGGCGGTGATGACCAAAGCGCGGCGCGTGTTCGAACTCGGCTCGGGGTACGGATACAGCGCCTACTGGTTCTCGCTGGCGATGGGGAGCAGGGGAGAGATCATTATGACCGATACCGACAAGAACAACAAGAAGCGGGCCATGGACTACTTCATGCGCGCCGGACTGGACACCCGCCTGGATTTCAGAGTCGGCGACGCGCTCAAGGGGATCGCGAAGGAAGAGGGGCCGTTCGACATCATATTCAACGACATCGACAAGCACGACTACCCCAGGACCATCGACCTCGTGGCGCCGCGACTGCGCAAGGGGGGCTTGTTCATCACGGATAATGTGATCTGGGACGGAAAGGTGGCCGAGAAGTCCCCCGACGCCACGACGGCGGCGATCATGGAATTCAACGCCGAGCTGATGCGAGACTCCCGCTTCTACACGACGATCGTCCCGATCCGGGACGGCGTGGCGGTGGCGCTCCGGGTGTAGGCGGGATCCGTCGGGCGCAGAACTTGTCAGCGCGTGTCAGGCACCGCCAAAATTGTCCCGCGCGGTGAAACAAAGACAGCGGGCGAAGCGTTTAAATCAATGACAGCACGGCTCAAGCCTGAGCCGCTGATTTCCGATAGTACCTGTGAACGATCATTGATTCGGTAAATCACGAAAGCTGAAAACATCGAGATCGCCAGGACCGGAACGGATCCGGCAACGCGGCATCATCGGGATCCTGCAGGAATGTGTACAAGGGGTGGTCAGGGCCGCGCGGTGCGCGGCGACGGGCAACAATTTTCACAGAATTTGTATTGACAACGGGCGGTAAAAAGACGTTACATTTATCCCCGTTAGGCCTGAGTCGCCATTCGCGACGATGAACCCTGATGTCCCCGATCCCCGGCTTGACTCCTCCATCAGAGCGGTCGCCGAATCATAGAGTAAACGGTAAACAACCATCGCACAACGTGCGATTTTCACAGCAGTAGAGGTATCCTCAGGAGGTATCATGGCACCAAAGCGTGCAAAGTATTACTCGTACGGCGACGACGCTCGCTGTACCGAGGTCAAGAAATACATCGAAGACTCAGGCATTCTGCTCGATGTGCGGGACCTTGCGAAACACCCGCTCACCCGGAATGAACTGGCCGACCTGATTGGCCACCTGAGCATCGATCATTTCCTGAACCACATGTCCGAGTCGTATATCAACCACAACCTGGACGAGGTGAAGCTCAGCCGCGAGGAGCTCTTCGAGCTGATGGCGGCCGATTACACCCTCATCCGCAAGCCGATTATCGTGTCCTCCCGGCTCATGACAATCGGATACGACAAGAAGAAAATCGCCGAAATGCTCCAGATCAACAGCAACGGCCAGGCCGAGCAGACAGTCCCGGAAAACCGGGGAAATCGGCGGGCGCCGGCGGGGGCCAATCGATAAGCGGGAATTTCATTAGTACTTTCCATCCTGGCCTGTCTTGACTATATTCCGTGCGTTCGCTTGCTGAAAGGTGGAACGTATGGAAGTAGAGCGCGAAGTCCTCGAGACAGACATTGCGATCGTGGGGGCAGGGCCGGCCGGACTCGCGCTGGCCTATAAACTCGCACAACTGGTCCAGGCCGACGGCAGCGTCGCCATGCCCGAGATCCTCCTCATGGAGAAAGGATCGTACGCGGGGGCACACTCGCTGTCAGGGGCCGTCATGGATCCGCGCGGAATCCGCGAACTGATCCCCGATTTCGTTGAGAAAGGCGCGCCGCTGGCGGCGAAAGTCGGCGCCGACGCCATGTACTGGCTCTCCGAAGACGGGGCCACCAGGTTCCCGTTCCTGCCGCCCTCCTTGTCCAACGAGGGAAACTACATCATCTCGCTGAACAAGTTCGTCGGCTGGCTGACCTCCCAGGTGGAAGCGGTGGGGATCGACATCTACGCCGGCCTGTCCGGGTACGAACTGCTGGTCGAGAACGACGCGGTCGTCGGGATCCAGACCAACGACCTCGGAATGGACAAGCACGGCCATCCCAAATCGAATTTCGAACCGGGCTCTGTCGTGAAGCCCAAAGTCACGGTTCTCTGCGAAGGCGTGCGGGGATCGCTGACCCGGATGGCAATGGAGAAGATCCCGGCGCTGACCGCCGGTGTCACACCGCAGGCGTACCTGACCGGCGTGAAAGAAGTCTGGGAGGTTCCCGCCGGGCGAATCAAGGCCGGAACGGTCATGCACACGATCGGCTGGCCGCAACCGAACAACGAGTACGGCGGCGGCTGGGTGTACGCCATGAGCGACACCATGGTCTCGGTCGGATACGCGGTCGGACTGAACTCCCCCGACCCCACCAACGACCCGCACATGAAATTCCAGCGCTACAAGACGCATCCGCTCATCCGCCAGATTCTCGAGGGCGGGCAGATGCAGCACTACGGCGCCAAAGCAATCCCCGACAACGGCTACTACTCGATGCCGAAGTTGTACCACGAGGGGCTCCTCCTCTGCGGCGACTGCGCTGGTATGCTCGATCCGGCGCGGCTCAAAGGCGTCCACCTTGCCATCAAAGCGGGGATGCTCGCTGCCGAAACGCTGTTCGAATGCGTCAAGGCGGGGGATTACTCGACCAACCGCCTCAAAGGCTACGCCGAGCGGTTCGAGACGAGCTGGGCCAAAGAGGAGATGTACCGGACGCGCAATTTCCACGCCGGGTTCAAGAAGGGACTGCTGCCGGGAATGTTCCACGCGGCGGTGCAGACCGTGACCGGCGGGCGCGGAGTGTTCGATCACCGCGAGAAGAAGCCCGACCACGAGTACATGCTCACCATCAGCGAATACGAAAAACGCTTCGGCCATGCGCCGGAAAAGGCCCGGGTCAGATTCGACAACGAGTACCTGTTCGACAAGCTGACCGATGTCTACAAGTCCGGCACCATGCACGAGGAAGAGCAGCCGCCGCACCTGGTCATCGCCGACTACGACATCTGCAACAACCGGTGCACGGTGGAGTACGGCAATCCCTGCCAGCACTTCTGCCCCGCGCAGGTGTACGAGATGGTCGACGACGACACGCGGCCGGGGATGAAGAAACTGCAGCTGACGCCCTCGAACTGCGTCCACTGCAAGACCTGCGATATCGCCGATCCCTACGGGATCATCCGGTGGGTGACGCCGCAGGGTGGCGAGGGCCCGAACTACGAGGATCTATGAGATCGGCTGCTTATCGGCTGATAATAGTAACCGGGCTGCCATTACGGCGGCCCGGTATTTTTTGCGCTGATAGTGGTGGCGTGTCCCTTCGCGCCCCCGACCGATCCTCCGTCCTCGCCTGCTATTTGATCAAGAGCATCTTTCGAGTCAGTTCGCCGCGATCAGTGCGGAGGCGATACAGGTACATCCCGGTCGAGACCGGCCTGCCCGACTCATCGTCGCCGCTCCATTCGACCTCGTGCGATCCCGCCGATTTCCACTCGTCAACCAACGTGAGGACCCGCTCGCCGAGCACGTTGAATATCTCGATCGTCACCATGCACCGCGCCGGGACACTGTAGAGGATTGTCGTCACCGGGTTGAAGGGATTAGGGTAGTTTTGGCTGATCTGGAAGTCAGCCGGCAGGCCGGGCCGTGGATCATCGGGTGAATCCAGAGCGGGGTCGATGAAGCTGGTGATGAAGCAGTCGGTGCCGCCGCCCGTCACAGGCTGAGTGGGATTCAGGATCGGGAAACCTGAGGTCGACGAAGTTGCGCCGACAACGTGAATGCTGCGGTGGGACCCGAGAGCGAGGTCGGTCGCCTCCTCAGGGGAGTACCCTCCGAAATAGGTGCCGAAGATCAGGCCGGCCCCGAGTGAATCCAGGACCGCGATAAAGGCATCGGATGAGCCGTGTATGTAGCTCTGGTAGGCGTTGGCCAGCGGGAAATTGGTGGAATAAGTGGTTCCACAGACATAGGCGTTGCCGCCGCTGTCCACCGCCAGTCGGCCGATTTCCTCCGTGTCGGTTCCACCGAGGAAGGTGCTGTAAACGAGGGAGTCGCAGTTCCGGGGGAGTTTGATCAGGAACGCATCGGATCCGCCGCCCAATGTGGCGTCGTACGGGCGGACCGTTGGAAACCCGGCGCTGAACGTACGGCCGAGTCCATGGATAGAACCGTCCGAGCCAATCGCCAGGCTGCGTAGTTGGTCAATTGAGGCTCCCCCGAGGTAGGTGCTGAAATTCAGGTTGTCGCCCGATCGGGACAGGATCGCAAGAAAGGCATCCCGGTCGCCGCCCGAAACAGGCTGAATGGGATTCTCCAGCGGGAAGTTGCTCGACCAGGCCATTCCCGCCAGGTAGATGAGACCGGAGTCATTCACCGCCACGGCGCTGCCGTAGTCCTCGCCGGTGCCGCCAAGGAAGGTGCAGAAAAGCAGACTGCTGCTCTCCGATTGCATCTGGCAAACGAAAGCATCGGCGCCGCCGTTGTGGGTGAGGTCGTAACCGTCCCGTACCGGGAAGTCCGACGATGAGGTCGATCCTGCTATCCAGGCAGAACCGCTGTCGCCGACTACAATATCGCTCGCATCATCGTAACCCGAGCCGCCGAGGTAGGTGGAGAAGTCAATGTTTCCGCCATCGGCCGACAGCCGAAACACGGTGCCGTCGGTGGCGCCGCCGAAGGTCATATCGACCGACCCGCCAACGGGGAAATCCGACGAGTAGGTGTAGCCCGCGACCCAGACGCGGCCAGAATCATCAAGGTCGATCGCGATAGCCTCATCCCGGTCGCCGCCGCCGATGAACGTGCTGTAAACGAGATCCCTGTCCGCCGAAATGCAGGTGACAAACATGTCCCGGGCGCCGCCGGCGGTGCTGTCCCAGGCATTGACATGGGGAAAGTCGGCCGACTGCGTATACCCGGCAACGAAGACATTGCCTGCGCTATCGACGGCTACAGCGGTGGCCTTTTCATCCGACCCGCTCCCGCCGAGGTAGGTGCTGAAACCGAGCACCGGGTCAATTACCAGCGCCACGGATCGGTCATAGGAGTCGCCCAGGCGGAAGCCGAACGTGTGTCCATCAACTGTGTACGAGCACGGAACCGGAATCCGCCCCGCCCCGATCATCTGGTAGACCACCGGAGCGTGCTCGGTGACGCGTCCCAGCGAAGTCTCGATCACGAGGTTTCCATCGGAATCGACAGCGAGCGACCGGACGCCGTCGTAGGCTATCCGGATTGCGGAGGGGTCCGCGCCGGGGCGAATTGTGAAGTCGTACTCGATGCATCGATCCGAGCCGTAGTAGGTCAGGTCGATCCCCGGATAGAGATCACGGTATACGAGGGCCGCGTAGGAGGCGGCGCATGAGCGCCAGCGCGAGGGGTCATTACCGAGGAAGAAGTTGTTGCTGCGGCAGAGCAGGGCGGCTCCCTCCGGAGTCGGCTCCGGATCAGCGCCGGCGAATCGGGCTCGAACCAGGGTCGGAGACGCTTCCCCGCAGATTCCCGTCTGTGCGTCGCTCGGCGCAGGCGGCGCCGCGAACTCGTAGTATACGCAGCAGGAGGAGAACCAGAGCGTGACCGGGCCGGCCTGGGCGCGAAAGTGAATACTGTCGGGCCATTGCCCCGCGTTTTCCACAAAGGCCAGCGAAGAAGCTGCATCGAGTCCCCGCAGCGGATGGTTTGATAAGTCGGAGGGAATGCCGGCGAGGGCCAGCGTGCCGGCACTCGCCGCGAGTGTCGCTGCAACCATGATTGCCCGGATCTTCATAGAAATGCCTCCATCTAAAGGTGTCACGCCCGGAATCGGCAGAGCATCGATGCGGCCGGCTCTTTGGCCCCAAGGTTGCCAGACAGATTCACAATGTATTTGCAGGAAAGAATAGTAGCGGTAGATTGTGCAAGCAAGATTTGTTGATTCTGGCCGCGGCAAAAGGCGAAAACTCGTGGTGGAGCGACTCGCCGTTTCTCTGCTGGCATGCGCTTCTGCCGTGACCGGAACCGGTCGAGAGTAATTCATGAGGATCGCACCTCCAGGGAGGTCTGATGGATGTGATAGTTGGCTCTCTTGGCGTCGGGCTGCTGCTGCTCGCCTTCGTGCTCAACGTCGCGAAGCGAATGGATGAGAACAGCGCGGCCTACCTCGTCATGAACATCGTCGGAGCAGGGTTGTCGTGCTGGTATGCGTGGGTGAGCGGGATAGTGCCGTTTGTCATCCTCGAAGGCGTGTGGGCCGGTGCGGCCCTGGTGCGGCTGGTGAGTCTAAAGATAAAGCCTGCGTAAGGCTGGAAGTCGGAATCGGTCCAAGTCTCCTCCCACCGCAAGCGGTAGGGCACCCGCGCTTATTCCCGTGGTGTCAGGTGTCCCCACCTGACACCACGGGAAGGGAACGCACAAAAAACAAAAGGCTCTCCAAACGGAGAGCCTTTCGTGTATTCAATCAAAAATGCGTCGAGAACTTACTGCGGCTGGCGCTGACCTTCGAAAGCCTCCTGCACGTAGTTCTTGATGTCGGCATTCGCCACCTGGCTTTCCATCCACCGGGTGTAGAGATCCTGGCGCTTGTTGTTGAGGATGGCGTTGCGGACCGAGTCCTGCTTCTGCGTGTACTCGAGCATGTCCGGCGACTCTTTGGAAATCAGCTTGAAAATGACGACACCCTGCTCGTGGGCAATCGGCTTTGAGAGCTCGCCGGGTGTGGTCAGACCGAACGCAGCCCCGATGGCCAGCGGGTCGCGGCGGATGCCGTCGACATAGCCCGTGCGCGCAAACGGCTCGGGGGTCTTGTACTCCTGGCCATGGCGCTTTGCCACCGCGGCCGGGTCACCGCCCGCCCTGAGTTCATTATAGATAACGGTCGCGCTGTCGAGCGCGATCTTCCCCGCCCGTTCGGCCTGCAGGTCGAGCTCGACGCGTTCGCGGGACTCCTCAAAGGTAGCCGGGCCCTTCGGGCGTTTCTCGGCGACCTGCACAACGTAAATGGCGGAATTGTTCTCCCACACCTCGGAAATGGCGTCGATTTCACCGTTGAACGCAAAGAGGCCGGCCTGGGGATCGTTGCCGAGATACTGGATATTGCGCCCACGGAAGAAGAGGCCGGTGTTGCGGACCGGGAACTGGTGCGCCTCGGCGGCCTTGAAGAAACCGTCGCTCAGAGCGTCGGCACGGAACGCCTCGAGGCGGCGATACGCGTTGTCGAGCGTCTCCTGCGAGGGCTTGGCCGTAAACAGAATGTGGGAAGCATGAACCTTCTCCACCATCTCCGGCTGCGTCTTGCCGGGAGGTGTCTCGCTCTCCGTCTTCTTCTCGTGCAGCTTGATTATGTGCCAGCCAAACTGCGTGCGAATCGGTTCGGAAATCTGGCCGGGATTCAGTTGGAACGTCCACTTGTCAAATTCGGCCACCATTCGTCCCCGGGCGAACCACCCGAGGTCGCCGCCGTTGGTCTTCCCGGCGGGCTCTTCGGTGTAGATGCCGGCCATTTCGGCGAAATCGGCGCCCGCCTGGATCGAGTCGTAAATGGCCTTCGCCTTGTTATAGGCCGTTTCCCAATCCGACGGCTGCGGGGCGCGCTCGACAAGAACGACATTCAGGGCGGCGCGCTCGTTGATCGTATACTTCTCTTTGTGCTCGTTGAAATAGGCTTCGAGATCCGCCGGCGTAATGGCCAGCAGCGTGCGCGGAATCCGGCCGAAATCGACATTGATCATGCCGACCGTGACCTTCTCGGAGCCGGCGAGGAACCACTCCCGAACTTCGCTCTCCGTGACGTTGACATTCTGGAGCACGAGTTCCTGCGCCTTGTATTTGGCCAGATCGCCGCGGGCCGCGGCTTCAATCTGCGCCCAGAACGGGGAGGCCTGCGGATCCAGCATCGCCTGCTGGTACTTCTGGTAGTCAAACTGGCCGTTGGTCTGGAAATACGGCAGCGACCGCAGCTCCATCGGCGGCGTGTAGGCGAGGTACTCGAAGATCTCCTGGTCGGTTACCACGATGTTGTTCTTGCGGACCTCCTGCTGGATCAGCTCGTCCTGGACGAGCTGTTTCCACGCTTCGGCCTGGAGTTCGCGCAGACGGCCGTCAGGGATTTCGTCCTCGCTCTTCTGCTGCTCGGTCTGGACCATGTTGTTGTAAATGGTGTTATACCGCTGCCAGGACACCTCTTCGCCGTTGATGACGCCGGCGACATTGGCGCTGTCATACTGCTGGCGTCCGGAAAAATCCATGCCCCACTCAAGGATGATCATACCGATAAAGAAGACCAGGACGATGCCTATGATGGGAACGATCATGCGGCGCAGTGCATCAAACATCCGTAACCTCACCTGTTATCTGGAATACCTACTATTCCGGTTAATCGTATCGGGCACCGCCCGATAGGAAGAATCAAGCCTCAGAATATACTCTGCGAACCCGAAATTGCAACCGGGCGGGCCAACAATTATACAAAAAACATTGAATTTTGCCACCATTTGCCCCTAAATGGGTTTAACTAGAACCAACACCCGAACACTGGCAGCATGTTAATGATATCGACCAACTTACACCGTTTGATCACACTCCTGGCGCTCTTTCTTCTGACCCCCGGCCACCTCCTGGCCGCAGACTGGCCGGTCAACTATGACATCGACCTCGCCAGCGGGTTCGGCGACTACCGATCGCGGCATTTTCACTTCGGCATAGATATCCGTACCGGGGGAGTGACCGGAAAATCTGTCCTGTCGCCGGTGGACGGTTACGTTTCGCGGGTGCGGACGGCGTACACGGGTTACGGCAAGGCACTCTACGTAAAGGGGACCGACGGATACACGTACGTGTTCGCGCACCTGCAGGACTTCGCGCCGAATATCGATAAGCCCCTCAAAGAGGCGCAACTGATCTCCAAACGGTACTACCAGGACATCTTCCTCGCCGAGGATTCTATCAAGGTCCGCAAGGGAGACCTGCTCGCCTACTCGGGACAGACCGGGATCGGCGCGCCGCACCTGCACTTTGAGAAGCGGGCCGGGGACACCCCCCTCAACCCGCTGTCGCACGGCTACAAGCTGAAGGACGTCGCGCGGCCGATCTTCACGCGAGTCGGGCTGCAACAGGTGGACGACCACACCGTGTTCGCCAACGGATCGCGCCGGCTCTTCCTGACAGCCAAGGCGACCGAGAAGCCGGGCGTCTTCCGGCTCGATACGGTGCTGTACCTCAACACCCCCGTCGGATTGCTGGCCGACTGCTACGATATGCTGCGCCCGGACGGAATGAAGCAGGCCGTGTACCGGCTGGGCGTCTACGTGGATGACCGGCTCATCCACGAATCTCGTCTGGATTCCACCAGTTTCGATACCGACCCGTCCGTCGCGCTCGAGTACGACCTGGTCGAAGCGACGGCCAAGCGGAAGTACGTGCGCCGGTTGTTCCGCGAGGAAGGCAACGCCTTCACCGGGTGCCGCCCGGCGGGCCCGCACGAAGGCGTCCTGGGAGCGGATGGCATGCTGACGCCGGGTACCCATAAGGTGAAAATCGTCGGCGAGGATGCCGCGGGAAACAAGTCGGAACTCCAGTTCACGGTGCTCTGGGGGCCGCCGGGCAATCTCTACACGCTGGACTCAACGGTGCAGGTGGCCGCCGACACGACGGACTTCTACTTCACGCCAACCCCCGACTTGTCGGCCTTTGCGATCGATTCGGCGGTCGTGTACGTGAACCGGGGACCGCTGTGGTCGTGGACACCGGACGCAAAGATCCATAAACTGCCGGACAATCGGCTCAAGGCGCGGGCGATCAGTTTCATGACTTACCTGGTGCCGCTGCAACTGCGGCTGTTCACGGCCGAGGGCGCGGTAATCGTCGACACCCTGTTTAACGGTCTCCAAAAGTACGGCGCCAAAATGAAGGCGACGCACGAAGTGACCGACGAGGGCCTGCTCGTGACCATCGACTCCTTCGAAAAGCAGATGCACGCCGGCCGAATCGAATTCTACTTCCGCGACACCCTCCTCGGCGTGGAATACCCGCAGATGATCACGATGGAAAAGTATGTCTGCTTCGTGAAGCCGCAGGAGAAGTATCGCCGGATCGACCGGTACCACGCGGTGCTGTCGCGGGAAACGCTGTACACGGGGTTCTGGTCGGATACCGTCGACATCCACATCGTCGGGCTGGATTCTGCGCAGCAGATCCCGGTCGATGAGCACTTCACGATCAATCTCCACGGCGACGCCTGTTTCCGCCCCATGTTCGTGGAACTGCGGAAAAATCACGTCATCATCCGGTCCAAGTTGCAGCTGAACTCCGATCACTACCAGATCCTGCCGAAGACCTTTCCCCTGCGGCGGAACCTGACGGTGTCGTACGATATCCCCCAGGACTTCGAGCAGAATCGCTACAGCGGGCTGTGCTGGCTCGATGAAGAGGAGAACCGCTGGGTCTGGATGGACAACAAATTCGACGACAGCGAGGATGTGCTCACGGCGGCTATCGGCGGCGGCGGATCGTTCGCGGCCGTCTTCGACTACGTGCCCCCGTCTATCTCGCGGCTGTCGATCAGCAACGGAGCGACCGTCCAGAGCCACCGGCCGGCGATCAACTTCATGGTCAAGGATACGCTCTCGGGGATCGGGGACGACCGGAATATCATTGTCGAACTGGACGGAGAGTGGTTAATTCCGGAGTACGACCCCGAGTCGGGCATGGTGCATTCGCGCCCCCTGCAGCCCATCGCCGCGGGGAAGCACCACCTGGGAATCCAGGTGACCGACCGTGCCGGGAATTTGACCGAACAATACCTTAACTTCTTTGTTAAGGCAACACAGAAGGAACGGGGCCAGTAAGGCGTTCGAGGTGAATCTTGTTTTTCCCCATCCGCGATGATCAACCGACACTCCGCCGCCCGGTCGTGACGATCACGTTGATCGCCGTCAACGCGCTGATTTTCCTGTATTCGTTCATGCAGGGAGCGAAGGGGTTCCAGATTTTCGTCTACCAGTACGGCTTCATCCCGTACGAACTGGTGCACGGCCAGGAACTGACGCCGCAGATCGGGGTATCGGTGTGGTTCACCATGTTCTCCTCGATGTTCATGCACGGCGGGTGGCTCCACCTGATCGGCAACATGCTGTTCTTGTGGATCTACGGCAACAACGTCGAGGATTACTTCGGTCACGTCCGCTTCATCCTGTTCTACCTCGCCTCCGGATTAGCCGCGGTGTTCCTGTTCACGGCCTTCGGACCCGACTCACAGGTGCCGCTCGTGGGGGCCTCCGGAGCGATCGCCGGCGTGATGGGAGCCTACATGGTGCTTCACCCGCGAGCCCGCATTACGGTGCTCATAATCTTCTTCTTCATACAGTTCGTCGACCTGTCGGCCAAGGTCGTACTGGGGTTCTGGTTTGTGTACCAGTTGCTCCTGTCGTTCATGGATGTCCTGCAGCCGTCGGCCGGAGCATCGGGCGGCGTGGCCTACCTGGCTCACGTAGGCGGATTCGCGTTCGGCTACGGATTGCTCCGCCTGCTGATCAAGTTCAAAGGCCCCGGGGGAGTGGCCGCGGATCGGGGACAGCGGATCTACCGGGTGCACTGGGATTGATTGGAGTTAGCCAACCCGTTCGACAGGGTGCCCCGGCCGTGGCGCAAAGACAAGGACCCGATCCAGGCTTTCGCCGGATCGACAATTTCTCACGTTTCAGCAAGGACCGCCCAGAATGCCGTGCAAAGATATTACCGACATCATTGCAATCACCGTCGCGCATGACGACCGGGTGATCGACTACATGCTCAACAAAAAGACCTGCGGCGGCACGGTCGGCGAGGACAAGCTGATCGGGCCCTGGCTGTTCAAACGCACGGCCGCGCAGGTGATGGCCACCAGCAACGAGGACTTCCTGCTCAAGCTGCGCGCGAAGAGCGACCTGACCGAGTACCTCTCGGTCAAGCACTTCCTCGCCGTGCGCACAGCGCTGCGCGTGATGACGGGAGAACTGGCTGGAGGAGTCGACGACTACTGCACGGTCGAATCGGTGATGCACGGCCCGGACGGAGTGGAGGTGGTGGCGCACCTCGATGTCAAGGGAATGACCGACGAAATCCAGGCGTGCAAGAACTGCTGCGGGAGCAAGACGAACGAGTCAGCGGGAGAACAGCCGGAATCGTTCTCGGTCTGAGGAATCCGGTGAGGATTTCAGGGAAAACTGAAGAAACCCAGCCTTGAGTGCTCGTTTCTGTGTCTGCGTGCGGGCGCCAGGGGCCGATCGAACAGCAAAGCGAAGAAAACGAGCACGCCCGCCAGCCCGAATAGCCAGATAATGATGCTGAGGCACATGGTTTTACTCCTTTCCTCGCGCTTTCAACCATCTGCTGTGAATACAACCCCGGAATGGATTTCTTCCCCCCGCCTTCTTTGCCAAATCCCCTTGACTTGCCGAAAGCCGTGGCGCATAATAAGCGCATGTGAAAATTATAACTAGGGGCGGGTGCCCCTGTGGGATAAACAGGAGAGCTTTTATCATGATTACTAAGCAGGAAGCCCTTGACTACCACAGCCGTGGCCGTCGAGGCAAGATCGAGGTAACCCCGACCAAGCCGTGCCGCACGCAGCTTGACCTCTCGCTGGCTTACACCCCCGGTGTCGCACAGCCATGCCTTGAGATCCATGACCATCCCGAGGATGTCTATAAATACACCGCCAAGGGAAACCTGGTCGCAGTCGTGTCCAACGGTACGGCCGTACTCGGCCTCGGCAACATCGGCGCGGCCGCCGGCAAACCGGTAATGGAAGGCAAGGGAGTTCTGTTCAAACGCTTTGCCGACGTCGACGTCTTTGATATCGAGCTGAACACGGAAGATCCCGACGAAGTCATCAAGTGCGTCCAGCTGCTCGAGCCGACGTTCGGCGGAATCAACCTCGAGGACATCAAGGGGCCGGAGTGCTTCTACATCGAAGAGACTCTCAAGGCCACGATGAACATCCCGGTCTTCCACGACGACCAGCACGGCACCGCCATCATTTCGGCGGCGGCCCTCCTGAACGCGTTGGAAATCGTCAAGAAGGACATCGACAAAATCAAGGTCGTCTACTCGGGCGCCGGCGCGGCCGGTATCGCCTGCGCGAAACTGTACTGCTCGCTCGGCGTGAAGCACGAGAACCTGCTCATGGTCGACTCCAAAGGCGTCCTCTGGGAAGGCCGTGGGGACAAGTGGAACAAGTACAAAGGCGAGTTCGTCCGCAAGACGGATGCCCGCACGCTGGCCGATGCGCTGGTTGACTGCGACGTCTTCGTCGGCGTGTCCATGAAGGACCTGGTCACCAAAGAAATGGTCAAGACGATGGCCAAGGATCCGATCATCTTCGCGATGGCCAATCCCGATCCGGAAATCACCTATCCCGACGCTATGGCGGCCCGCAAGGACTGCATCATGGCGACCGGCCGTTCCGATTATCCGAACCAGGTGAACAACGTCCTCGGATTCCCGTTCATCTTCCGCGGGGCGCTCGATGTCCAGGCGACCGCGATCAACGAAGAGATGAAGGTGGCCGCGGTGAAGGCGTTGGCGACCCTGGCCAAGCAGAATGTGCCCGAGTCGGTGGCCCGGGCCTACGGCGTGGACCATTTCACTTTCGGCCGCGAGTACCTCATCCCGAAGCCGTTCGATTCACGTATCCTGATCTGGGAGTCGTCGGCCGTGGCCGAGGCGGCGATGCGCACCGGCGTGGCGCGCAATCCGATTGATATCGACGAATACAAGCGCCAACTGGCCGAACGGATCGGGCAGGGGCGCAAGGTCATGTCCTTCGTCAGCGAAAAGGCGAAGCGCAGCCCGAAGAAAGTCGTGTTCCCCGAAGGACACTCGCACCGCATCCTGCGCGCCGCACGGATATTGAAGGACGAAGGCATCGCGATGCCGATCGTGCTCGGCGATCCGGAAGACATCAAGAAGGTGGCGCTGCAGCACGAAGTGGATCTGCTCGGCATCGAGATCATCGACCCGGCGACTTCACCCAAGCGCCCCGAGTACGCCCAGGAGTACTGGAAACGCCGCGCTCGCCGTGGTATCACGGAAGACAAAGCCATGTGGGTCATGCGCGACCGCACCTACTTCGGCATGATGATGCTCGCCAGGGGCGACTGCGACGCAGTGCTGTCGGGCGTGCTGTCGGATTACCCGACCACGATCCGCCCCGCCCTCGAACTGATCGACCTGGCCCCCGGCGTGACCCGCGTGTCCGGCCTGTTCGCCATGCTCCAGAAGGACAAGGTCTACATGTTCGCCGATACCACGGTGAACATCAACCCGTCGGCCGAGCAGCTGGCCGAGATTGCCCTGCTGTCGGCCGAGGTCGCGCGGCGGTTCGGCTTGGAGCCGAGGATCGCCATGATCTCGTTCTCCAATTTCGGGTCGGCCCGTTACCCCGAGTCGGAAAAGATGGCGCAGGCGACCGAGATCCTGAAGAAGAAAGCGCCGGATCTGATGGTGGAAGGGGAAATGCAGGCGGATACGGCGGTGATGCCGGAGCTGCTCAAGCAGATCTTCCCGTTCTCCAAACTGCAGGAACCGGCCAACGTGTTCATCTTCCCCGAACTGAACTCGGCCAATATCGCCTACAAGCTGTTGCAGCGGGTGGGCGGGCTGGATGCGGTCGGACCGATCCTCATGGGTCTGTCACGGCCCGTGCACGTCCTGCACCGCACGCTCGATGTCAATGAAATCGTTGACATGGCTGCGATTGCCGTGGTCGATGCCCAGGTGCCGCCGAACCCGGTGAAGCCCCCGAAGGGGAACCCGGTTCCCGCGAAGTGACATAGAGTCAAGCAAGCCGGGGCCCCACGGGCCCCGGCTTTTTTATGGCCGGGAGGGTGAAAAACGGGGGGGAGGTGCCAAATGGGCACTTTTTTATTGCCCCGCATCGCCTTGGCGTGTAAACTACTTGGCGTTACCGTTCGATAACCTGAATTAGGGTAAACAGCACGGATGCGAACGGAGCGAACGGAAAAGGATTTACCGTGGGATTTTTTGATCTTCTCAGCAATGACATCGGCATCGATTTAGGCACGGCAAATACCCTGGTCTACGTCAAGAATCAGGGCATTGTGCTCAACGAGCCGTCGGTGGTCGCCATCGAGCGGGCCACCGGAAAAGTCCTCGCGATCGGCGCCGCCGCCAAGGAAATGACCGGCCGCACCCCCAGCACGATCGCCGCCATCCGACCGCTCAAGGACGGCGTGATCGCCGATTTCGAAATCTCCGAAAAACTGATCGCCGACTTCATCCGCCGCGTGGTGAAACACAAATACCTGATGAAACCGCGGGTGGTTATCTGCGTCCCGTCGGGTATCACCGAGGTGGAGAAACGCGCCGTGCGCGATTCGGCTGAAAACGCCGGCGCGCGCGAAGTGTACCTCCTCCAGGAACCGATGGCCGCTGCTATCGGCGTCGGCCTGCCGGTCGAGCAACCCTCGGGTTCGATGGTCATCGATATCGGCGGCGGAACTTCGGAAATTGCGGTCATCGCCCTGAACGGCATCGTCAACGATACCTCGATCCGCGTCGCCGGGGATGAAATGAACGACGCGATTATTCAGTACCTCAAGAAAAACTACAACCTGGCGATCGGCGAGTTGACCGCCGAGGACATCAAGATCAAGATTGGGTCGGCCTTCCCCATGGAAAAAGAAATGTCCATGGAGGTGAAGGGCCGCGACCTGGTGGCTGGCGTGCCGAAAAACCTGAACCTGTCGTCGGTGCAGGTGCGGGAAGCTATCTCCGAAACGATCGACATTATCATCGAAGCGGTTCGGCAGGCGCTGGAACGGACGCCGCCGGAACTGGCGTCGGACATTCTCGAGCGCGGGATCATCCTCACCGGCGGCGGAGCGCTGCTCCGGGGGCTGGACAAACGGCTCCGCCAGGAGACGAACCTCCCGGTGAACGTGGCCGAGGATCCCCTGACCTGCGTCGCCCGGGGAACCGGCAAGGTGCTGGAGAATTTCAACCACTACCAGAAGGTCCTGGAACGCAGCCGCAAGGATTAACCCCTTTGGCGCAAACAGTTTGAAAGCCGGACAGCCGTCCGGCTTTTTTTATGGCGGGAAGCGGGAGGATTAATCTTTTCTTTCGGCCAACGGTCTTATGGACGGAAACGGAAACGATGGTACGAGGTGACAGCGAGAGGATAGACCACCTGGTCAGGCAGGCGCAAGCCGGTGATCGGGGGGCATTCTCTCAACTGGTAAGACTGACTATGAACGATATAGTAACCCTGACATACAGAATGACCGGCGACCGCGATACCGCCTTCGACCTGGCGCAGGAAACCTTCGTCTCGGCCTGGGAGCACCTCGACGGCTTCCGGGGGGAAGCGCGGTTCGAAAACTGGCTGTACCGGATAGCGTCGAACAAGGCGCTCAATCACCTGAGCCGGGGAACAGTCAGCCGGACCGTGTCCCTGGATGGAGACGACCTGGAATTGGCCGGCCCGGCGGGTCAGTCGTCGCCGGACCAGATCCTCGAACGGGCCCGGTTGCGGGAAGATGTGCTGGGCTTCATGGCGCAACTGCCCCCGCAGCAGCGGCTGGTATTCGAGCTGCGGTTCTACAAGCAGATGAACTTCGGCGAGATCGCGGCGGCCACGGGCAAAGCGCTCGGGACCGTGAAGACGAATTACCGCGAAGCGGTGGCGAAACTGCGCCTCTTCGCGAGAGAAAAGGGGTGGCACGCATGAAGTGTCACGAAGTACAGAACGTGCTCTACGAGCAGTTCGGCGCGGCCG
>JBGSIV010000219.1:0-6441 GCA_041742355.1 Candidatus Zixiibacteriota bacterium
CGCCCCTGCAGAGCATCTTCTTGCCGGCGTGGGTCCACATGTAACCGAAGCGCAGCCGAAGGGTGGCGACTTTCTGCCAGATATCGCCCGACATCTTCCCCAGCAGCGAACCCTTGCCGTGAACAACCTCGTCGTGCGACAGCGGAAGCTCGAAATTCTCGTGAAACGCGTACAGGAGACTGACTGTGAGCGTGTCGTGGTGGTACTTGCGGTGAATGCCCTCCTTGGAGAAGTAGAGCAGCGTGTCGTGCATCCAGCCCATGTTCCACTTGAGACCGAAACCCAGACCGCCGAGGTAGGTCGGACGGGTGACCATCGGCCACGCGGTGGACTCTTCGGCGATCGTCTGGGTGTCGGGGAATTTCTCGTACACAATCTCATTCATCCGCTTCAGAAAGCTGATCGCCTCGAGATTCTCCCGGCCGCCGTACTCGTTGGGAATCCACTCCCCTTCGTTGCGGGAGTAGTCGAGGTAGAGCATCGAGGCCACGCCGTCGACACGCAGGCCGTCAACATGGTACTTGTCCAGCCAGAAAAGCGCGCTCGAAATGAGGAAATTGCGCACCTCCGCGCGGCCGTAGTTGAAAATGTAGCTCTTCCAGTCAGGGTGGAACCCTTTGCGCGGATCCTGATGCTCGAACAGGTGGGTTCCGTCGAAATACACCAACCCGTGCTGGTCGGACGGGAAGTGCGAGGGCACGACATCGAGAATGACGCCGATACCGTTCTGGTGGAGGACGTCGACCAGGTACATGAAGTCCTGCGGCGAGCCATAGCGGCTGGTCGGCGCGAAATAACCGACCGCCTGGTAGCCCCAGGAGCCGTAGAACGGATGCTCCGTGACCGGCATGAGCTCGACATGCGTGAAACCCATCGTCTTGACATACTCGGCCAGCTGCGGGGCGATCTCACGGTAGGTCATGAACCGCCCCTCGTCTTCCGGCACCCGGCGCCAGGAACCGAGGTGAACCTCATAGACCGCCAGCGGAGCATCGAGAGCGTTGTTGCGGTGCCGGTCCGCCATCCAGTCCCGATCCTGCCACTCATAGTCGAGCCCCCACACCGACGAAGCGGTCTTCGGAGCCAATTCCCAGTGGAAGGCGAAAGGATCTCCCTTGTCGACGGCGAAGCCGTTCCAGCGGGAGCGGATGTAGTACTTGTAGATGGTCCCCTGGCCGAGGTTGGGGATAAACCCCTCCCAGATTCCGGAGCCGTCCCACCGGACCGCAAGCAGGTGGGACTGGCGATTCCAGCCGTTGAAATCGCCCATGACGGATACCGCCTCGGCGTTGGGCGCCCAAACGGCAAAGTAGGAACCCTTGACGCCGTTGACCTCCATGAGGTGGGAGCCAAGCTTGTTGTACAACTGGTAGTGACTGCCCTCTTTGAAGAGGTAGACGTCGTGCTCGGTCAAGAGCGTCGGGCCGTGGACTACGTTCGCTTCCATGTCGTTTGACTCTATATTTTGGTGGGCGCGACTATCGGTTTTGTGTTCAGGCACGGTTTCGCATCTCCTTTACCAACCGTCCGCCAGACCGAGGATATGGCCTATGCCTTCCAGCGGAATGTCGGCCCAGTCGGGTCGATTGTTCAATTCATAGCCCAGCTCGTACACCGCTTTGGCCAGGAGAAAGACCTCGAGCAGGAGCGTCGCTTCCTCGGCCTTTCTCGGCAGGAAGGGGGCCTGTCCGGCGACCGCAAGGTACTCGGCCACAAAGTGCGTGGCGGTGTAGTAGTACCATGCCTTGGCCCACGGTCTGAGTGCCGGCAGATCCTCGGGCCGGATGGACGGGTGTCGGCGCAGGCCGGTGTTGATGGCATAGTCGAACGATCGGATCATGCCGGCAACATCCCGCAACGGGGATCGCTTGAGCCGTCGTTCCCACAGAGGTCGGGCCGGCTCCCCTTCAAAGTCTAAAATAACGAAATCCTTCCCAGTGAACAACAACTGTCCGAGGTGGTAATCCCCATGGATACGCATCTTTAGGGCCGAGAGCCTCTTTTCGGTGATCCGGCGCATATTGGCGAGAATGGCGTTCTGATGGGCCAGGATCCGTTCGGCTTCTGCTCGGGACCCATCGGGGAGCTTCGGCAGCGCTTCCTGAAGGCTGCGGAGGACGGATTTGACCAGGTTGCGCATGGACTGAAAAACCGACCGCTGGTAAAGGAGCGAGAAGCCCTCGGGGGCAAAATCGGGGTAGTTGGGCACAGAGGCCAAAGCCAGGTGAAGTTCGGCGGTGCGCCGGCCCAGCAGCCGGATGATCTCGGTCTGGAAATCCCCCATCACGGGGCGCAACGCGTCGCAGTACTGCCAGCCGTCGGGATCGACCCGAATCGCGCAGTTCTCGGGAAGCTGCGGCTGTTCGTCGCGCCGGGACAAAGCGTAGTCGAGGTAACGCTCAATATGGCCGAGGAAGTGCCCCCAGGCATCCCCCTGATTCGGCACGAACGCCTGCATCAGGGCCAGTTCCTGCGGTTCGCGCTTGGGTCGCTCGAACGCAAGACTCCCCTTGAAAGCGGGGACATGGGGGAAACGGATACGTTCGGTCAGCAAGCGACCCATCTCGACATCCGGGTTGGCGCCATCCTCTACCTTCCGATACAGCTTGAGCAGGAACGAGTCATTGTAGAGAATCGAAGTATTGCTCTGCTCGCCCCCGAGCAGCCGGCTCGGCAGAACCGGGGGGTTCGCGCTCACTTCCCGGCGGAACTGGGGCGAGCGGCTCGAGGAAATCTCACCGTGACGGCCGACAATCTTGCGCCGGCGGGCAACCATGTCAAACAGCAGTTGCCGGAACTCGTCGCTTACCACAGCATCGAAAATCACGCCGCTCTCCTCCCCGACCTGCATCTCGGCGATCACCGCGTTCGGCGACGACTCGCGCACCTGCGCGGCTCGCTCTCCCACCGCGAAACCGATGGGAAGCTGGTAGGTGTCGGGGAGTCCCTCGACATACTCGACAGTGGCGAGAAGGAAATTGAACGACTGCCCATCCCGGAACAGGGCGAAATCCTCGACAATGGTGATGGACCCGACGCGACGGTTCTTGCCGCCGAACCAGCGGCTGCGCTGGAGATACGGCAGGAGGAGCCGCTGCTCCAGCCGCTCGCGAAAACCGGACGGAAGTTCGTTCGTGGGAATCCGATCGACTTTGACCGAGGGGAGCAATGGATGCACCGGCACGCTCGTGACATTCTCAACCGGCTGCAGGGAGAACCAGTAGTAGTCGTGCGGTCCGAGCGTAACCTGATAGGGAATGCCGGGCCGCACGTGGGCAAAGGTATTCCCGCTGAACAACTCGCTGGGGACATACCCCACGAATTCGGAGAGGTCAAGCTCGGCGCACTGGGGGAACCGGGAGAGATTGACCACCACGAGAATGACCTCATCCTCGTACCGCCGCAGGAACGCGAGCACCCGGGAGTTCGACGGCGCGAGGAACTCCAAAGAACCGCGGCCGAAGGCTCTGTACTTCTTGCGCATGGCGATCATGCGCCGCACCCACCACAGCAGCGTCGAGAGGTTGCGGTCCTGCGATTCGACGTTAACCGCCTCGTAGTGGTACTCCGGATCGATAATCACGGGCAGGTAGAGACGCTGGGGATTGGCCCGTGAGAATCCGGCGTTCCGGTCGGCGCTCCATTGCATCGGCGTCCGCACACCGTCGCGGTCGCCGAGATAGTAGTTGTCGCCCATGCCGATTTCATCGCCGTAGTACAGCACCGGGGTGCCGGGCAGCGAAAACAGCAGCGTGTTCATCAGCTCGATACGGCGGCGGTTGTTGCCGAGCAGAGGAGCCAGGCGCCGACGGATGCCGAGGTTGATCTTCGCGCGGGGATCGTCCGCGTACATCCGGTACATGTAATCGCGCTCCTCTTCCGTGACCATCTCCAGCGTGAGTTCGTCGTGGTTGCGCAGGAAGAGCGCCCACTGACAGGTCTCGGGTATACTGAGGGGTGGATCAAACATCTCGATAAGCGGGTAGCGATCCTCCATCTGCACCGCCATGAACATGCGGGGCATCACCGGGAAGTTGAAAGCCATGTGGCACTCGTCCCCCTCCCCGAAATACGCCACGGCATCCTCGGGCCACTGGTTCGCCTCCGCCAGCAGCATGCGATCCTGGTACTTCCGATCCACATGCGCGCGGAGTTTCTTGAGAAACGCGTGGGTCTCGGGGAGATTTTCGCAGTTGGTATCCTCGCGTTCATACAGGTACGGCACGGCGTCGAGCCGAACGCCGTCTACCCCCATGTCGAACCAGAAATCGATCACATCGAGCATGGCCTTGTGGACATGCGGGCTGTCGAAGTTGATATCGGGCTGGTGCGAGTAGAAACGATGCCAGTAGTACGCCTTGGCCACCGGATCCCAGGACCAGTTGGATGACTCGAAATCCTTGAAGATGATCCGGGCATCAGCGTACCTCTCGGGCGTGTCGCTCCAGACATAGAAACCGCGCCACTTGCTGCCGGGTTTGGCGGCACGGGATTTCTGAAACCACGGGTGCTGATCGGACGTGTGGTTCAACACCAGCTCGGTGATTACCCGCAGGCCGCGGTTATGGGCTTCGTCAAGCAGTTCGCGAAAATCGGCCAGCGTACCGTAAATCGGGTCGATTTCCGTGTACTTGGCGATATCGTAGCCGCCGTCGCGCTGCGGCGACCGGTAGAACGGCAGGAACCACAGGGCCGTCACCCCCAGGTGCTGGAGGTAGTCGAGACGACTGATGACGCCCCGGATATCCCCGATACCGTCGTCGTTGCTGTCCTGAAAAGCCTTGATGTGCAGTTCATAGATCACGGCGTCGCGGTACCACTGCGGGTCGCTCTCGAGCAGACTGGAGCTCTTATGTCGGCGGGGCATAGTAAGTTCGGATTCCCTTCTTCACATATAGTAGTCGAAGTCACTCTCACGGCGCAGGCGGCGGTTGATGCGGAAGATGTGGAAGGGGATAACGCGCGGATCGAGTTCGACGTAGTTGAACTCCCCCTGCCAGATAAAGCGATCATCGCCGACCAGATCGTGCACGAGAAACGGCTGCTCGACGGGAATGCCCAGCCGCTCCAGAGGGATCCTCACCCACCCCGCCTGTTTGTGGAACGGATCGAGGTTGACGAGAACCAGAATGATGTTGGCCAGATCCTCGGTAGCCTTGCCGTAGAAGAGCAAATGGTCGTTGTCGACTTCGAAAAATTCAAGATCATTGGTCTGCTGGAGCGCCTCGTTCTCCCGGCGGATGCGGTTGACCTCCGTGATCAAAGCCCCCAGGTTACCCGGGCGATCGAGATCCCAGGATTTGAGCTCGTACTTTTCCGAGTGGCGGTACTCCTCACGGCCGTCGAGAGCGTCGGCGACACACAGCTCGAAAGCTGGGCCGTAAATGCCGTAGTTGGATGAGAGGGTGGCCGCAAGGACCAGACGGATCAAAAATGCGGGCCGGCCGCCGTACTGAAGATACTCGGGAAGTATATCGGGCGTGTTGGGCCAGAAGTTCGGCCGGAGGTAGTCGCGCAGCGGGGTTTGCGTGAGATCCCGCATATAGTCGGCCAGTTCCCGCTTGCTGTTGCGCCAGGTGAAGTAGGTGTACGACTGGGTGAAGCCGATCTTGGCGAGGCGCGACATGAGTTGCGGGCGAGTGAAGGCCTCGGAGAGAAAGATGGCGTCGGGATGCGCGCGCCTGACCTCGCCGAGGATCCACTCCCAGAACCGAAACGGTTTGGTGTGGGGGTTGTCGACCCGGAAGATCTGGACCCCCTGTTCGGCCCAGAAGAGAAAGACCGACTTCAATTCCTCCCAGAGCTCCTCCCAGGCGTCAGTCTCGAAATTGAACGGGACAATGTCTTCGTACCGCTTCGGCGGGTTTTCGGCAAACTGAATCGAACCATCGGGACGCCAGTTGAACCACTCCGGATGGTCCTTGACATACGGGTGATCGGGGGAGCACTGGAACGCTATGTCGAGCGCAACCTCCAGCCCGTGCTGCCGCGCGGCCTCGACAAAATGGCGGAAGTCCTCCAGCGTACCCAGATCGGGATGAACCGCCTTGTGGCCGCCGTCAGCCGAGCCGATCGCCCAGGGGCTGCCAACATCCCCGGTTTCGCTCCGGACCGCGTTGTTCCTCCCCTTCCGGTTGGTCGTCCCGATAGGATGTATCGGCGGCAGGTAGACCACATCGAAACCCATGCGGGCGATCCGCGGGAGGAGCTTTTCGGCGTCGCGGAAAGTGCCGTGCACGCCCGGTCCCGTACCGCAGGAACGGGGGAAGAACTCATACCAGGCGCTGAAACCGGCCTTCTTGCGGTCGACCTCAATCGCCAGTTCGCGTTCGTAGCGGGTGGCGAACTGACGGTCAGGGTGGCGCTGCATAAGGTCGGTGAGTTCCGGACCTACCGCGGCCAGGATCGCCTCGGAGACCGCGGCGGTACCGGCCAGCTTCT
>JBGSIV010000220.1:0-26412 GCA_041742355.1 Candidatus Zixiibacteriota bacterium
CGGGGTTGATGGGTATGTCGGCGATCGAAGGGGCCGGATACAACGTGCGTATCAACCTGACCGGTCTCAAAGATACCGCGTTCGCCTCCCGGATGAGGGAAGAAGTGGCGGCGATTACGAAAGACGGACGGCAGATAGCCGATGATATCCGGGCCATGGTTGAGGCGAAGCTTTAATGAACCCCCGGTATGTCGACCTCCACATGCATACTGATTGCTCCGACGGCCTGTACCTGCCGTCGGAGGTGCTGGCCTTCGTCCGCAAGGCGGACATCGTCGCCTTTTCGATAACCGACCACGACACCCTGGCGGGCTACCGCGAAGCACGAAGTCTGCTGCAGAAGGATGACCCCGAGTTGATTCCCGGGTTGGAACTGTCGGCCGCGCATGACGGCCTGGATCTTCACCTCCTGGCCTACCTGTTTGATCCGGAAGATCCGTACCTCAACAGCGCCCTGGCCGAATTTCAGGCCCGACGAAACCAACGGGCCGCGCTCATAGTAGAAAAGCTGAACGACCTGGGAATCTCCATCGACCTTGGTCAGGTAATCCGGAAGGCGGGGAAAGCGGCCGTCGGCCGACCCCACATTGCCGAAGTAATGTTCGAACAGAGGCAGGTTCCGGCCTACCTGACGGCTTTTGAGAAGTACATCGGCAACGGCAAGCCGGCGTATGTTCTCAAGCGCAATTTCACGCCGCGCGAAGCTATCGAAGCGGTCCACAAAGCCGGCGGCGTGGTGGTTCTGGCTCATCCACAGATTGACGAGACATTCCGGTATATTGAAGAACTGGCCGGGATGGGCCTGGATGGCATCGAAATCCACCATTCGGCTCACCAGCAGCGCCATGTCGAGCAGTTCCGGCACCTGGCCGAACGGTTCCGCCTCGTTTGTTCGGGCGGGTCGGACTTCCACGGCCGGGAGGGCCGTCACGGCGCCATCGGATCTCAGCACGTGCCTGAAGACTGCCTGCTCCGGTTGAAGCAGCGGGCGCAGACGCGAAAGGACAGACAGTGAAACAGATCATCGGGTTGTGCCTCTTCTTGATCCTGGGGGCGGCTGCTGCGCAGGCCGAGTCCCTTTCCCGCGAACGTCAGAGGGAGATCCTCGACAACTACCTGTATGTGACAGGCCAGAGCGATCGCCTGACCGATGAGCTCGCTTCCGGTGTAATGGACGAGCACGGCCACCCCGTTATCAAGTGTGGCATGTCGGCTGTGGCTGACTTCGTGATGAACCGCCATCTGTTTGACAAGGATCTCCTTGCGGGCCTTGGGGCTCAGATCAGCAACCGGCCGGTGCTGGCCGGAGAACAGGTTGCTACCAGCCCCCTTGGTCTCTTCAAAGTGCACTACACCGTCGTCGGAGACGATGCGGTGAGCGCGATTGACAACGACGACAACCTGGTCCCGGACTACGTCGATACGGTGGCGATCATCTTTGACAGCGTCCACACCGCAATAGTACAGCAGCTCGGCTACCCCAAGCCTCCCGCCGACAACCTCTATCCGGCCGCCGGCGACTCCCTGTACGATGTCTATCTGCTCGACCTCGGGGCGGGCGTCTATGGGCTGTCATACCTCGACTCCATCTTTATCGATGGCCCCAACTCCATGCGGGCGACCTCCTTCATGGAGCTCGATCGCAACTACGACGATCTTCCCCAATACGTCGACCGGCCGCTCGATGCGATCCGCGTGACCGCCGCGCACGAGTACTTCCACGCTGTGCAGTTCGGCATCGATTTCACGGAGTCCGAGACCTACGGCTCGGGCGCGGGGGCAATCTCGGCCCGCTATTGGATGGAGATGTCGGCCACGTGGATGGAAGAGCAGATGTATGACAATCTCAACGACTACTATAACTACCTGCCCTACTTCTACAACGACCCACGGCTGTCCCTGCAGCAGTTCAACACCTATACCGACCTTCGCCCCTACGCCAGCGTTGTCTTTCCGATTTTCTTGGCCGAGGAGTACGGGCCGAACATTATCAAGTCCATCTGGCAGCGCTGCCGGACAGCCGGTCCGGGCCCCCAGTTTCTTTCAGTCGCGAATGCCGCCATTGACTCCGCTTCTATCGGGGAAGAAGACTGGGCGGTGGCTTTCCGGCACTTCACCTTGTGGAACTGGTTCACCGGACCGCGAGCGGATCTGGCGCCGGCGGGCGTTGGATTTCCCGAGCGGGATTCATTCCCGGCTTTCCCCGACACTATGATCGCCTCCTGGAACCAGTATCCGGTGGTACAGCCCGCCCAGAACCGCTTCAACCCGCTCCATAACGGGGCCACGTTCGTCAGTTTCAACGACCTGCTCCTGATCGAGACCGATACCACTTACTGGTTCTGTAATAGTGTCCTCGATTCGACTTGCCTCGATTCGATCGAAGTGATCGATCCCCAGTCCCCTTCGGAGTACGATTTCTTCCGCGTCGGCTGCGGGACGAACGATACGACCTACTGGGTCTGCTGGGGTGGTTGGGAGGATTCCGTGTGCGCCAAGCCTCGCCGGGTCGTCACCGGAACCCCCGGTAGTTATCCGATAACCGACTGCGAAGCGGTCATCGACGGCACAGACACCACCTACAGAGAGCGCACCTTTTACTACGTCTGTGATTCGCTGGCTGACAGTCGCTGCGTTGACTCCATCCGGACTGACGGCTCCGGCGGCTACGACTGGATGTATATCGACAGCCTCTTTGACCTGACCTTTGCGCTCGGCACGAACACGAACGTCCCTGTATTGCCGCAACCCTGGGGAGTGAGCTTCATCTACCGGTTACAGGATGACCCTGACTCAGTCATTGTCGACTCTCTCATGATCCCCGATGCGGTGACGGTGCGGCTGGCGGTACCGAATCCGGCCGATTATCTCAATGTCACCATAGCCCTGTCGCCGGCTACCGCCTCCAACTCCACTGACTACTACCGCTCCTACCCGTACTCCATCCCCATGGATGTCGGCTACTTCGCGGAAGCCGACATCGAGACTGATGAGTACGCCAACAAGCCGAGCGCCGTGCTGGCGCCATACCCGAATCCTGCTGTCGTTTCCCGCATGGGCGTCGAGCCGTTGCGATTCCGTATGCAAGTGGCGACCGATGCTCAGGGATTGCCGCTCATAGAGACTCCGTACCTCGTGGTCGACATCTTCACGGTCGCGGGGGAACTGGTTCGGACCGTAGATCAGCCGGAACCCAATCCGATTCGCGGCCTGTATGAGGTCGCCTGGGACATGCGCAACGACGGCGGGACAGAGGTCGCCTCGGGTGCCTATATCGCCTACGGCCGGCTGTACGAGTCAGATGAGAAGAAGCAGCTGCTGGCTGAGGACCACGTAAAGGTCGCCATAATCCGATGATCCGCCGGTCATCGTTGATCGCCCGCATTGCGCTCTCGGCGGCTTTGGTCTATGTCCTCTCCTGGGGGACATCGTACCTGCCGAATGTGAACTTGGTTTTCTTCATTGTCTTTTCGGCCGGATTTCTCTGGGGAGCCGGGCCGGGAGCGTCGGTGGGCGCGATCGGCATGGGACTCTGGACGCTCTTCAACCCGTTCGGCCCGGCAGCTGCCCCGATTATGGTTGCACAGGTTGTCGGCGCCGCACTCTCAGCTCTCGTCGGAGCACTGTTCCGCAGCATGCTCGGGGCGCACGCTCCCTCGGCCCGTCTCACGGT
Organism: Candidatus Zixiibacteriota bacterium; assembly: GCA_041742355.1. Classification (GTDB taxonomy): domain Bacteria; phylum Zixibacteria; class MSB-5A5; order GN15; family FEB-12; genus JAGNLV01. The sequence continues at coordinate 3,674 of JBGSIV010000220.1, forward strand.
CGGGCTGGTTCTCTCGGCCGCGCTGTGTACGGTGCTGTTTTACCTTCCCGTGAATTTCGTCGATGCTCTGGTGTTTCAGCCCTTCTGGCCGCGTTTCATCGGCGGCTTAATCTGGGCCGCCATTTCGCTCGCCGCCAACATGGTCATTTTCCCGTTGCTTTTCCCCGCCACACGGTATTTATATGACCGAGGATGGGCTTTACAGTGACAGGACGTCTCATTCTTCTGCTGCTCCTGCTGTCCGCCGCTATGGCCCGGGCGCAGGATCTCTCGGTCGACACGACCCGGACTGCTCCGACCGATACCTCCCAGGTTGCCGATACCGCTGCCGTCAATACGCTCGCACCCTTACCCGGCGACTCCCTTTCGCCGGCAGAACGGGCGCGGCTCGAATTTGAAAAACGCCGCCAGCAGTATCAGGAGGAGCAGGAGGCGAAAGAGCGGGTTCCGGGGTTCTCCTTCTATGACACGCTGATAACCTACTTCACGAGCCCCCGCCAGAATATCCGGCCGGATGTCGACCGCTCGTGGTATCATGATGCTTCTGATTACTTCCGATTCAACCCCTCGCACCTCGCGCTCACAGAGCAGTCGACCCCGATGCGCTCCACCGTGCGGCCCTTTGGGCTGACCGGTGACCGTCTCAACTTCATCACGTACGGCTACGAGCTCCAGCCGTATGGAAACGTCCCGGAACCGGAAGGGCTCACGGAGATGAATGCGATTCCAACCGCGCTGGATCAGGACATATTCCTCCTGCCGGGGCCGGTGGGGCAGCTCTTCGGCGGCGAGAGCAGCGTCGCATCGCTCGTGACCCGACCGCTCCGTCCCGATGACAAGGATTTCCACACTTCACTCCTGGCCGACCAGGGTGGGTTCGAGTACTACTTCGTCCGCGGGCGGATGGTCAAGCGGTTCACCGACGGACGGTCGATCGACGCCGCCATCGAGTACCGCAACGCCGATGGCGAGAATTTTGGCCGCCGGTCCGACCAGTATATCTACTACGGTGACTTTTTCTTCCCGCTCAGCGCTTCGAGCGGACTGCGCACCTGGGGCTACCTCTTTGATCTCTCCGGGCCGCTGGCCATCCGCCCCGACCTGGGCGGTGGCAACATAAATCGCGACCAGTTCAACCGGCAGGCCCAGGTGTCGTTCGTCAACGACGCCTCCGATGGCTCTCGCCGCTTCGAGGCAGGCTACCGCCACGGCCGCCACGGGAGCTACAACACCAGCTCAGGAGGGGGGCTGTCCAACCGCCTGAACTGGACAAGCCACGGCGCGTTTGCTTCCCGAAACTGGATGGCGGGGGGGAAGGCTCTTTCGCTCGATGCCGAGGGCGAGTACCTTGAGTATGACACGGGCCCGGGGAACTTCGACCGCATCTGCGGTCGCGGCCGGCTGCGTCTGGCCGACCTGTCGACGGGCTGGCGGTGGGCTCTCAGCCTGGGCGGGGAGTATGCGGACGATTTCGAGTTCTTGCCCGCCGGGTCGCTCACGCTCTTCCGCGAAGGCAGGGGAGGGTTGTTCTTGCTCTCTCTCGGCTACACCGGGCGCGCCCCTGGAATGACCGAACTGCACCTCCCGGAAGAATCAGCTCCGCTTTATCCTTCCTCGGAAGGATATGCCGAGAGCGGCAACCCTGATCTGGATGCCGAGGCGGAGCTTATCGGTTCGATCACGGTGGAGCTTGGCTCGGTGCGCAACAACCTGAACATTTCGGCGACAGGCGGGCGGATCATCGATGCTGTAGAGTGGCAACCCGTACAGAATGGCTCAACGCTGCGTTTCAGTCCGATCAATACCGATCTCGATTTTGCCACGGTTGCGGCTATGCCCAGTATCGGGCTTGGTCACTTCCTGGCCTTCCGAGGCGGCGCCTCTTACCACTGGATCGAATTTGCCGAATTCGAGTCGTCGGCGTATACCCCCGAGTACCAGGTGTTCACCGGCCTTGAACTGCACGTCTACTGGCCCCAGCGCGGGCTTGATCTCTTTGCCTACGGCGAGCTTGTTTACACCGGCGAGTACGATGGATACCGGGCGCAGGGCCTTGGACAGGAGTTCGCCCCCAACGGCAAGCTGTCTTTCGGGATGGGCGATGATTTCCGCATGCACTTTGTCTTTCAAAACGCCCTGTCAGTCGAATACAGCCGGCGAGAGTACTTCACGACCCCCGGCCGCTTCTTCTACTTTGGCTTCGAGTGGAAATTCCTGAACTAGCCCCGCCCATGCACCTCGGCGAGTCCTCCTTGACTATTGTGCCGGCCTGCCCTTAATTTGCCCACATGGATGCAATGAGTATCTCGCGGGCTGCGGCATATGACCTCGTAGTCGAGAAGATCGGCCGCAACAACCTGCTCAAACACATCCTTTCGGTTGAGGCGGGGATGCGGCAGCTGGCGGGCCGTTTCGGCGAGGATGTCGACTTCTGGGGGCTGACCGGGCTTCTGCACGACCTCGACTACAACGAGACGATGAATGACACGGCCGCCCACACGTATGTCACCGAAGAATGGCTACGCCCATACCGGCTCCCGGGGGAGATGCTTTACGCCATCCATGCCCATCCAGGCCATGTCCCTTGTAAGAGCAAGCTCGATTGGGCGCTGTATGCGACCGACCCCGCCACCGGCTTCATTGTCGCCTGCGTGCTCATGCATCCCGCGAAACGCCTTGATGTCATCGACGCCGAGTTCATGCTGCGCCGCTTCAAGGAGAAGCGCTTTGCCGCCGGCGCCTCCCGCGAAAACATGGCCGCTTGCAGCAACCTCGGCCTCGAACTGGAGGACTTCCTCCTGATCGTCCACGCCGGGATGATGACGATCCGAGACGACCTCAACATGTAAGGACGCTTGTGCCATCTCCAGTCTGGCGCAAAGATGTGGTGGGTTGGTCCCTCTACGACCTCGCCAACACCATCTACTCGATGAATATCGTCTCGCTCTACCTGAAGCGGTACATCGTCGAGGACCTCGGCAAGGATGACCGCTGGTTCGATGTCCCCTTCTCGATTTCCATGGTTTTCGCCGCGGTGCTGCTGCCGGCGCTCGGCGCGATGTCCGACCACGCCGCCAAGAAGAAGCTCTTCGTCTTTCTGTTTACCCTGACCTGCTGTCTGGCCGTCGGGGGAATGGCGCTGGTGCCGGCCGGTGCGGTGCTGCTCCTCGTCGCCCTCTTCATGCTGGCCAACTTCAGCTACGAGGCCGCTCAGCCTTTCTACAACGCGCTGCTGTACTCTGTCGCCGAGGGCGCCCGCGCCCGCTTTGTATCCGGCTTCGGCGTTGGGCTGGGTTATGTCGGCTCGGTCCTCGGAATGATTCTCGTTCTTCCCTTTGTAACCGGCGATTTGTTCGGCCTCACCATTCCGCTCATCGACGCCTCAGGCAAGACCGGCGCGTTTATCCCGACTGCCCTGCTTTTCCTCGTGTTCTCCCTGCCCCTGTTTTTCTGGGTCCGGGAACGTCCGGCCATCAAATCGGGCGGCGCCGGCTTGGTCAAGGCGTACGGTGAGGTCTGGGACGGCGTGCGCCAGACGAAGAAGTACCCGGGCGTCCTTCGCTACCTCATCGCCGACTACTTCTTCGAGGATGCCGTCACCACCGTCATTATCAACATCGGTCTCTACTGCTCTATCGTCCTCGGGTTGGAGGACAGCCAGATCACCCTGTTCCTCATCATCTCGACCATTACCGCCGTAATCGGTTCGTTCGTCATCGGACGGATTGCGGAACACGTATCGCTGAAAACCCTTATGGCCGCCATCGTCTGGGGTTGGATCGTCGCTCTCCTTATCTTCGTCTCGACCGACGCGATGCCCGTGATCTGGGTGCTCGGATCCGTGGTCGGCATCGTGCTGGGCGGACTGTGGACTGTATCCCGGCCGCTCCTTGCCGAGTTGGTTCCCCGGGACGAGTTGGGTCGGTTCTTTGGGTTGTTCAGCCTCTCGGGTCGGGCGGCGGCGGTTATCGGACCGCTCGTCTGGACCGCCGCGGTGTACCTCTTCAACGCCGATAGGCCGATCGGCCGGGCAGTGTCCGAATTGCTCGGATTGGATCCATCCGCACAGGCCAAACTGCCGTACAAGGTAGGAGTACTGTCCCTGGTGCTCATGATGGTGATTGGACTGGTGATATTCCGCAAGGTTCCGCGCACCGAAAGGGAGATCCGTGGTTAAGAAAATCGGCGACTGGTACCAGTATTCGGGCGCCGTGCATATACACACAACCGAATCCGATGGCACCCTGCCGCTGGAGGAGGTCATCAAGATCGGGCAGCGCTCCGGCCTCGACTTCATGATGTTCGCCGACCACATGACCCTCTCGAACCGTGAACGCGGGGGAGAGGGGATCTACGGCCACACGCTCGTCGTGATCGGCTACGAGCACAACGACGAGGCCGACAACCACCACTACCTGCTTTTCGATTCACCGCGGGTCTACCCGACGAGTTGTTCGGCGAGCGAGTATGTGGCCGCGGGTGCGGCCGACAACGCCATCGGCATCATGGCCCATCCCGATGAGATCCGCGACGTCATGCCTGAGTATCCCCCCTACGCGTGGCACGACTGGTCAGTCGAGGGATTCACCGGGATCGAGCTGTGGAACCAGATGTCCGAGTGGATGGAACGCCTCACGCCCCGCAACAAGCTCCTCATGGCTTTCTCGCCGCGCAAATCGATGATCGGCCCGACCGATCGCATTCTCAGGGAGTGGGACGAGATCAGCCAGGAACGCAAGTGCGTCGGCATCGTCGGGGTCGATGCCCACGCGTTTCCAATCAAAGTCGGGCCGCTGAAAGTGGAGATCTTCCCGTACAAAGTGCATTTCAAGTGCCTGCGTACCCACATTATCCTGCCCGAGCCGATAGCGACCGACCTGCCGACAGCCCGAAAGCAGCTTTACGACGCTCTGCGCGATTGCCGCGTATTCGGCTCCAATATGCGATGGGGGAGTGCCGATAATTTCGAGTTCTTTGCCGACAACGGCGCCGAACGCGTTCCGTCCGGCGGAACAATGCCGCTTACCTCAGACACCCGCCTTGTTGTGCGCGCCCCCCACCACGCGACTCTTCGCGTAATCGGCAATGGGCAGATCGTCCGAGAAGAGCATACCTCTGCGCTCGATTACCGTGTCGAACGACCGGGAATTTTCCGCGTCGAGGCCTGGCGGGGGCGGCGCGGCTGGATCTTCTCAAACCATCTCCGGATCATCCCATGAGCCGGGTGGACAAGACCAAAGTCAACGTCATCGACCTTGCCGACGGCCTCACGCCGCATGATGAGGCAACGGCAGTGCGTTGCAAGTTCATCCTCGTGAGCCAGGAACAGGAGGTGACCCTCGTTTTCGGCCGGATCGCCGAATACAAGTATCACGCCAACCTCCTGGAGCGATTCTGCTGGATGCACCGGATTCCCTCCGGTTGGGAGCACAAGCCGGACATATATGCCCTCTACGAGAAGGGGGTCAATGTGCGGGGGGGAGGGTACTTCATCGTCGATTACTGTGGCCGGGTGCTTCGCATCTTCGGGCGTTCCACGGCCTACGGGGCCTACGACGAGGATCGGCTGCGAAAGGTGCTGGCCGGGTCGCCTCACTTTTCTACGTGGGAGATCGATTGGGAAGGAGACTAACTTTATGCTCTTTTTTTCACAACCACAGAGTTGTGCTTCGACGTGCGAAAGAGTATAATGGTTTGTACAGCAGGGGGTTGGCCGCAGTACCCGGATCTGTGACATAAGCTGACGGACTTGGGGTACAGGCAATTGTGCTTGACAACAGTACAGGTATAAACTAAAGTTGGTGAACTGTTTGGTAATGAAGAGTAAATATGTTTGATACCTTCTTCCCAATTCTGCTTCTCGTAATTGTCGCAACCGGCATCGCCGGTGTTCTGGTCGCGTTCTCCATACTCTTCGGCCGGCGCACCTCGCTGGGTAAGAAGAACGAGCCATACGAGTGCGGCATCGAGCCCTTTGGCAACACCAGGAACCCGGTGCCGGTCAAATTCTACCTCGTTGCTATTTCGTTCATTCTGTTTGATATAGAGCTGATTTTCCTTCTCCCCTGGGCAGTGGTCGCCCGCGACTTGGGCGCCTACGGCTTTTGGTCCATGGCCGTCTTTGTGACAATTATTGTCGTCGGCTACGTGTACGAATTGAGCCGGGGAGCGCTGAAATGGGATTAGAAGAGAAGATCCCCGACTCAATCATCCTGACCTCGCTGGACAAGATGGTCAACTGGGCTCGGAAACGGTCGATGTGGCCGCTCGGGTTCGGACTGGCGTGCTGCGCTATTGAGATGATTTCGACGTTTGCCTCGCACTTTGATCTGGCCCGCTATGGCATGGAGGTCATGCGGCCGTCGCCGCGCCAGGCCGACCTGATGATCGTGGCCGGCCGGGTCTCGGTGAAAATGGCGCCGGTGGTTAAGACCCTGTACGAGCAGATGCCTAACCCGAAATGGGTCATTTCGATGGGAGCATGCGCCTCGTGTGGCGGTGTCTTCAATAATTACGCGATCGTCCAGGGCGTTGATCGAATCATCCCCGTGGACATATACGTTCCCGGCTGCCCTCCGCGGCCCGAACAACTCATGGATGGTATTCTGCGGCTCTACGAGAAGGTTGAGAAAGAGTCCGTAAAGGATGTGCGCGACGAGTGGGGGCGCAGGGCCGTATAAGATCGGGCAGTAAGCGACAGCATGACGGAAACTAACGACCAGCACATTGTGAATTCCGGAACAAGCCTGGATATCGACGCAAGGATCCGGCAGTTCCTAATCGAGCAGTTCGGCGATGCCATCCTCAAGGATGAGGTGTTCCGCGGCGACCGCCAGTACACGGTCAAGGCGGAAAAGCTGTACTCCATCTGCCGCGCGTTGCAGGACAACGACAGCCTGGATGTGCGCTGGCTCGCCGATATCACCTGCGTCGATTGGCTCGGCCATCCCGAGGAAGAGCACGGCCGATTTGAAGTCGTTTACAACCTCTGCTCGCTGAGCCACAAGTACCGCTTTTTCCTCATGGCCCGTCTCCCGGGCGACAATCCCCGCATTCAGTCGGTCGTCGACCTCTGGCACGGCGCGAACTGGCTCGAACGCGAGGTGTGGGATTTGTTCGGCATCCGATTCGAAGGCCACCCGGAACTGACCAAGATCCTGACCCCCGACGAACTGGAGGGACATCCGCTGCGGAAGGATTTCCCCTTGACCTACGAGCAGCCCAAATTCAGTTGGAATCTGAATGAACCGCCGGAGATCGTGAAATAATGGCCACCGGAGAGAAGACCATAACCATTAATATGGGCCCCCAGCACCCGTCGACCCACGGTGTGCTCCGGGTAATTGTCGAACTCGACGGTGAAACGGTCGTCCGCGCCCGCCCGGTGATTGGCTACCTCCATACGGGTATCGAAAAGACCATGGAGTCCAAGCTGTACTATAAGGCGCTGCCCTGCACCGACCGCATGGACTACCTCGCTCCGATGTCGAACAACCTCGGCTACTGCCTGGCGGTCGAGAAGCTCATGGGCATCGAGGTACCCGAAAAAGTCAAGTGGGCGCGAGTCTGCCTTGCCGAGTTGACCCGTATCAACTCCCACCTGGTCTGGCTCGGCACGCACGCCCTCGATCTCGGTGCGATGTCGATGCTCCTCTATACGTTTCGCGAACGGGAGCTGATCCTCGACATCTACGAGGCCTGCGGCGGCCAGCGCATGATGACCAGCTACATCCGCATCGGCGGGCTCGCTCACGAACTGCCCGGGGACTTCGACGTCAGGGTCCGCAAAATGGTCGACACCATCAGCGAACGGATGAAGGATTACGAGGGCCTGCTCACCAATAACGAGATTTTCATCAGCCGCACCAAGGGTGTGGCCGTGATCTCGGCCGAAGATGCGATCAACTGGTCGCTTTCCGGCCCGATGCTGCGCGGCTCCGGTATTGCCCGCGACCTCCGCAAAGATGCGCCTTACTCGGGTTACGAGAACTTCGATTTTAAAGTCGCCCTCGGCAAAAAGGGGGACGCCTACGACCGCTACCTCCTTCGCCTGGAGGAAATCCGGCAGTCGCTGCGGATCTGCCGGCAGGCAATCGACGGCATGCCGGAGGGTCCATACCGGGCCCATGTCCCGGGGGTCGTACTGCCGCCCAAAGAAGATGTGCTGTACAAGATGGAGTCGATGATTTTCCACTTCAAGATAATCACCGAAGGATTCAGCGCCCCGGTCGGCTCGGTTTACCAGGGGATCGAATCCCCCAAGGGTGAACTCGGGTTTTACATCACCGGCGATGGCACCAACCATCCGCGCCGGATCCGGGTCCGCCCGCCGTCGTTCGTCAACCTGGCCTGTCTGCCGAAGTTGTGCGAAGGCCGCCTGTTCTCCGACGTCGTCTGCGCCATCGGTTCCATAGATATCGTGCTCGGTGAGGTGGATCGATGATACTGACCCAGGAATCGGTCAAGCTGATTAAAGAAAAGGTGCCGCTCTACCCGCGGCGCAAGTCGGCCATTCTGCCGGCGCTGACGATTGCCTACCACCAGCTGGGCTATGTCGATGACGACATCTACCGCGAGATCGCCGACATTATCAAAGTCCCGTATGTCGAGATCGCCGAGGCGGCGACATTCTACACGATGTTTCCCAAGGCACCGCGCGGCAAGTATCTGATCCAGGTCTGCCACAATATCTCCTGCGCGCTCCTGGGGGCTGATTCCCTTATCGGCTACCTCGAGAAGCGCCTCGGTATCGCCAAAGGGGAGACCACCCCGGACAAGCTGTTCACGCTGATTTCCGTGGAATGCCTCGGATCGTGTGCGACCGCCCCGATGATGCAGATTAACCACGATTTCTACGAGAATCTGACCCCCCAGAAGGTGGATCAGATCCTTGATGAGTTGAGGGCCGAAGCCTGATGTTCTACTCGCCCGTCATAACGAACGCGGCCGAAGCCGCGACGAATGACAAGCTGCACCTGTTCAAGTACGTCGAGGATCCCGAACAGCATAAGCTCGAGACGTACGTCAAACACTGCGGCTACCAGGCCTGGCAGAAAGTCCTCGCCGGTATGAAGCCGGACGAGGTAATCGACGAGGTCAAGCGCTCCGGCCTCCGCGGCCGCGGAGGCGCCGGTTTCCCCACCGGCATGAAATGGAGTTTTGTCCCGAAAAACTCCCCCAAACCCCGCTACCTCTGCTGCAACGCCGACGAATCCGAACCGGGCACCTGCAAGGACCGCGTGCTCATGGAACGCGACCCGCACGGCGTGATCGAGGGCATGGCTATTGCCGCCTACGCTATCGGCTGCCACCGCATGTTCATCTACATCCGGGGCGAATTCGGCCACCCCATCCGGCGCATGGAAGAAGCGGTGGCGGAAGCCTACAAAGGCGGACACCTTGGCAAAAACATCTACGGCTCCGGCTACGACCTTGACATGGTGGTCCACACCGGCGGCGGTGCCTATATCTGCGGCGAAGAAACCGCCCTGCTGAATTCGCTCGAAGGAGAGCGCGGCATGTCCCGTATCCGCCCGCCCTTCCCGGCGATCGAGGGCCTGTACGCCTGCCCGACGATCGTCAATAACGTCGAATCGCTCGCGGCCGTGCCGCACATCATTCGCCACGGCGCCGACTGGTACAAGAAGATGGGCACGGAGAAGTCGGCCGGCACCAAAATTTTCTCCCTCTCCGGCCACGTCAACCGCCCCGGTAACTACGAAGTCGAGCTCGGCTTCCCGTTGAAAAAGCTCATCTACGACCCGGCCTACGGCGCGGGCATCAAAGACGGCAAGAAGCTGAAAGGTGTTATCCCCGGCGGTGCCTCGACGCCGTTCCTCACCCCGGACATGCTCGAGAAAGCCAATCTCGACTATGAGTCGCTCCAGTCGGTTGGCTCGATGCTCGGGTCCGGCGCGGTAATCGTCTTCAACGAAGATACGTGCATCGTATGGACTATTCTGAAACTCATCCACTTCTTCCGGCACGAGTCCTGCGGTAAGTGCACGCCCTGCCGCGAGGGCACCGGCTGGCTGGAGCAGGTGATCCATCGCATCGAGGACGGCCACGGCCGCCAGGGCGATCTTGAAATGATAGAAAACGTGTGCGGCAATATCCTCGGACGGACTATCTGCCCGCTGGGTGATGCCGCCGTGATGCCGATTCAATCGGCGGTCAAACACTGGCGCGACGAGTGGGTGTACCACATCGAGCACGGCAAGTGCCAGGTGAAACCGCACTTCCCTTTTAAGTAAGGCAGCATGGCCCAGGACGTCAAAGATACACAGCAGCCGAAGACGGAGATCCCGACGGTTACGCTCACGATCGACGGTCGCGCAGTGTCGGTGCCCAAGGGGACGACAGTGCTCGACGCCGCCCGTCAGCTCGGAATCCATATCCCGACCTTCTGCTGGCATCCCAAGCTCAAGTCGGTCGGCGCCTGCCGCATGTGTTATGTCGAGATCGAGAAGATGCCGAAGCTGCAGGTCTCATGTGCGACCGAAGCAATGGAAGGCATGGTCGTGCGCACCGACTCCGACCAGGTCAAGCAGGGGCGCAAAGCGGTGCTCGAGTTCATCCTGCTCAACCACCCGCTCGACTGCCCGACCTGCGACAAGGGCGGGGAGTGCGACCTCCAGAACCTCACCTTCCGCCACGGCTTCGATGACAGCCGCTTCGAGTTCCAAAAGTACCGGTTCACCCACGGCGCCGAACATACGACCTTTGACGACGTGCGGATCGGCCCGGAAATCGTCCTGAACCGGAATCGCTGCATCCTGTGCTACAAGTGCGTACGGGCGAACAAGGAAGCCTTCGGCGAGTACGACCTCGGCGTCTACGAGCGCGGCAACATCGCCGAGATCAATGCAGCCCCCGGCGAACTGGTCGACAACCCGTTTTCCGGCAACCTCGTCGAGATCTGCCCGGTCGGCGCGCTGACCAACTCCGACTGGCGCTATAAGATCCGCGTTTGGCTGACCAAGACCACGCCCTCGGTGTGCAACTTCTCCAGCACCGGCGCGAATATTCTGTTCTTCAAAGAAGACCATCAGAACAAGATCTTCCGCACCACCTCCCGGCGCAATGATGCGATCGACGATGGCTGGATTGCGGACGTCACCCGCTACGGGTACCAGATCGTCGGCTCGCCAGAGCGCCTGCGGACACCGCTCATTCGCCGCAACGGCAAGCAGGAACCGGCCACCTGGGACGAAGCGCTCGAACTCATTCGCCGCCGCTTCGGCGAGATCACCGAGCGCAAAGGAAAAGTATGTATCGGCGGGCTGGCATCGCCGACCCTCGACAACGCGGCGCTGTATGCGTTCTCGAAGTTGTTCCGGACAGTCCTGAAATCGAACAATGTCGATTACCGCATCGACTACAAGATGCTCCCGACCTCGGACGGCAGCCTCTACCTGCGGCTGTCCCGGCGGCCATTCCGCATCGCCGATCTCGATACGAGCGACGTCATTGTGACCTTCGGCTCCGACCTCGTCCGTGAGCACCAGTTGCCCTACCTGCGTGTTCGCAAAGCCTGCAGCTTTAACGCTGCCCGGTACTTCTCCCTGACGCCGTATCCGGTGAAATCGGCCGATGTGGCCGAGTCCGAGCTGATCTACCGCTCCGGGACCGAAGAGGTGGTGCTGACCGCTATCGGTCTGGCTGCCGTCGAAATGGGCCTGGTCGAAAAGTCGCTGGCGGCGGAGTTCAGCCGAAAGGTTGAGCCGAAGACACTGGCTGAGGCCTCGGCGATCTGCGGCGTCGACGAAGAGAGCATCCGCCTGCTGGCGCGAGCAATCGCAGATGCGCGTAAGGTTTCGATGTTCACCGGAGAAATTGTCAGCGGATCGCCGGCGCGCGATATGATCGCGGCGGCGGCCCTGAATCTCAACCGACTCCTCGGCATTGAGCAGCGCGGACAACTCGCTGCTCTCGCCCACAGCGCCAACTCGGTCGGTGCCGAGAAGCTGGGCGTCGCACCTGCGCCGCCGGCGAGTGTCGTCGCGAAGCTGAAAGAGCTATGGGGCCAGTACCCCGAGGCAGAACCGTGCACCACCGATAAGATGCTGGCGCTGATGCGCAAGGAAGATATCGACGGCTTCTTCATTGTCGGGGCCGATCCCGTTATGACCTACCCCGAACGCCAGTTCGCCGTCGATGGCCTGGAAAAGCTCGACTTCCTCGTCGTCTGTGATCTCTTTGAAACGGCGACGACCGAGCTGGCCGACGTCGTCCTGCCGCTGGCGAGCTGGGCCGAGTTCGCCGGTGATTACACGAACCTCGAGGGGCGTGTGCAGCGGGCGGAACGGGCAATCAAGCCGATGCACCAGTCGAAGACACCCCTGGAGATCATCAACCTGATCGCCGAACGACTGGGGGGGAGGCTGTTCGAGACAGACCAGCACATGCAACGCGAAGTGTCCGCCCTCCTGGCCCTGCCGGATCAGGCGCACGCACCCGGGGAGTTCCTCGCGGTTGTTCCCGCGTCCGATGAAAACGCCAATGGCTCTGCGCTGCCCCTGTACGTGTGCGATGACCCGCATCACAGCGGCCACCTGACCGAAAAGGCCCACTCGCTGGCGAACTTCTGCGGCGAGGCCTACGTCGAGATGTCGCCCGATTTGGCGGCCAGACTCGATGTCACTGATGGAACCCCGGTGCGCGTCGAGTCCGAGGCGGGCAAGGTAGTCGTGGCGGTGCGGATTTCGGACCATCTCGATAACGACGTCGTGCTCATACCGCGCAACTTCGCCGCGACGGCCGTCAATGGGCTGCAACTGCGCAAGAGGCGGGTGGACCGGGTGAAAATCTCGAAAGTGGTTGATTAGGGATATATGGTTGAGAGCATTATCATAGCCGTGATCAAGGTCCTCGTGGTGGTCGTCACGGTTCTGACCGGCTGCGCCTACGCGACCTACCTCGAACGCAAGGTGCTCGGACACCTGCAGCACCGCATCGGGCCATCCTACGCCGGACCGTTCGGATTGCTCCAGCCGCTGGCCGACGGCGTTAAGCTCATCTTCAAGGAGGACATCGTCCCCGCCAACGCCGAACGTGTCACCTATGCCCTTGCGCCGATCGTATCGTTCGTCCCGGCGCTCATGGCGTTCGCGGTCGTGCCGTTCACGGCTGATTTCGAGCTCTTCGGCTACGCCATCCAGGGCGTCATCTCCGACTTGAACATCGGCATCCTCTGGATTTTCGCCGTGACCTCGCTGGGTGTCTACGGCATCGTCTTGGCCGGCTGGTCTTCCGGGTCGAAGTACTCTCTCATGGGCGGCATCCGCTCATCGGCCCAGATGATCTCGTACGAAATTTCTTACGGTCTCTCGATCATCGGCGTCATTCTGCTGGCCAACACGCTCTCCATGCGTGAACTGGTCGAGCAGCAGGCCACGATCATGGATTGGTACATCTGGAAGCAGCCGCTCGGGTTCATTCTTTACCTGATCTGCGCGATCGCCGAGACCAACCGCGCGCCGTTCGACCTGCCCGAAGCGGAGAGCGAACTGGTCGCCGGGTACCATACCGAGTATTCGTCAATGCGTTTTTCGACTTTTTTTGTCGGCGAGTATGCCGCGATGATCGCGGTGTCGGCCGTGGGCACGACCATATTCTTCGGCGGCTGGCAGGGACCGCTTTTGCCGCCGTTCATCTGGTTTTTCCTGAAAGTGTTCGCGTTCATGTTCTTCTACATCTGGCTGCGGGCAACCTTCCCGCGGTTGCGCTATGATCAGCTCATGTCATTCGGCTGGAAAGTCCTGTTCCCGCTGGCGTTACTCAACACGATTGTGACCGCTGCATTCGTGATGCTCTAACAGGGATGATGAGGTAGCAGGCGATGAAGGAAATTCTGAAAGCGTTTGTCAACACGGTGTATATGACGCCCAAAGGGCTGTTCATTACCCTGAAGCATCTGTTCATGAAACCGGTCACGCTGGACTACCCGAAGCAGAAGAAGCCGATGACGCCGCGCTACCGCGGCCGTCACTACCTGGAACGGTACGACGACGGGACCGAGCGGTGCGTCTGCTGCGGTCTGTGTGCCGCGGCCTGCCCGGCCGATGCCATTTACATGGAGCCCGAGGAGACCGAAAAGGGTGAGCGGCGCGCCAAAACTTACGAAATCAACCTGCTGCGTTGCATCTTCTGCGGCTACTGCGAAGAAGCCTGCCCGGAAGAGGCCATCTTCCTCGGCCAGGATTACGAATTCTCTTCGAGCGACAAGAACTCCTTCATCTGGATGAAGGAAGACATGCTCGTCCCGCACCCCCGGAAGGACAATCCGCTCAAGCGGATGTACCGGCGGGTGCGCAAAGTGTACGGCGTTACGGATAAGGTGCGATGAGTCTCGACACTGTCATATTCATATTTTCCGCCGTGGTGGCCGTGTTCGGCGCGACCATGATGATTGTGCAGCGCAACCCGGTGGCCTCGGTGCTGTACCTGATACTCTCGCTGGTGGCCCAGGCGGTCCTGTATATCCAGCTGGGGTCGGTGTTCATGGGGGCGATCCTCGTCGTGGTGTACGCCGGGGCGATCCTTGTGCTGTTCCTGTTTGTGATCATGCTGCTGAACCTGCGCGGCACCGAGGACCTCGGACGGGGATCGGGGCCACTCAATCAGCTCACGAAATATGTATTCGCCGTCCTGTTCGTCGTCGAATTGGTGTTCGTCGTCAGGGCCGGGTTCTTCGCGGAGACTATCGCCGTCAGCGTGCTGACCGGACCGCCGGCGACCGACGGCTTCGGCTCGGTGGAGAACGTCGCCAAGCTCCTTTTCACGCGCTACCTCTATCCCTTCGAGCTGACCGCCGTGTTGCTTCTGGCGGCGGTGGTGGGCGCGGTCGCCATTGCCAAGCGTGAGCGGGAAGATTTCGCGACGGAGGAAGGGGAAGCGGCTCACTCTGGTGACAAGCCGGCGTCGCCGCCCATGGAAAAGGTGGAAGGGTAATCTATGGTCCCGATTTCAGCATACCTCATCGTCGCGGCGGTGCTCTTCGGCATCGGTACGGTCGGCGTGCTCGTCTCACGCAACATCATCATCCTGTTCATGAGCGTGGAACTCATGCTCAACGCGGCGAACCTGGCGCTGATCGCGTTCTCGCGGGCGCTGAATGTCATGGACGGCCACGCCTTCGTGTTCCTCGTCTTGACTGTCGCTGCGGCCGAGGCCGCAGTCGGTCTGGCTATGGTCTTGACCATATTCCGCAACCGCGATTCGATCAACGTTGACAGGTACAATCTCTTGAAGTGGTAGGAAGCAGGCAGGCATGTCGGATTACATTTTTCTCATACCGCTCTTCCCGCTGATCGGATTCCTGATCAACGGCCTGCTGCTCGGCAAGCTCTCCCGCCCGGTGGTCAACGTGGTGGCCTGCGCCTCCGTCTTCGCCTCCTTTGTCGTGGCGGTGATGACGTTCTTCGAGTTGACCTCGCTGCCGGCGACCGCCCGGGTGATCGAGCAGACGCTCTTCACCTGGATCCCCTCGGGGAATTTTCACGTCAACATCGGCTTCCTCGCCGACCCGTTGTCGGCCGTCATGATCCTCGTCGTCACCGGCGTCGGCTTCCTCATTCACGTCTACTCGACCGCGTATATGTCCCACGATCCGGGTTTCGGACGGTACTTCGCCTACCTGAACCTGTTTACCTTCTCCATGCTGACCCTCGTGCTGGCGGACAATTTCCTCCTCATGTTCGTCGGGTGGGAAGGAGTGGGGTTGTGCTCCTACCTGTTGATCGGATTCTGGTTCGAGAAGCAGTCGGCCTCGGATGCGGGCAAGAAGGCGTTCATCGTCAACCGCATCGGCGATTTCGGCTTCCTGCTCGGCATGTTCATCATCTTCTGGCAGGTCGGCTCGCTGCACTTCCCGACTGTCATGGCTGCAGCCCCGACCGTCTTTGTCGCGGGCGGCGGCCTGATCACCGCGGTCTGCCTCCTGCTCTTCGTGGGCGCGACCGGCAAGTCGGCCCAGATCCCCCTGTTTGTGTGGCTGCCCGACGCCATGGAGGGCCCGACCCCGGTGTCGGCGCTTATCCATGCCGCCACGATGGTGACCGCCGGCGTGTACATGATCGCCCGGACCAACGTGCTGTACCTGATGTCGTCCGATGCCCTGATGGTCGTGGCGATCATCGGCGCTGCAACTGCCTTCATGGCCGCGACCATCGGCCTGGCGCAAAATGACATCAAACGCGTGCTGGCCTACTCGACTGTCAGTCAGCTCGGTTACATGTTCCTTGCCTGCGGCGTGGCGTCGTTCACCGCGGGCGTGTTCCACCTGATGACTCACGCTTTCTTCAAGGCCCTGCTGTTCCTTGGCGCCGGTTCGGTTATCCACGCCATGAGCAACAAGCAGGACATGCGCGAGATGGGCGGTCTGAGCAAGTATCTCCCAATCACCTACCGAACCATGCTGATCGCGACCCTTGCGATTGCAGGCATCCCCGGCCTCTCCGGGTTCTTCAGCAAAGATGAGATTCTCTGGAAAGCATTCTCGTCCGAGCACGGCCACCCGATCTTCTGGGTGGTCGGATTTGCAACCGCCGGCCTGACCGCGTTTTATATGTTCCGCCTCGTATACCTCACCTTCCACGGCAACGAGCGGATGGATGAGCACACGAAACACCACCTGCATGAGTCACCCAAAGCGATGACCGTGCCGCTGATGGTTCTCGCCGTGCTCTCGATCGTCGGCGGCTGGGTGGGTATCCCGCACATCTTCGGCGTTACCAACCAGTTTGAGCATTGGCTTGAGCCGGTCATGGCCGGAGGCGGGGGACACGAAGCCGTCAGCGATGTCGTCCACACTTCGGCCGGCGGCTATGGCGCCGGCATGGAGATCACGCTCATGGCGGCCTCGGTCGTGCTGGTTCTGGTGGCGATCTACCTCGCTTTCACGTTCTACCGGAAGCGGACGGACCTCGCGACCGCCTGGCGGGAACGGCTCTCCGGCCTCCACACGCTGCTCGTGAACAAGTACTACATCGATGAGATCTACCACGCGGTGATCGTGCGGCCGCTCATCGGCATCTCGGTCTTCCTGTGGAAGTTCGTCGATGTCATGGTTATCGACGGTATCGCCAACGGCTCTGCCTTCGTGTACCAGTTGTCCTCCGAGGGATTACGGAAAGTCCAGACGGGCCGGGTGCGCAGTTATGCCACGGCCTTCGTCGTCGGCGTTGTGGTCATTGTCGCTTACTTTGTGGCGGGCTAAATAACCGATGGAAACACAGATCCTCACATATGTGACCTTTTTCCCGGTGATCGGGATCCTTGCGCTCCTGCTCGTGCCCAAAGACAGGCCGGATACGGTCAAAGGGGTGGCGCTGATCACGGCCGTTATCACCATGCTCCTGTCGTTCTTTCTCTGGGGCATGTTCGACAAGATGGCCCTCGGTATGCAATTCGAGATCGACACGCCGTGGGTGACCTCGCTGGGAATCCACTACCACCTCGGGATCGACGGCATCTCGCTGTTGCTGATTGTGCTCACCACGGTCCTGACCGTCCTCGCGATCCTCGCTTCGTGGCACTCGATCACAAAGGATATCAAGGGCTACTTCATCTCGATGCTCCTGTTGCAGGTCGGGATGATCGGCGTGTTTGTGTCGCTCGACCTCTTCCTCTTTTATGTCTTCTGGGAGGTCATGCTGATCCCGATGTACTTCATCATCGGGCTATGGGGCGGCCCGCGCCGAATCTACGCGGCGATCAAGTTTGTGCTGTTCACGATGTTCGGCTCGCTCCTCATGCTGGTCGGCATCATCTGGCTCCTCTTTGCCTACCACGGCTTCGCGGGCGAGTACACCTTTGACATCCTCAAGCTCTCGCAGATGCCGATCGGATTCCGGGAGCAATTGCTGCTCTTCGGGGCGTTTGCGCTGGCCTTTGCCATCAAAGTCCCGCTCTTTCCGTTCCACACGTGGCTGCCCGACGCTCACGTTGAAGCTCCCACCGCCGGGTCGGTCATCCTGGCCGGCGTGCTGCTGAAAATGGGGACGTACGGTTTCATCCGAATTTGCCTCCCGATGTTCCCCGATGCGACAGTCGCCTACCTGCCATACATCGCCGTCCTCTCGGTCATCGCGATCATCTACGGCGCGCTCGTCGCGATGGTGCAGAAAGACGTCAAGTCGCTCGTGGCGTTTTCGTCGGTCTCCCACATGGGTTTCGTCATGCTGGGAATCTTCGCGCTGAACCTCCAGGGTATGGAGGGGGCGATCATGCAGATGGTGAACCACGGCGTTTCCACAGGGGCGCTGTTCCTTCTCGTCGGCATGCTCTATGACCGCCGCCACACCCGCCTCATCGAGGAATTCGGGGGCATCGCCAAAGTCATGCCGGTTTACTCGACCTTCTTCATGATCGTCGCCCTGTCGTCCATCGGCCTGCCGTTCACCAACGGCTTCGTGGGCGAATTCCTGATCCTGCTGGGCGCCTACGATCGGTCGGCAATTTACGGCGTTCTCGCGGCCTCCGGCGTCATCTTCGCCGCCGCCTACATGCTCTGGATGTACCAGCGGGTCATCTTCGGCAAAGTCACGAACCCGGCCAACGAGAAACTGATCGATATCGACTGGCGGGAGAGGATTATCCTGATCCCGCTGGTTGTGCTCATATTCTGGATCGGGATTTATCCCAAGCCGTTGTTCGAACGGATCGAACCGGCCGCGCAGCAGGTGCTCCTGAAAGTGGGGCGGGCGCAGTCGGTCGAGCTCGACGATCAGTTCCGGGTGAACAAGGTCACCGTGGTGGATGTTACTGAAGAGAAACATCCCACGACGGTGGGGCTGAACCCGGAAGAAGGAGACGTGAAGTGAGCAACGTCCTGATGTATGTCAAAGACGGCTGCCCATACTGCGCCGCCGCGATCAAGCACTATTCGGAGCAGGGGGTGCCGGTCGAGCAGATCAACGTGCACCGTGTCCCCGGCGCGAAAGAGAAAGTGCTGGAGCTGACCGGCGGCACGGCCATCGTGCCCGTGATTATCGAAGACGGCCAGGTCAAAAAGGGCTTCGGCGGCGGCTGAGGTTTCTAACAAGTGCGGGCGGCAGGTTGTCGCCCTCCGGGAAAGGCAATGATAGATCTCACATCGGCAGGACTTGACTTCGCGCTCATAGCGCCGGAACTGGCGCTGATGATTGCTGCCTCGGTCATACTTCTGACCGGCTATGTCAAGAACCTCGGTAAGCTCAGCCCGTCTATCGGGCTGCTCGGCCTGGGCATCGCTATGGCCCTTGCCATCACCCACTGGGGCCGCCAGCACTCCGGCTTCTTCGGCATGGTCACTAACGACAACTTCGGTATGGCCTTCAAGGTCATCGCCGCGGGCACCTCGATGCTCGCCCTCCTCATGTCGCAGCGGTGGCTCACGGTCCGTGGGTACAACCGGCCGGAGTTCTACGCCCTTCTGCTGATGTCGACTATCGGCATGATGGTCATGGCGAACACGACCGACCTCGTGGTGCTCTTCCTCGGGCTCGAGGTCATGTCGGTGCCGCTCTATGTGATGGCCGGCTACGCGAAGCGATCCCTTGAATCCAACGAGTCGGGCCTCAAGTACTTTATCATGGGCGCGTTCGCCAGCGCGTTCCTTCTCATGGGAATCGCGTTCGTGTTCGGTGCGGCCGGCACAACCGACCTGCGGCGCATTGTCGCCGACTTCACGTTCATCCTCGACCGGGCCGACACCTACCTGTTCGCCGGGACCGCGATGGTCCTGATCGGGTTTGCGTTCAAAGTCGCGGCGGTACCTTTCCACGCCTGGGTTCCCGATGTCTACCAGGGCGCCCCGACCCCGGTAACGGCCTTCTTCTCGGTCGGACCCAAGGCGGCCGGGTTTGCCGCGCTCCTGCGGATTTTCATGTTCGGCTTCGTGTCCCTTGAAATACTCTCGCAGGTGTTCTGGGTGCTGGCTGTGCTCACGATGACCGTGGGCAACGTGTTGGCCCTGCGGCAGGGGAATATTAAACGACTGCTGGCCTACTCATCAATCGCCCACGCCGGGTATATCCTCGTGGCGCTGGCGGTGGGCGGGCCGGAGGCGATGTCGGCGGCCATTTTCTACCTTGTCGGCTATGCGTTCTTCAACCTCGGCGGGTTCGCCGTGGTGACGCTTATCGAGACGCGGTCCGGAAGCAAGGCGGAGTTCAGCGAGCTGCCGGGGCTGGCGAAAGCGCATCCGTACCTGGCGGTGGTGCTGGCGCTGTTCATGTTTGCCCTCTCGGGTTTCCCGCCGACAGTCGGGTTTTTCGGGAAGTTCTACCTGTTCTCGGCGGCGGTGAAGGCCGACTTCATCTGGCTGGCGATCATCGGGGTCATGAACTCCTTCATCTCCGTCTACTACTACCTGCGGGTGGTAAAGGCGGTGTACTTCGAGGTGCCGGCAAGGGAGTTCGCCCGAGTCACGTACACCCCCGCGATTGTGGTTGTGCTCTTTATCACGGCGGCGGGGACATTGGGGCTGGGCTTTTTCCCGCAGCAGCTTCTGGAGTTCTCGCAGAAGGCGCTGTTCGCCTTCCTGTAAGCCGAGTTCTCACACAGCCTCAGTCAGGCACAGATTTCGTGGCGGCGCTACCGTAAGAGGGTGGCGCCGTTTTCGTTGGGGGGCTGTAATGCGCCGTCAAAGAAGAAGGCCGCCCACTCGGGCGGCCTTCTTCTTTCTATCCTACGGATCCCACGTTGAATGGTGGGCCACAGAGTCTACGCATTCGGCGCGAACGATTCCACGAAGTCCTTCAGATCGGTCGCGATCTCAGCGGCCCGCTGATACCGTTTCTGCGGATCCTTCTTCAGCGCCTTCATAATGATATGGTCGAACAACATCGGGATCTGCGGATTGATGTCGCTCGGCTTATCCGGCTCGTGGTTGATAATCGCGTAAATCAATGACGTGATGTTCTCGCCCTTGAACGGACGGCGGCCAAGCAGCATTTCGTACATCACGACACCCAGCGAGAAGAGGTCGGCCCGATGGTCGCTTTTTTGGCCGCGAAGCTGCTCGGGAGAGATGTAGTTGGGCGTACCCATAGCGATACCGGTCTTGGTCATCGAGCTGGTGTCAATACGGGCAATACCGTAATCCATCACCTTGACGCGATAGTCCTTCAGGACCATGATATTGGCCGGTTTTATATCACGGTGCACGATCCCCTGCTGGTGGGCGTACTGCAGGGCCGAGCAGATCTGCATGATGATCTCGGCGATAATCCGGTAATTGAACTTGGTCTTCTTCTTGATCATGTCCTCGAGTGTGCGCCCCTCGAGGTATTCCATGGCGATGTACTGCAGGGGGCCATCGGAGCCGACATCGTAGATCGTCACGATGTTCGGGTGCGACAGCTTGCCCGCCGCTTGGGCCTCGCGGTAGAGGCGCTCCTTGAGCTCGTTCATCTCCTCAGGATCCGTCACAAAATCCAGCCGGATCGTCTTGAGGGCGACCGGGCGGTTGATGGCCGGGTCGACGCCTTTGTAGACTAAGCCCATTGCTCCCTTACCGAGTGCCCCGGTTATCTGGTAGCGGCCGAGGCTGGCAGGGATCTGCGTCTGACCGGTGGGCCCGCTTCCCCAGGCACCGGACTCGGTTCCGGTCGATTCGTTGGACGTTGCTGCCTCGGTCGAGGGAGCGGCCAGGGAGATGTCGGCGGCATCATCGTCTTCAACCGTCGGGGCGGGGGAGTACGAGGAGGCGGCTTCACTGATCTGGAAATCGTCGTCATCCACCGAAGTGGCGTCGAACTGCGGCTCACGCATCTTTGCGCCCGGCTTCTGCTTGCCGTCGAACTCAATGGGCTTGTCGATGTCTATGGCGGTGTGATCGACTGGAGCTTCATTGCCTTTCCCGCCCACGCCGACAGAATCATAGTCAATAACCGCGGTCGCCGCGTTTTCGGGAGCATTGGCGTGGTCGCGCAGCTCGCGGACGGGGGCGCGGGCGATGTCCTCTGGCTTCACCTGCCGGCGTTCGGCCAGCGCGATCGGATCGAGGTCGAGATCCTTGCGTCGGGCCGGGGCCTCGCCCCTGATCAACTGGGATTCCAGCATCGGTGCGGCAACCATGAAGAGCAGCAGTTCGAGGGCGATGTAAATCGTTTCCGGGATGACCCGAAACGCGCTGACCATGAAGTAGTTGACATTGGCCAGCAGGATGAGGCCGATAATGAGGATTACAAACCGGTACATGACCGGCACCTGCGGCAGGAGGAAGCCGAAGACGGCTCCAAGCGCCAGCATGATCAGAACGGTTGTGCCCGTGCCGCGCTGCGGGATCAGAAAGTCGCTGTTGATGATATTCTCGGCGGCTGCGGCCTGAATTTGCAGTTTTGTGGCGCCGGCCGACTGGACAGTCCGAAACGTTTCGCGAGCGGCAATGTCGTTGAGTCCGATCATGACCAGTTTGCCCGCCAGCTGTGAGCGATTGAACCGATCGCTCAGGATATCGGAGGCGGAGAAGTTGACGATCGATCCCTCGGGCGGGAAGTTGACGAAAAACTCACTGCGCTCGTTGATCGGAATGACCGTGTGACTGCCCAGGTGAATCTCGGCGGCTTCGATGACTTTGATATCGGACGCGCTCACCCCCCGGTAGGCGGCGGCCGCGATGAGCGGCAGCGCGGGGTAGTAGTAGCCCTCGAAGTGCACCAGCAGGGGCTGGTGGCGCAGGACGCGGTCGTGATCGGGCTGGACGTAGTCGAAGCCGAGCTTGGGGGAGATCTCCAGCAATCTTCGGGCCGGCA
>JBGSIV010000221.1:0-16955 GCA_041742355.1 Candidatus Zixiibacteriota bacterium
ACCTCTGGGTTGAAGGCTTCTTCGAGGTCTTCGCCACCGTTGTCATCGCCTTCCTCTTCACCCGGATGGGCCTCCTGCGCACGCTGACCGCAACCGCCGCCGTCCTCTTCTCGACCACTATCTTCCTCTCCGGCGGTATCCTTGGCACGTTCCACCACCTCTACTTTACCGGCACCACTACCGGTGTACTCGCCCTCGGGGCGACTTTCAGCGCGCTCGAGGTCGTGCCGCTGGTATTAATTGGCTTTGAGGCGTATGAAAATCTCACCCTCTCCCGGGCCAAACCGTGGCTGCAGGCCTACAAGTGGCCAATCTATTCGTTTATTGCCGTCGCCTTCTGGAACCTCGTCGGCGCCGGCCTCTTCGGCTTCTTCATCAACCCGCCGATCGCCCTGTACTACATGCAGGGGCTCAACACGACACCCGTCCACGGCCACACCGCCCTCTTCGGCGTCTACGGCATGCTCGGCATCGGCCTGACCCTCTTCTGCCTCAAGGGCCTCGCCACCCATCGGATGTGGAAAACGAAATCGCTGGCGATCGGCTTCTGGTGCATCAACATCGGGCTGGCCCTTATGGTCCTCCTGTCCGACCTCCCGCGCGGCCTCATGCAAACCTGGGCCTCGGTCGAAACCGGCATGTGGTGGGCGCGTTCGGCCGAATTCATGCAAACCGGCGTCATGGACACCTTCCGCTGGCTGCGCGTCGTCGGCGACACCATCTTCGCCTTCGGCATCTTCTGCCTCGCCTACTTCGTCTTCGGCCTCAAATTCGGCTGGAGTGTGTCCGAACAAATCGACACGCGCGTCACCGGTCAGACACCGCGCGCGGAACAGCTTTCAAGGTAACCAGTCGATGGCAACCCGGCGTACCGATCTTCACGCTCACTCCCCGGCAGGGCGCTCCATACCGGCGCCCTGCCCAGCCGGTCCACCATCGAATGGAGTATGGAGAATTGTCATGAAAACCCTTATCGCGCTGGCCATCCTGCTGCAAAGCCCTGTCGCCGGCGCCGCCAACCTAAACGCCAAAAAGGAAATCGTCATGGATACAACCTACCTCAACAAAACAGTCGCCGAAATCGTCCTCGAACAGCCCGGCCGCTTCCGCGTCCTGGAAGAGTTCGGCATCGACTACTGCTGCGGCGGCCAGCGCCCCCTGCGCTCCGCGCTCGATGCCAAGGGGATCGAACCCCAGACACTGCTGGAACGTCTCGCGGCCGCCGATGCCGCCCGGGAGGAGGTCGACACGACCGACTACCTCGCCTTCACCCTGACCGAGCTGGCCGGCCACATCGTCGACACCCACCACGTCTACCTCAGGACCGAACTGCCGCGCATTAACGGCCTCGTCGAGAAGGTCGCCAAAGCGCACGGCGACACACCCAAAGCCGATGATCTGCAGAAACTGGCCGGCCCTGTGCAGGCGCTCACCGCCGAACTCCAGGCGCACCTGATGAAGGAAGAGCAGATTCTCTTCCCCAACATCGAACGCCTCGAATCCGGTCAACCGGCGATGGGCCTCGACGGCCCCATCGGCGTCATGATGCGCGAACACGATTCCGCCGGTGATGCGCTCACCGCCATCCGCACCCTCACCGACGACTACACGCTGCCGGAGTGGGGCTGCAACACCTACCGCGCGATGCTCGACGCCCTGCAGGAGCTGGAGCAGGATCTGCACCAGCACATCCACAAGGAGAACAACATCCTCTTCCCTCGGGCACAGGCGCTCGCCGCGCGCACCGAGTAATTCCCGATGATCGAACGCCGCGACGGATCTTCCCGTCGCGGCGTTCATCGCATCGCGCGCACCCGGTTCTTCGATCTTGCGCAAAAAACGAGTTTCTCATCTTTCTCCTCTACAAAAACTAATCGTCCCTCCGTACCTCCTGTGCAAACAATCCGGAGAAACTTATCAGAGGGAACTCACATGCCAAAGAGGAAGGAACCCCCGGCTTACGCCCGGATGGGCAGTAAGGATCACTGGCATCCGTACAACCTGCAGGCGCTCGCACCCTCGAAATTCATCTGTGTCGTCGGCAAAATTCTCAACGGTCAGTACCGCGTGCTGACCAGCCGCCTTGAAAAAGGCGCCCCCGTCTGACGCGGAAGCCGCAGGTTCAGGCTCACCCCTGAACCTGCGGCTTGCCCTTTCGGACTTCCGCCTCGTAAGGCACAATCGACTCCCCCTCGTATGATCACCGACAACCCCCCTACCCTTGCCATGGCCAAAGCCGGCCCGGAGAACCTGTGAAGCCCTCGGAAACGACTATCGGCATCGCATCCGACCACGCCGGATTCCGCACCAAAGGCATCGTCCGGACCCACCTCGAAGCCCAGGGCTACACCGTGCGCGACTTCGGCTCCGATTCCGAAGAACCGGTCGACTACCCCGACTACATCCGGGCGGCCGCACGGGCCGTCGCCGATCGCACAGTCACCTGCGGCATTGTCTTCGGTGGCAGCGGCAACGGCGAGGCGATCGCCGCCAACAAGATCCGCGGCATCCGCTGCGCCGTCTGCTGGAGTATCGAGTCGGCCCGCCTCGCGAAAGAACACAACGACGCCAACGTGATCGCGATCGGCCAGCGGCTCGTCGCCGAGGATGTCGCCATCGCTATCGTCGACACCTGGCTCGCCGCCGAGTTCCAGGGGGGACGGCACGAACGCCGCATCAGAAAAATCGAACCCGACTGATCACCCGTATGTCCAACCGCCCACGACACCAAAATGCTTGATCGTGCGGACAGACTACGGTATTGTCCGGAAAACGACATCACCTCAACCGAAATCGAACCCGCCATGACGAAAGACCGCTCCGCTCCCCTCTCCCAGTACCGCGAGTATCCCCTCGACGAGATGAAGCAGCGCGCCGCCGAATTCTACGCCGATTTGAAGCGCCGGCGGACGGTGCGGGAGTACACCGATCGTCCCGTTCCACGTGAAATCATCGAGCACTGCCTCCTCGCCGCCGGAACCGCGCCCAGCGGCGCCAACATGCAACCGTGGCACTTCGTCGCTATCAGCGATCCCGACCTCAAACACCGCATTCGGGTGGCGGCCGAAGAAGTCGAATCGGAATTCTACCACCGCCGGGCCCCGCAGTACTGGCTCGATGCCCTTGCGCCGCTCGGCACCGACGAAAACAAGGCCTACCTCGATATCGCCCCCTGGCTCATCGCCGTCTTCGCCCAACGCCACACCGTTGATCCCGACGGTTCCATTCGGAAGCACTACTACATCGCCGAGTCAGTCGGCATCGCCGTCGGCCTGCTCATTGGCGCCATCCACCACGCCGGCCTTGCTTGTCTCACACACACGCCGAATCCAATGGCCTTTCTGCGGGAGTTGCTGGACCGCCCGAAACACGAGACGCCCTACCTGCTTCTTGCTGTCGGATACCCGCACCCGGAGGCCCGTGTGCCGCTCATTAGTAAGAAACCCCTCGGCGAGATCGCGACATTTCGCTGACAAAACCTCGGCACTTTGTCTCGCGCCTGCTGTTATATACAAAGCCAGCCGCGCTCACACCCCCGCCTGACACTTCTTTCGCCGCTGTAATGGAAGGAGGTACCGAATGCTCCGGTGGGCCCTCATTTTTCTGATCGTTGCCATTGTGGCCGCCATCTTCGGCTTCGGCGGCATCGTGTCCGCCGCCGTCTCCATCGCCAAAATCCTCTTCTTCATCTTCATCGTCGTCTTCCTGGTGCTGCTCATCGCCGGGCTCATCGTGGGACGGAAGGTAACCTGACTTCCTGTCCCCCGGCCTGCCGCCAGGAACCTCAGCCGCACAGGCGTCGCTGAAACGAGTGGACCAAATCTACCCAAGGAGGTTCGCACATGGATGTACTCTGGTGGGCACTGATATTTTTCGTGGTCGCCATTATCGCAGGAGCCTTCGGCTTCCGGGGCGTCGCGTCGGCATCAGCCGGAATAGCCAAGGTGATGTTCTTCATCTTTGTCGTGCTGTTCGTCGTCTTCCTGCTCATGGGGCTGCTTGGCTCGGCCGCGCCATCGGCCGCCCTGCCCTGACC
This sequence comes from Candidatus Zixiibacteriota bacterium, assembly GCA_041742355.1. GTDB lineage: Bacteria > Zixibacteria > MSB-5A5 > GN15 > FEB-12 > JAGNLV01. The sequence continues at coordinate 4,037 of JBGSIV010000221.1, forward strand.
ACAAGCCCAACGGCCAAATGAAAACGGCGGGATATGACTCCCGCCGTTTTTCATGCTATCGGCCGCCCGCAACCCTTCAGGCTCTCGGGCCATTGTCGCCTCACTCGACCCTTGCCCCCGTCCCCAATCCCGCACCGCACCGAGGACAGGCAATCAGTTCTTTGCGCGCCCGGCGTCCGCACCGGGGACAGACCTGCTTGTCCGCACGCGCCAAATCCAGCAACAGCCACGCCACCAGCGGTGTCACTGCGTACGCCACCCCCAGCTTCACCGGCACCATCCGGCTCGACAGCGCAAACAGCGTGATTCCCCCCCACACGGCAAACGACAACCACGCCGCCTTCGCCTGCGACATCACCTTGCCGAACCACGCGTTGGTCGTCCGCGTCAGCAGGTAGGTGACCACCAGCGCTCCGACAAACAGCAGAAAAGCCATTGCATCAACCGCCCGTTGTGAGTTCAGGGCCGCTTCGCGACCCCACAAGTCGTACCTTTTACCGGCAATCTCCGGCGAAATCCGCCGCAATCCAAGGAAGAAATCGGTTGCCCCGCTCCCCCGCGCCCCTTATGTAACAACTTACATATGCCGTCGTATAGAGCTGTACGAAAGACCAATCTCGACTATATCAGGAGGATACCATGAACCGCCTCTTCCAGTTGACTTTCGCCATACTGGCCCTTGCCGCGGTCGCCGCGGCCGCCCCGGCGCCGACAGTAGCGCTACCCGACACTCACGCCGGCAGGAGCCTCGCCGGCTTTGTCGACGCCCTCAATTCCGGCGACTCAACCCGCTGGATCGCTTTCCTCGCCCAGAACCCACCGGTCGCCCCGAACGACAGCGTGACCGTGCAGGGCCGACGGTTGGGCATGATGCAGATGCTCTTCACCGACCTGGGCGGATTCGACCCAATCAAAATCGAAGCCTCCTCGGACTACCAGATCAGCGTCGTGATGCAAGGACGCAAACCTTCGGCCGATTTCGAATTCGCCCTCATCGGCTACACCCTGACCGACACCGAACCGCATGTCTGGGCACGGATGAGCGTGCAGCCGACCGATGACCCGTTTGTCGTGCTCCCGGCGCTTCCGGTCAGCAACGAACGCCTCGCCGCCTGGACCGACAGCGTGGTCACCGTGATGGCCGCCGAGGACGAATTCTCTGGCACAGTTTTGATTGCCAAAGATGGTGTGCCGCTCTACACCAAGGCGGTCGGGGAGGCGGTCAAAGGTTACAGCGTCCCGGTCAAACTCGACACCAAGTTCAACCTCGGATCGATGAACAAGATGTTCACCGGCGTCGCGATCGCCCAGCTCGCCCAGCAGGGGAAGCTGGCGTTCACCGACCCGATCGCGAAGTTCCTCCCCGAGTTCCCCGACCAGGCGGTCGCACAGAAAGTCACGATCCACCACCTGCTGACCCACACCTCCGGCCTCGGCGACTACTGGGAAGAGCTCTTCGACACTTCCTTCTGGGAGATCAAGACGGTCGCCGGGTACTACGCTCTCGCCGCCGATAATCCGCTCGAATTTGAACCGGGCGCGCAGTTCCGCTACAGCAATTTTGGACCGATTGTCCTCGGCATGATCATTGAGCGCATCACCGGCCAGTCCTACTACGATTATGTCCGCGAGAACATCTATAAGCCGGCCGGAATGAAGAACACCGACTGCTTCGAAGTTGACCGCCCCACCCCGAACCTCGCAATCGGCTACACCCACTCCGACTACCAGGGGCGGCCCGATACCGGCTGGCATACGAACTACTTCATGCACGCCGTGAAGGGTGGTCCCGCCGGCGGCGGCTACTCGACCGTCGAGGATCTCCTTGCGTTCGACAAGGCCCTGCGCAGCCACCGCCTGCTCAACAAGGCCTACACCGACACCCTTCTCGCCGGCAAAGCCGACATGGGTCCCAATATCAGGTATGCCTACCTTTTCGGCGATGAAACGCGCAACGGCCATCGCCTTGTCGGCCATTCTGGTGGCGCCCCCGGTATCAACGCCGTCCTGGACATGTACTGGGATGATGGCTACTCAGTCATCGTAATGTCCAACTACGATGAGGCCGCTAACCGTCTTGCCAATCAGGTCCGCCGCGTCCTAACGCAACCCCCGCAGGGGTGAGGGGTCAACAGCACCTCTGCCAGAGTCTTGTAGGGCGGGAGTCCCCAGACTCCCGCCTCTTTTATGTCCGGCCTTCGCCTGCCCTTACACTCTGTCTCTTTCATTACGGGGGGTCTGGACAATCTCCATCAATTCGCCGTCGAATTTGGACAATAACCACGTACGTATGGCGGTCCGGGGAGGACTGCTGAAAGACGATGAGCGGGATGGGGTTAGCGATGGGTACCGGGCGTGACAAGAGCTCGTTCGGGGCCGAATGTACGGTCATGAGATTGGCGTCAAAGGTCGGGAAACGCACCGCAGCTGTGGGATCTCTGAATATGGGTTGTAGGGCGGGAGTCCCTCCGACTCCCGCCTGTGACAAAAGTCCTGTAGGGCGGATCGCCCACAACGGGGAGCGGTATTCTTCCTTCCCCCCTCCCGGGCGACTGCTACTGCTCTTCCGAAGGCGCCGTCCACGACGGGACGAGGCGCTTGTCGGAACCATCGGACTTCATGATCCATATCTCACCCCCTCCCACAGTTGGTTTGCTGTAGACCATTGCTCGTCCGTCGGGAGACCACGAAGGGTACCTCCCCCCATCCAAAGTCAGTTGCGTCAGCTCCCCTCCGTCCCGCTCCATGAGCCAAATATTGCCTTCGATTGAAAGCGCAATCCGCCCGTTAGCAAGTCCATAATCCAGGTCGCTGTAGAAATGATATGGCTTACCGACTTCCCAAGTGAGGATCACTCGTCTTCCGGTGTCTATTGGATTCACGGCCACTATGTGTGCGGAATCAGTACTCCCTGGCACCCATTCGTGAATAAGGACGCTGTCGCCCTCCATGAACGTACAAGAGCCGGAGTTACTGACAAGATACCGCTGGTTGTCGCCAAAAATCGTCATCGCCCACAGCCCCTCGGAATCACCTGACGAAGCCACAAATGCGATCAGCGTATCGGACTGTGACCAGTCGCAGAACCACTGCCGCTCACTGAACGTCAACTGCGTGAGACTGTCCCCATTGGCTGTAATCTTGTAGATCTGGGCATTGTAGGAGAAGATCAGCCACTTCCCACTCGGCGAGAACGCCGGGGGTCCAAATGTCCCGGCCCAACCCGCCAAAGCGATAACCGTATCCAGCGACCAGTCCAGCGTGTCCAGCAGGTAGATTCCGCGCCGGTGCACATCCGGCATGCCGTTCCAGACCAGCGCAATGACATTCCCGTGCGTCGACCAGACGGCGGTCGTCGCTCCCGTGGTCTTCGGCGGCTCCGGGATCGGCACCAAGGGCTTGTCGCCGTCACAGCCCGCCCAAAGGACCACCACCGCCACAATGACACCAAACCAGGTGATTACCCGCATACACAACTCCCGTAGTTCTCTTCCTAAGAAGACGCGTGGCCACGGCAATTATCAAGCAGAAAATCGACCAATGCACCGATGACATGAGTACCCCACAGCTTGCTGTGGGATCCCCCAATCCGATCTGCACCCACCGACTTACACTAACATTGCGATTACACGGGAAGAAGAATTGTCTCGTCATTGTAGATAGAGCAATGGTATAGTGGGATTAACAGCACGGAGGGAAAAATGAAGAAACATTGGCGCATCCTGTGGATTACTATCCTCGGGCTTGGGTTCACGGTGGGAATTCCAGCGGCTGGTTTGACAAAGCCGATGCCGCCGGAGTACTTCGTCCTTGATGTCCGCGTGGACTCGTATGATCCTACCTCGGGTCGCGCGACTCTAAGCCTCGGCCTGAACTGGGGGAAGGACTTCACTTTCAGTTCAGACTGCAATAACGACATGACGGTCCGACTGAGCAACCTCGACGGTGTGCGGTACGCCGGTCCGGAAAGTTGGACCGTGCACATCGAACCCGGCGGCCCCATGGTCGAATCCCGGGCAGAAGTCATCCTTCCACCCGACGACACGGGCGGGTTGACAATTGCGTTGGAGTGCAACTCGGCCGGCTTCCCTTGGACAATGTACTTCATCGTATCGAGCGACCATGTTAGGGTCGTCGAGGGCGATCCCCGTAAATCATCGGACAGATTCTTCGTTCCTGACTCAGTCCAGACGAGGCTGCTGCAAGAAGAGATGGCGCGCCAGTTGGCTGAACAGCGCCGCCCAAAGACTCCCCCGCAGGAGGACAGCCCACAGCAGACGATTATTTTCCCCGGCGATAGCGCCTTAGCCGATAGCCTCACTCTGGAAGGCAAGCGCCGGCTGGCGGCCATGCGCTTTCGAGAGCGCGAGCCCCTCGTGGGCGATGAGACCGAGACATGGTATATCGAGGGCCGCTGGTTCTTCCGGCTGCGCGGCGAACGCACCTTCCGCCGCATCTCCCCCCCCTTGCAAAATCCACCGAAATAGCCTATCTTCTCCCCACCAAACGACCCCCAAACCCATAACGAGGCCACACGCCGTGATCCGATATCTTATCGCCGCCCTGACCTTCGTCACCACTCTTTCCGCGTCGGCCGCCGACCAGGGAGACACGACTGTTATGAAACCCCAGCACTACTTTGTCCGCCTCCTCGGCACCCGCGAGGGGTGGCCCGACAACATGACCCCGCAGGAAGAACAGGTCATGTCCGACCACTTCGCCTACCTGAAAGACCTGACCGCCCGCAAGAAAGTTGTCTCCGCCGGCCCCGTGTTCACCACTCTACCTTTCGGCCTGATCATCCTGCAAACGACCTCGGAGTCTGAGGCCCGCGAAATCATGGCCGCCGAGCCTTCGGTCGTCGCCGGTGTTCATACATACGAAATGACCCCGATGGTCCTCTCCCTCCTGACCGACTACCGCTCCCCCTCTCGCTACGTCAAAAACCCCGGCGATCGCGCGATCCGCAAAGAGGCGGTCATCCCCGCCCCGGTTGATTCCGTCTGGCATCTCTGGACCACCACCGACGGCCTCGAGTCCTTCCTCGCCGCCAAAGCGAATGTAGAACTCCGCCCCGGCGGGCCCTTCGAGATCTACTTCTCGATGGATGCCCCGGTCGGCCAGCGCGGCAGCGAGGACTGCAAGATCCTCAGCTACCTGCCCAACCGCATGTTCTCCTTCGAATGGAACGCCCCGCCGACCTTCCCCACCCGCCGCGACTACGAACGCACCTGGGTGGTGCTTGAGTTCGACGCGGTCTCGGCGAACGAAACGAAACTTACGCTCACGCATCTCGGCTGGGGCGAAGGCGACGATTGGGACAACGTCTTCGCGTATTTCGACGCCGCCTGGGGACGCGTGCTGGAGCTTGCGCAGAAGCGGTTTGGGGGTTGAGAGGTTCCTGCGAATTTTGTTGGGTGGAGTTAATGATGGCAGGAGTCTGAGGGACTCCCGCCCTACAATTCGCATTCGCCGATCCCACAGCAAGCTGTGGGCGACCCAGCCTGTGGACGAGCAGCGTGTCATTGCGAGCGCAGCGAAGCAATCTCTCCTCGCTTCTGGATCTTCTACCCCACCTTCGATAGTATAATCTACAAACTTGTGTCGCGGCGAAGGAGCGCATCATATTGAGCCGCCGTCTATACTCATGGGACCGGACCACCCGTCCGCTCCCGGCATCAGGAGGATGTTATGCGCTTCGCTATCCCGACGCTCTCTGGCCGCCGCCCGACCCCGCTTCTGCTCGTGTCGGTCATCTGCATCATCGCCCTCGCTTCCGCCCTCACCCTCTGGGCTCAGCGCGACAACGCCGATGAACGCTTCGCCAAAGTCAAAGAATTCCGCCCCCAGAACGCCACCGACCCGCGCACGAACATCACTATCCGCTTCTCGTCTGACCTCGTCAGCAAAGACATTCTCGACCAACCCCTGCCCGAATCACCGGTGCAGTTCGACCCTCCTCTTGATGGCGTCGCCCGCTTCGTCGAGACCGACCTCCTGCGCTTCTTCCCCGATGCCCCGCTCGCCCCGGCCACCGAGTACACCGCCCGCGTGAGTTCCGACCGCACCTGGGCCGACGGCCGGACCATCTCCGACAACCGCGCCTTCAAGTTCAGCACCCACCCGCTGGCCGTCACCAGTGTCTCCTCCTACACTGTCGCGGCCGACGACGCCCCGGGCAAGATCCGCATCTACGCCGACATCCGTTTCAACTACCCGGTCAATGTCGAGGATCTCCGTTCGCGTACGACGATCACCGGCAAGCAGAATGCCACCGTGGGAGAGCTCACGTTCGACCTCCTCGGCACGACCAACACCCAGACTGGCAACGAACCCCAGCCGGTCGACGCCGACGGCCGCGCGGCCGTCGCCGACATCATCTCCATTGCATCCTCGCCGATCGATGCCGCCGATGTCGAACAGATCTACCTGATCACAATCGGCGCCGGGATCGATTGCCCCAACTGCGGCCAGCCGCTGAAACAAGCTTACACCTCCGATATCGTCATCCCCCCCCGCGAACGCTTTGTCGTCCACAGTGTCGAGTCCCAGCCCGAAGGCGTGCGCGGCTCAATCGCCATTTACTTCTCCACGTTCGTGACTGTCGACCGCGCCGACCAGTTCATCACGGTCGACCCGAAAGTCGATTTCAAGATCGAGCCGCAGTGGAACACCCTCCTGCTGCGCGGCGATTTCGTGCCGGGCCAGACCTACACCGTCTCGGTCGAGCGGGGCCTCCCCTCCCAGGCCGGTACAGCCCTCGAAGACGATTTCTCCGGCCGCGTAACCATCCGCGACATCCCCCCGACCGTCCTCTTCCGCTCGCCGGGAATCTACCTCCCGCGCACCGGCAGCGGTCTGCTGGAGATTGAAACGATCAATCTCGACAGCATCAGCGTCGAAATCCAGCAGGTCTTCGCCAACAACCTCGTCTACGCCTTCGCCGGCGGCCATACCGAATCGTCGCCGTGGCGAGGCGCCGATATGAGCGCCGTCGGCCGCCGCACCTTCATCGCAACCAAAACCCTTCTCGGCGAGAGAAACCAGAAGCTCTCCACCACGGTCGACGTACGCGGTATTATCAGCGACACCGCCCGCGGCATCTACAAAATCTCCGCCCGCGCCGCCAACCAGCGCTGGGTCGCTGACTCCCGCCTCGCCATGCTCACCGACCTCGGCATCAGCGCCCGCATGTCCGGCGACTACCTCATGGTCTGGGTCAACCGCCTGTCGACCGTCGAGCCGGTCCGCAACGCCGATATCCGCCTCTACAGCAAGAACAACCAGGTGCTCCTCTCCGGCCGCACCGACACCCGCGGCCTGGCTGTGTTCGAAGAGATCAGCAGCAAGATCGAGGGATTCGAACCGTATCTCATCACCGTCGAATCCGACAACGACCTCTCCTACCTGCGCTTCTCCGAGACACAGATCGAACTGGCCGATTTCGATGTCAAGGGCCGCCCGTTTATGACCCGCGGCCACGAAGCCTTCGTCTACACCGACCGCGGCGTCTACCGCCCGGGCGAAACCGCCCATCTCGTCGCCCTCGTGCGCAACCCCGGCGGCGACCTGCCCGATGATTTCCCGTACTTCCTGAATGTGAAAGACCCCTCCGGCCGCGACTTCCAAACCTATCGCCTGAGCACCGGCAAAACCGGTTTCAGCGTGGTGGACATGGCCATCCCCGACTACGCCCGCACCGGCAAGTACACCGTCGTCGCCCGCATCGGCGAGGACCTCGAAATCGGCCGCACCGACATCCAGGTCGAGGAGTTCGTGCCCGATCGCATTGCCGTGAACGTCAGCACGCCGAAAGCCGAGTATGCAACCGGGGAAGTGGTCCCGATCAGCGTGAAGGGAGACTTCCTCTTCGGCCCGCCCGCCGCCGGCCAGCAGGTGACCGGACGCGTGCATATCGAGAACCACTCCTTCGCACCCGACAGCTACACGCGGTTCAACTTCACCGACTCGCAGCGCAAGTTCGCCACCCGCACCGAGAACCTCCCCGAGGCTTTGCTGGACAACGATGGTCGCTACACCTACAACTTCAGCATTCCCGGCGGCCTCACGCCCCCCTCCGCGCTCAAAGCCCTCGTCGGCGCATCCGTGTCCGAGCAGGGCGGCCGCGCCGTCAGCGGCTATCGCGAGCTGATCATCCACCCCTACCCGCGCTACCTCGGCGTCCGCCTCGGTTTCGAGGGATATGCCAAACCCGGCGAACCCTGCACCGTCGACCTGATCGCACTGACCCCCGGCGGGCAGCCGGTCTCCCTCACCGGCGCCGCCGCTCGCCTCTACCGGGTGGTATACAACACGATCCTCACCCGCGACCGCTCCGGCTACTACCGCTACCGGTCCGAGCGTAGCGAAACGCTGCTCGACGAAAAGAAGGTCGACATCACCGCCACCGGGGCAACCGTCTCCTTCACCCCGCCCGACCACGGCCGGTACCGCGTCGCCATCATCGATCCGTTCGGCGGCCACACCACCGATGCCGCATTCTATGCCTCCGGCTGGGGCTACGCGCCGTGGTCCATGGAACAACCCGAACGCATCGAGATCGGACTCGACAAGGACACCTACCGCCCGGGCGACAACGCCCTCGTGCAGATTCGAGCCCCCTTCGGCGGCAAACTGCTCGTGACCGTCGAGAAACAGACCGTGCTTGAGACCTTCGTCGTCGACATGACCGACAACACCGCCGAACTCCCGATCAAAATCAAGGAGAGCTTCTTCCCCAACGCCTACATCACCGCGACCGTGATCAAGCCGGCCGACCAGGTCGACCGCACCTCTCCGGCCCGCGCCTTCGGCATCGCTCCGGTGCTGTTGTCGAAAGAAGGTCGCAGCCTCAATGTCAAGATCGAGGCCCCGGCCGTGATGAAACCGAGGCAGACGCTCACCGTCGGAATCGATGTCGGCGCGCCGGGCATTTCGCACGTGACACTGGCGGCAGTCGACGCCGGCATTCTCCAACTGACCGGTTTCACCACCCCCGACCCGCTGACCTGGTTCTACGGCCAGCGCGCCCCCGCCCTGCGGCCGTATGACATCTACTCGTTCATCTACCCGAACATCACCGCCGCCGAGAGCCACCTCTCCCCCGGCGGCGACCGCTACTTCGATGCCGCACGGAAGCGCCACCTCAACCCGTTTGCCGCGATGCGTGTCAAACCGGTCGCCCTCTGGTCGGGGCTCGTGACTACCGATGCGAACGGCGTTGCGACCGTCAGCTTCGACATCCCCGCCTTCAACGGCCGCCTCGTCCTCATGGCGGTCGCCGCGCAGCGCGACAAATTCGGCTCGGCAACACGCGAGGTGACCGTCCGCGAAAATATCATCGTGCAGGAGAGCTTTCCCCGCTTCGTCGCCCCGAACGATGCCGTGTCCGGCCTCGCGACCATCTTCAACAATAGCGGCGAACCCCGCGAGGTCACCCTGCAGCTCGAACTCACCGGCCCCGCGCAGGTGGTCGGCAGCAACGTCCGCACCGTCACTATCCCCGACAACAGCGACCGCAGTGTCGTTATCCCCTTCAAAGCCGGCCTCGAACCCGGCGTTATCGGCGTCCGCCTGCGCGCAACCTCCGGGATCGATCAGACCGAAGTCGCCTTCGACCTCCCCAACCGCCCGGCGCTGCCGCTCGTGACGAAATTCGGCTCCGGCGCAATCACCGGCGCCACCGCCGCCCGTATTGCTACGCCGACTGACTTCATCCCGCGCACCACGCGCTTCCTGCTCCAGACTTCCTCACTGAGCTCGGCACAGTTCAAGCGCAACCTCGACTATCTGCTCGGTTACCCCTACGGCTGCGTCGAACAGACCACCTCGCGCGTCTTCCCGCTGCTCTACTTCGAATCGCTCGCGCGGTTCGCCGACCCTGACCTGCTCGGCGGCAATGCCGCCGACTACTTCGTTCAGGAGGGCGTGCGCCGCCTGCAGGCGATGGCCCGCGCCGACGGCTCCTTCACCTTCTGGCCCGACGGCGACAAAGTGAATCTCTGGACCAGCGTCTACGCCGGCCACTTCCTCCTTGAAGCCCGCCGCGCCGGATATGTGGTCGATGACAAGGTGTACGAGTCCGTCCGGCGACGCCTGCACTCGTGGGCGCGCGGCCGCGACCTCACCTCCGACGATCTCCCGGTGCGCGCCTACGCCGCGTACGCACTCGCCTCGACCGAACAGCTCGACCGCAAGGCCCTGAATGAGCTGCGCCAGGTTCCGGTCGGCTCGCTGCCGCAGTATGCGAAATTCCACCTCGCCGGGGCGCTGGCGTTGGCCGGCGATCGCACCGCCGCCTTCGCGATCATCGATCCGCTCGACAAACAGCCGGCCGAATTCGCGCCCGAAACCGGAGGCCACCTCAACTCGGGAATTCGCACCAACGCGATCATGCTCGAGGTCCTCACCCGCCTCGATCCGGAAAACCCCTCGGCCGCGGTGCTCGCCCGCGATCTGATCGAGGACGCCCGCCTCGGCCGCTGGTACTCGACCCAGGAGAACGCCTTCGCCCTCATGGCGCTCGGACGGTACCTCGAAGGCCGCAAGCCGGCCTCGTACACCGGGACCGTCCGCATCGACAACGACAGCACGGTGCAATTCACCGAGAAGGACTTCAAACTGGTCCGCGAGAATTTCGTTGGCCGCGACATCGAGCTCACGATCACCGGCGACGGCCCCTGCTTCTATTACTGGCAACTCTCCGGCGTCCCCGCCACCCAGGCCGCCGAGGAGTTCTCGCGCGGGATCAAAGTCATTCGGCAATACCTCGACGCCGACGGCAACCCGCTGCTCCTCGATAGTGTCGCCCTCGGACGGCAGGTCATTTGCCGCCTCGAGGTGACCGCGCAGCAGGGTCCGCTGTTCAATGTCGTCGTCAACGACCTCATTCCCGCCGGGTTCGCCATCGAGAATCCGCGCCTGAAAACTTCGCCGCGCCTGTCGTGGATCCCGGCCGAGGACGCGACCATCACGCATGCCGACATTCGCGACGACCGCGTGCTCCTGTTTGTGGATCTCCCGGGCGAACGGACAATCCGGTACCATTACTCGTTGCGGGCGGTGTCGGCCGGGGAGTTCGTGGTGCCTCCGGTGTCGGCGGAGTGCATGTACAACCCGACCATCGCCGGCGCATCGTCATCCGGCCGCCTGGTCATCCGCCGCGACGAGTAGATGAGTAGATCAGGCTCCTTGGAGTAGATCACCGAGTAGGTCAGGCTCCATGGAGCCTGACAAAAGAGAACTGGGAATGACACGTAGGTCGGGTTCCGAGGAGCGAAGCTCCGAGAAACCCGACGCACTGACGGGAGACTGAATCGGCGGTAGGTCCAACCCACCTCTGCACCTGTGCCCCGGACATGCTCTGAGTGTCCGGGCCGAAACAAGACGACGCCCAGACCATGTCATCCCTGCGAAAGGGCCTGTTGAAAAAGTCTATGACTAGTCATTGCGAGCACAGCGAAGCAATCTCTCCTCTGGCCAAGACGCTGGTACGAAGAGAGATTGCTTCGTCGCTTCGCTCCTCGCAATGACTGCCAACAGCCGCGCTCGGGGCTTTTCAACAGGCCCGAAAGCAGGGATCCAGTCTTCGCCTTTGTGCCACAGACACGCAAAGCGTGTCCGCGCGGTTTCGAAAGAGCAGCAATTCGTGGTGTCAGGTGACCCCACCTGACACCTCTTTGGAATGCGACAGACCATTATGCAAATAACTCGAACCATACGCCGCCTCGTCGCGATTCTCATCCCCCTCCTCGCGGTCATCCTCGTAATTGACCTCGCGCTCTTCCCTCTCCCCGCCAAACGCCTCACCCGTCCCCACTCGCAGTTCGTCTGCTCCCGCGACAACATCCTCCTTGCGAGCTTCGCATCCAAAGACCTCTTCTGGCGCAAACCGGTCACCCTCGACCAAATCTCCCCCCGCCTGATCGAATCCGTCCTCGCCATCGAAGACCGCTGGTTCTACTGGCACCCCGGCGTTAATCCTATCTCCCTCCTGCAGGCCGCGTACGACAATGCCCGTGCCGGAAAAGTCGCTCGCGGGGGCTCCACCATCACCATGCAGATCGCCCGCATGATCGAACCCAAAGAACGCACCGTCGGCGGCAAGCTGATCGAGATCCTCCGCGCCCTCCAGCTCGAGCTGCATTACAGCAAGGACGAACTGCTGACGATCTACTTCAACCTCGTCCCCTACGGCGGCAACATCGAAGGCGTCGGCGCCGCCACCCATTTCTACTTCGACAAGGATCCTTCGCAGCTCACCTGGTCCGAAGCGGCTATCCTCACCGCCATCCCCGCCTCCCCCAACGCCTACCGCCCCGACCAGAACCCCCACCCCTGCCGCGTCCGCCGCGACACGCTTCTCACCCGCCTTCTTTCGCGCGATGTCCTCGACAGCGCCGAATACGACCGCGCCCTGCTTGAGGAAATCCCCCCCGGCCGCCGCGACCGCCCCTTCATCGCTCCGCACTTCGCCCAGATGGTCATGGCCGCCTGCCAAGATTCCTCCGTCCTCCGCACCACGATCGACTTCAACCTCCAGCGCCTGAGCGAACGCCTCGCGGTGCGCTACCACGGCGCCCTCGAGCCGCACGGCATACACAACCTCGCGATCGTCGTAATTGACAACCAGACCGCCGACATCCTCGCCCTTGTCGGCTCCCCGGACTTCACCGACCGCGCCCACGCCGGCCAGGTCAACGGCGCCACCGCCCGACGGTCCCCCGGCTCGGCCCTCAAACCGTTCGTCTACACCCTCGCGTTCGACGACGGCCTCGTCACCCCCCAGTCGCGCCTCGACGATATCCCCGTTTCCTACGCCGGCTACTCCCCGCAGAACTACGACGAACAGTACCACGGCGTCGTCTCGGTCAGCGACGCTCTGATCAACAGCTTCAACGTCCCCGCCGTCAACCTCGCC
>JBGSIV010000222.1:0-11837 GCA_041742355.1 Candidatus Zixiibacteriota bacterium
CCGTATTGCACCGTACGCTCCACAACACCGACAAAACCTTTTTGACCCATACTCTGAGACTCCTCAGACTTATCCCTCAAAACTCCAAGAGTAAGAACTCATTACAGGGAAATCATCAACACATTTTGAGCATTATGCCCGAAAAGACTCCCCTTCATTATTGAACACCAGGGTGCCAAGGGATTGCTCGCCGGCTGCCACATGGAACCGTATGCGCGAGCGAAGAGCAAAGGCCGGCAGCGAGGCGAGATAGTCGCCGTTACCGAGGTCCTCCATTGGACTGCATGTGACGTGTTGGCCGGTAGCGGCGGCGCACAGGCGGCAACTGCCCGGTGTGATGATCGCGCCACCGTACGCCTCGACGTGGACTGGAAAGCTGCGCGTGCGATCGGGAAAGGCGATGAGCGGAACACCCTGAGGGAAGCTCACGTAGAGTCCCGGGGTGTAGTCATAGGTGTTGTCGACGGCACAGGCCGTGGCCAGAGCCGCCCTGGTCATCCGGGTCAGGTAGTTCAAGTTCAGGTACTGCAGGCTGTCGTTGGGACTGCCGGCGACCGGGGAAGGCTCGTATTCGGAAACGCGGAGGGCACGAAAGCCGTTGAATTCGAAGGGGTAGGTGGCTGCATCCCCCGAGCTCGAGTCCGGGATGACGTCGAGGTTCAGGCTCGGAAGGGAATCAGCGATGGCCGCCATCATATCGGCGTACCGGCGGTCGCCGCGGAAGCCGAGCCGCGCTTTCACACTATCGGCTCCCCCTCCTATCTGATCCAGATTCAGGGCCAGGACGATGGAGTCGCTTTGCCGCTTGATCCTGGTGGCATAGTTCCACGCACCCAGGTGAGCCCAGGTGCCGCCGTCAAAGAGCGCTGTCACGACAGTCATTCTCGTATCGACCTGACGAAGGATCCTGGCTATTTCCAGGACGGCGGCGGCGCCACTACAGTTGTCATCAGCTCCGGGTGAACCTGGATTACTGTCGTACTTGGCCGAAATGACGATCAAGTGGTGAGGATGGGTGCTTCCCCGTTTGACGCCGATGACGTTTCCCTTGTACCTGTAGTCGAAATTGCAGCCCCATATACCGAGGTGGAAGTAGTCGATGTAGGAGGAGTCGAGGTTCGCGGCACCCATCTTTTCGAAAATCCAGCTACGGGCGTCGTAGTCGTTACAAATCTCCTTGTCAAATGACTGGAGGGCCGCAACGTTGGCCGTGAGAGAATCCTGATCTATGAGACAGATTATGGAGTCAAGGTCAATGTCCTGGGCGGCTACGATTCGAATGGAAAATAAGGCAGACACAAGCAGGGAGAGGGTGAACCGCATGAGTGTAGCAGACACGGGGGACCTCCAATCGACTTTCCTGTTGCGGCAACACTGCGTTCATAGCGCCGGTGGATCGCGACAGAGCCTTTTGGCGGAAGCGAGGAGTCTGGGTTCATCCGGATCGCCGGCACAAATGATAGACGAGAAAGACCATGTCGGAGTTGCATGGGAGATGAGAGGGGAAGTGATGTCGTTCGCCGCGAAGGTGCTGCTTCGGTCGTTTCATAGCACTTAGGAGGTGACAGCGCAGGGGCTATATGTCGATGCTGCGGCGATCAAGGGACCTTTTATGTGGTGATGGTACAGAGGCTTAGGAGGGGTACGGCTCGGACTATTTCAGCAATCGGCGCGTGATTTCGTCGGCGAGATGGATGCCTTCATCGGATAGCCGCAGCACTCCCCGCTCCGGGATGAGGTGGCCCGACTCCACGAGAAGGGCGTACTGCCGCGGATCGAGCTGCGTTTCAATCGGGGCGCCGAAGCGGTCGGCGAAAGCCGCGCGGCTGATGCCGCGGGCGGTCCGCAGGCCCAGCATAATGGCTTCGGTCATGCGTTCCTCGGCGCCGGACTCATCGATAGCGCGGGGGAGAATGCCCGCCTTGAGCGATGAGATATAATCGGCCACATTCGGCCAGTTGGCAAAACGGGTGTTGTCGAGAAACGAATGCGCCGACGGCCCCAGGCCGAGGAAACTGGTGCCATCCCAGTAGCTGAGGTTGTGTTTGCACTCGAAGCCGGGTTGCGCGAACGAGGAGACCTCGTAGCGATGGTAGCCGAGTTCGGCCATACGCTCGACACCGCCACGGTACAGCGCGAGGGTGAGCTCCTGGTCGGGCATCCGCACCGTGCCCCGCTGGACCCGGTGCCACAACGGCGTGCCTTCCTCGACCGTCAATTGGTAGAACGAGACATGGGGAGGCGCGAAATCAAGCAGTTGATCGAGATCTGCCGACAGCATCTTGGCCGTCTGGCCGGGCAGGCCAAAGATGAAATCGACGCCCCAGTTCTTAAATCCGAGAACATTCGCGTAGTAGATCGCCCGTTGGCTGTCGTGAGGATTGTGGCGGCGGTCAAGCAGCTTGAGCAGGCGCGTGTTGAATGACTGCACTCCGAACACCGGGCGGTTCACCCCGAAGGATTTGAGTGTTTCGAGGCTCTCCAGCGTGACGGCATCGGGGTTGCACTCGATCGAGAATTCAATGGTGTCGGCGACATCGACGTAGCGCCGCAAGTGTCCCAGCCAGTCGGCGAGCAGTTCGAGATTGGTCAGGTTGGGTGTGCCCCCGCCGATGAAGATCGTGGTGACCGTGTTCTGTTGGACGGACGGGTGTTCGGCGGCCAGCTCGGTCTCTATGCGCAGGGCATGGTAGAATTCGCGTTCGAGGTGCGCGTTGTGCTTTTCCTTGTAGAAATCGCAGTACGAGCACTTGTTGCGGCAGAAGGGAAAATGAACGTACAGTCCGAATGGCATGGTTACAGGGCATGGCCGATGCGATCCCAGCGGACATGGGTCGGGAAGTTGAACAGACCATACCCGATCCACTGGACGGCATCAACCACATAGGGGAAAGAGAATCCCGGCGCCTCGTCATCCGGCATCCACGACCAGTAGACAAACACCGCTTTGCCCCTGATGTTCTTCCGGGGCACGCCGCCCCAGAAGCGGCTGTCGCGGCTGTCGTCGCGGTTGTCGCCCATCACGAAAAACTCTCCTTCGGCGACCGTATACGGCCCGAAGTTGTCCCGGAACGAGAGATCCCCCGGGATGACCCGTTTATCGATGTGCTGGGCGAGATCCGGAATCGCGGCTACCTGACCATCGACATACACGACCTTGTCGGCCACCACCACTTCCTGCCCCTGCAGCGCGACGATGCGCTTGATGTAATCCTTGGTGGGATTGTTGGGGTAGGCGAAGACGATGATGTCGCCGACTTTGGGTTCGCCGCCGTACTGGTAGGCCAGCTTGTTGACGAAGATGTAATCTCCCTCAAACAGCGAGCCTTCCATCGAAGAGGAGCTGACGCGGTAGGCGGAGACGACGAACACGCGCAGGAGGATCGCCGCGATCAGGGCGATGAGTGCCGTGTCGAAATACTCGCGCCAGAGCGGTTTCGGCTCCCGGTAGCGGCGCACCTTGTCGGCCTCTTTGTAGGCCTGGGCGCGCTTGATGTCTTGAATCAGGAAATCCTCTTCCATGTTTTAGGTTATCGGTTCACCGGCGAATTTGCTTTAGCCGCCCACACGGCTAAAGACGACGATATATATAACGTCGTGTCGCCGGGATCACAAGCGGGGCGAGTCCGGCCAAAACCGTGCCCCAGGGGACGGCGTACCGGTCGGACCGGCCCGTTCAGGCCAAGGGACCAGGTTTATACCCCGCCGCGCCTGGAAAGTATCCAGGTCGGGTTCGGCTCGATCTATGATCCATAAAGTCCGCTTTTCTCGTCTGGTTGGGCGCATGCCCAGCAGGAAAGATCTTCCTTGACAATCTTGTGAAGAACCATTAATGTCTCAACAGGGATACGTGGACACACGTCCGTAGTATAAAAGTTTTACAATGGTTACAGGCTGTGATTTTGGGAGGGCTCGATATGTTAGCACGGGTAGTCGGCGGACTAGTTTTCATTGGAGCGCTCTGTTTCCTGCCGACAGGATCATCCGCACAGCACTTTCGCAGGATGGATGACCGGCAGGCAATTGAGTTGACGATCGACATGCTGCGGAAGGGGATACAGCAAGAGGATACGGTAAAGATCGGTAGAGTACTGGCATCTCAAGTAACGGCTGGGGGCAAGAGCGTGCAGTCCAGGGAGGTTATGGTCAGCCGCTTTCAGGTGGTGTTCGAAAGCAGTAAGGCTGCAGATGTACCTTGGCAGCCTGTATCAACTGCCGGCAATATTCCTTTGCAGGCATCATCCTTCTGGGATTTCGATTTTGTCGAGCCGGTAATCGACATTGTCGGAGACACCGCGACCGTCCACTGCGATTTGGTGCTGCGTGCTATGCCGACCGAATCGGGGGATCAGGGAACACTACAGACAATCAGGACTCAACTTCGGTTGGTTGCGCAAGGCGGGGGCCGCAAGCGGTCAATGTCCACGGACGATTTTCAACTCGTGTGGGACACAGGGGGTGCGCTCAAGGTACCGAGGTCATGGAAGGTAGTCGACCTCGGCTCCGTTATCGAGGTGCTGTCGATCCGATCGGTTAAGGCCCTTGAGGATACTCAAGAATAGGGGGCAAGAGCATGGCAAGCAGTTGGAGAGATCAGGCAAAGGTGATGTGCTTCATCCCACTGGTGGTGGTTCTCAGCGCTTGGGATGATTGCGAGCTGTTCTCAGGAGGTAATCCCGGTGGGGTGACCGAGACACCTGCTGAGTCGGGCCCCTTTTGGGATTCTGACGAGGACGGAATCAGCACAATAACGGAGCTTAATGAGCCGAACTGGGACCACTCCTTTGATACGACGGTTGTTGACTTTGATCCGACAATCGCCCACGGGGCTCCCAGCAACGGCTGGCTCGAGGGCGGGCTAAACTTGTGCGATACATCGGACGGGTGTTATCGCTACAATCCCCAGGGGAAATCAGGAACCGACGAGTATTCCTATGACGATTGGGGGACTCTGGCCCTCCTCAACATGATTGAAGGGGCTGGTCGAGCATGGCGGATCAATGGTTACAGCTCCGCGAAAATCGGAATGGGGGACTTAAGCTTGATGCAGGGTGGGACGGGTCTCGGCCACACAAGTCATGAGAACGGCTTGGATGTTGATATTCGATATGTTCGCAATGACGGACAGCAGATAGGCCTCAATATTGCGTCAGTAGATAGCGTCTACTACGATGAAAGCCTGACTTGGGCGTTGCTAGATCACCTTATAAGTCAAGGCAACGTTTGCGCCGTCTTTGTCGATACTCTCCACTGCAATTTGAACCATATCGGGTATTCCTTCATTACTCATTGGCCTGGACACAGCGATCACTTTCATGTTCGCATTGTCGATCCCGACGGAACGGGGAATTGAGAGGAGAGGACTATGGACACAAGGAAGCGAAAGATCACCGGATTACTCCTATGCCTTCTATCACTTATCATCCTCGGAACAGCGCTCATGGCAGGTGGCGACGAGCCGAACGACACATTTGGCGAGAGTCTGTTTTCAATCGACCGAGAGGGAATTCACAGGCTTGACCCCCAGACGGGATCCCAAGAAGTGATCTTTAGCACAAGCGGGATGTACATGGTTCAGTTCATCATGGCACCGTCAGAAGCGCTCATCGCTGTACTTATCACTGAACCTGGTTTCACTCCTCCGGGCGCGGTTGACTACTCTGTGTTTCCCCGCAACCACATGGAGATCATAGACACCTCGGGCATAGTGCTTGCGAAGCTCGATGCGGACGTTCGGAAGTTTGCATGGAGCCCGGACGGCACGAAGATAGCCTATATTGCCGGCACTTACTACGAAGGAGGAATAGAGTTCATAACTACCGGGGTTGGGGTCTTTGATATTGCCAGTTCCCAGACCTCCGCCATCAACAAGGACTTCCCCCACAAGGCGCTGAATGGCTACACCGGGGGCGAATTCAAAATCAACTGGGCCCGGCATGACGGCAACATATACCTGGAGGATATGGATCACTTCGGCGGGGCCTACTGCTATGACCCGGATGCCGGCCGCTCTATGCCGCTGGCACGCCAAGGGATCGACTTCTCGCCGGATGGAACGTACTATCGGGAGACGCAAGACCCAGAGGGAGGGCCGCGGCAGGGGACGCATATTTTCCTCACTGCCACGGATGAGAATATCACCGATCGACTGATCAAGCGCTTCGGCCCGGACTGGGACCGTGTCTCCTTAAGCTGGGTCTTTGACCGGGGAAACTGCTTGCACGTGATCCGGCAGAGCAACACTTCAGTCAAGGTGAAGGAGCACTGGTACGAATGGCCGGTGGTAGTGAACGTGCTCTACGACGTTGAGCGGGACAGCGTGGTGCGGGAAATCACCTGGCCGATCAGTCGTTGGACGGCCGGGCCGGACAAGCTGGTGCTGGAGAAAGACGGGAAGTTCGAAATCCTCACGTATGAGGACGTTTACGGAAAGTAGGCACGGGTTTGCTGTCGGGGATTCGCCCATGGCAGCGCGGAGGAGAGGCTAATGGTATGGGAAGACAAGAACTGAGGTCATTGGTTATTGCCGGCGTAATGGCATTTGGGGCTGCCGGTGGTGCAATTGGGCAGGAACAGAGTGAGTTCGCGTTGATCAGGGAGCCGTTCTTCACCAATCCTCTGATATGGAAGATGACGAAGGGAGTGACCAATACTCATTGGGGGAAGGACCTATTCGGTACACCGCAATCGGCATGCCAGAGCTACATCATGTCACCCAGCTACGAACTCTATACGGCCATGTCCTTTCAGGTCGACCGTGATTGGTGCAGATTAGTCTATCTGGAGACTCTGGCCGATTGGATTCGGGCGCACGGATCGGCGGGAGGCGCGAACTGCCAGATGCTTGCCCCCTCCAGTATCGACGGCACTGTCCCATGCGATGGGGAGACCGGCAGCTACATCTATTACCTGTATGTGGCGGATCTCATGAACAACCGCATCGTTCGCCCCCAATACCGCTGGGACACTCAAGTTTGGACCTGCAACACGCCGATCATCAGTACCAACCTGGAACGTCCTCGCGATCTTGATCTTAACGACAACTGGACCTTTTGGCCGGGCACCGATGACTACCTCTGGGTGCTCAGCGGTCGCCACAAGATCCTGCGGTACACGGTCGACGGTGTTCTTCATGCCACGCACGACTACCCCGGATGTGACGGTGCTGAGGGGACATTCTGCCGTGTGGCGGCAGTTGCGTCCGGGCGAAGCTACTGGGCGCCGCAGCCCTATTCCAATTGCGACGATCTCTACGTGGCCGACGTGGGTAACCGCCGCCTGGTTTGGCTTATCAAATGGCATGGCGCGGAGCCTTTGGCGTGGATGGGTGAGGTCCCCATTTCTTCCACAGTCAGTGACATCGAGGTAGACTACATGGGGCATGTCTGGGTAACCGATCAAGCCGCCGGTACCATTACGAAGTACACCTCCGAACTCGAGCCGCTCTGTGTATTCGGTGGCACCGGGGTGGGAGAGAATCAGTTCATCGAGCCGGTTAGCATATCCAATACCGCCGGGTACCTCGGGTGCGCCAACATGGCCGTTCTCGAGAAGTGGACAGACTCAAGCGGCGGCCGGTACTTCGCAATTGGTACCGATATCGTTGATCTTACGATTAGTTCGGCGCCCGGTGAACATTCCCACGTGGTGGACTTCGTGCTCGTCGATCCGTCGGATGTCAGCGTCAAGGTGTACAACGGTCAAGGTCAGCTGGTAAAGACTCTTGTGGACGCGGCGCTCTGGTCTGGCACCTGCAGGTACACTTGGGATGGCAGGAATAGTGCCGGACAGGACCAGCCGACCGGTGAATACTGCGTCACCGTAGTCGATACCAGTGCTGTCTGGAACGTGAGTGATAGCACTCCGGTGAATGTCGTTGTGCGGGAGCAGTGGGTACACCATGTCGCCCAATGCTGTGCGCTTCGGGGTGATGTCGATGGTTCCGGGCATCACAACGTGGCCGATTTGACCTATCTTGTAGCATACCTGTTTCGGGGCGGGCCGGCTGCGCCCTGCTTCGAACACGCCGACATCAACGCCGATCGATCCATCACTGTCGCGGACCTGACATTTTTCGTGAACTTTCTCTTCCGTGGCGGAGCGGCTCCTCGCAGTTGTTAATGCGCTGGCTGGGCTCGAGGGACTGCGACCAGTGTCCGACTGGGCAAGGTGACGGGAAAGACAGGAGATCGGCAATCCATATTTGCCCTTGACAGCAATCCCCTGCACATCTATCTTACTTATAGAAACCGCCAAAGTTTCCCGTTCGCAGTCACCGCCAATCTTATCCTCACCACGGCCCGCAGCTCTTTGCAAGCTGGAACTCGATCCCGCCCCACCTCGGCATGCCCTCACTGTCGGAACATGAACCGTTCTGCTCAGGGAGGAGGTGCCAGAACAGTGAGTCGCCCCGGCTGACCGTAACCGCCGCGCCGACGCCGGGACGACGGAAGAGAAGAGACGGAGAACGAATCCGGACCAGAAGCCAACAAGCGCGAAGGCTCGAAACGGCCTCCCGCATGATTCCGCCGCGGCGCTGTCGTCATCACGGATGATGTCTGCCCGACGATCGACCTCTGCACGCTATCATCTCTGGGTCGCGGGCTACCTCCGCAACGGAATACCGGCTAGACCGTTTCACGCGGAAACAGATCTCCGTAACACGAAGCACCCCGACAGTCGGGTAACCGGCTGTCGGGATTTCTTTTGCTCCCCTGAGTACGGGATTCCCCCCACACATCGAGCTTACCGGCGAGTTCAGGCTTGCCCTCTGATCTGCTCAAACGCCCCTCTGTCACAATTGTAACCCCATATCTCCGTTGCTGCTAGATCGAGTCCTTGGCCCTGCGGGGGCCATCGGCATCCCGCTTGCACCTCCCCGGGGAGAACAGTGAACGAACCTTTAGGGCAGCAGGTTGGTATGAGAGTCAAATTCGTGCTGACAATGGACAACCTTGTGGTGGACGACCGTTCTATCGACCAGCTCATCCTTGACTGGGAGGCCGATGTCGATCAGTCGGAGATTCTCCAGTTGTCCCACCAGTGGATTACCTCCCGGAACTTCCTCACGCAGCGCATGTTGGGATTGGTACAGGTCGGGGAGTCTTCCCTGACGATCGAGCCATTAGAAGAGGACGAGAATGCCCAGTGGTGAGTGGTTAACCCAGGCCCGTGCGGTCGCCGAGCAGGCGATCGAAACCGCGAAGTCGGTGCTCTCGGCCGCCGGTTCGCTTCAGCAGTGGATTCTGGAGCAGTTCGGGCAGAACGGCCTGTACGCCGCCTACTTTGTCGGCCTGGTCCTGGGCGTGTTCCTCGCCATTCAGATCGTTCGCATCACTTTCGCTACGCTCAAGTACCTCGTGCTCCCGGGCGTGGGACTGGCTCTGATCGGGTCATTCTTCCTGCCGTACTCGTTCTTCTTTCTTCTCCCGATTACCGTGAGCGCATGTTCGCTCATTCTGCTCTTCAAGGGATAGCGCCATACCTGTGGGGTTGCTGCCCCACGAGCCGCGGCCGCCGTCACGGCCGCGCGACTCCACCTCAATCGTAACCGCCTGCACCGCAGGCGGTTTTCTTATGACCGTCGGTTCGGGCAGCCTCTTTGCATTTCTCCATAATGAAACATAACAGGCACTACCGCCACCTTCGCAGAAGGCGCTACCGATATGGAACAAGAGGCACTGCCACAGACCTGTATCAGCTGCAAACGAGCCCTCACGCGGCACCGCGGCGTCCTGATCTGCCTGCACTGCAATCCCGAGGCGATCGATACCAGCGACATCTTCGTCGACACGATCGAAACCGATGACCACACGTTCATCGAGTGCCCTGGCGTCACTATTTACGACGCCGAGACTGGGGAGATCGCCGAGGGCGTGCGGTGGCGGGATGAGAATGACGCCACCAAAGGTTACGACGTCATCGGCAAGCAGATTTACGCTCCCAATCACAAGCACCGCCGCCGGATCAAGAAAGACGCGGTGGGGAAGATTCGCCGGTGCCAGGCGTGCCAGGATTACACGATCCGCATGCGCCGTCCCGAAGGGCGCGACTTCTATATCCCTTCGGTCCACCACCGCGACCGGACGAAGCTCCGCCCGATGGAGCATGTGACCTACGAGCCGAAGTAGGCGCTTGAAAATTCTCGTTGCGGCGCAACCCGGACCGGCCCGTCTCCGTAGAGTCAGGTAGACAAGAGACAAACTGACTTAATCGGAGGGTCCGATACGATGAAATCCGCGTACGTTTCGTTTTTGGGCGTCGCTTTGCTCTTCACCGCAGCGCTGCCGGTTTCCGCCGGATTGTTCGGCCAGAAGACAGTCAAGGGATCCGGAGAGGTAGCTACCCAGGCGCGCGAGGTCGGCACGTTCGACCGTATCCGCAGCTCGGGATCATTCGATGTCAACGTGACCATCGGCCCGCAGCAGAAGGTCACCGTCAGTTTCGACGACAACCTCATCGATCTCGTCATGACCGAGGTCAAGGGGCGCACGTTGCAGATCTACTCGGACGGCTCCTTCAGTTCGCATAAATCCTGCCGGATCGAAATCACCGTGCCCTCACTCGAGGCGGTGGTTGTCTCCGGTTCGGGCGATATCTATGTCCGAGGGCTCAAGGGGGCCGAATTCTCATATGAAATCTCAGGTTCCGGCGATGCCACATTGATCGGCGAAGTCGACGAGGTGGATATCGAGGTTTCCGGTTCCGGTGAGGTTGACGCCCGTGAGCTGAAGGCCAAGCGCGCCTACGTTGAGATCGCCGGCTCCGGCGATGTCCAGGTATGGGCGAGCGACCTGCTCGACGGGAGTATAGCCGGGAGCGGTGACATTGCGTACTATGGCGATCCTGCGGAAGTGAACCGGGATGTCGCCGGCAGCGGCAATATCCGCAAGAAACAGGAATGAGTCCCGACGTCTTTGCAAGCGTTCAGGGAGCCGTCAGACATCCCCATCGAGCGGATCCAACTCCCCTTCGGTTGGGACGCACCCCACGACAAACCGCCAACTGACCGGCGGGAGGGCCACAACCCTCCCGCTGTTTCTTTGGGCAATTCCGCGGGCCGAGTGTTCGGGCCATCATACCGAAAGCAGGGCGATCGGGCACTCTCTTCGGGCATTTTTATAGGTGAACAAATGTGCCGGTCGCAGGGCGATTAGCGATCATCAAACAGCGGGTGATGGACCGCCATAACTTTTTTGTTTCCAACAGGTTAAATAGAGATTTTCGCTTGCGTTGAGGTTTGAACTTTCGTATCCTTAAAGATTATAAAGGACATATGCAGAACCGCTGGAAAAACTCGGCCGATCAGGGATCAAACCGGTCCCCAAACGCTCCCAAACGGATCGGCGGTGTTCTGGACAGACTGGTTGTCTCGCTCGGTATCGCCCGTCGCTACTACGGTTGGCAGATTGTCGCCAATTGGGACAAGATCGCCGGTGAACAGGCTGCGCGGGTATCCCAAGCGGTCAAATTTGAAGACGGCGTGTTGTTCGTCGCGGTCCCGAGTGACAGTTGGCGCCAGGAGCTGGCCATGCAGAGCGATGCAATTTTGGCCAATATCCGGCGCTTCCCGTATGGCGAGATCGTCACGCAGGTGCGGTTTGTCAGAAGTGAGAAAGGAATCTGAACTATATGGCGTCCAAGGTGCAACAGGTGAAAGAATCCACTGACTCGGAAGAGGCCAAGAAGGCCAACGGCCACTCATACAACGCCACGACCATCAAGGTTCTTGAAGGCCTCGAAGCGGTGCGTCGCCGCCCCTCCATGTATATCGGCGACACGGGCCAGCGCGGCCTGCACCATATGATCTACGAGGTTGTCGACAACTCCGTCGACGA
>JBGSIV010000223.1:0-4043 GCA_041742355.1 Candidatus Zixiibacteriota bacterium
GGTGGGCGCGGTGTTGGCCGTCAACGGCAGGGCGAACATCCAAGGCGTCCGCGCCTGAGCGGATCGGCTCGCACTCCACGGCATCCTGCTTGAAATTCAGGTGCTTGCTCGCCGCAAGGGGCGGGACGCCGTCGACGGCGATCGACAGGCGTGCCAAGCTGATCGTCTGGGTCGATGGGACGGTCAATCCGACCGTGATCATAGCGGCCAGTCGGTGCGGCGCGACAAACGGCATGGCGGGTTCCCTATCCCTGCTCACGGCCTCCAATGTGGGCCGGCGGCCCGTTCGGCGGCGGCTTTCGGGCGCCCGGCGCCGAGAAAACGATCAGTCCAGCGGCGATCCAGGTCGAAGGCGCCCGACAAATGATCACGCCAACCGCCGTCGATGACAGCGTCGGAGATTTTCAGATGTTCGATCAAATGTTTCGCGAACATGTGTGTCGAGCGATGTAGTCTCGTCGTCAAATATAAAGATAAGGTGGAGGAATTTTCTGTAGTTGATAGTAATCGAGATCTCAAGTTGCGTCGAATCGAAGAATGATGCATGGTGAAAATAATGGAAGGCGCGCTGAAGTTTTTCGACGAAATGAGCGGCTTTGGCGAATACACGCGAGAGCCATACCGCGATTACCACGAGTGGTTTGATCAGCAAGATCTCTCCCGAATGCGGAAAAAGACGCAGGAAGCCGAAGTTTTCTTTCGTCGAACGGGCATCACTTTCAACGTCTATGGGCAGCAGGAAGCGACTGAGCGGTTGATACCGTTCGACATTGTTCCGCGTATAATTTCGGGTCGGGAATGGTCGCGATTGACCAAGGGTATCGAGCAACGTGTTCGGGCCATCAACGCGTTTCTCCATGACATTTATCATCGCAGAGAAATTTTAAGAGCTGGGCGTATTCCGGTTGAGCTGATCGCCCAGAATGACGCCTTTCTGCCAGAGATGATCGGCGTTTCGCCGCCTGGTGGCGTTTATACGCATATTGTCGGAATCGACATTGTGAGGACCGGAGAAAATGACTTCTTCGTTCTTGAGGATAATGCGCGTACGCCGTCTGGCGTCTCATATATGCTCGAGAATCGAGAGACCATGCTTCGGATGTTTCCGGAGTTGTTTGCGAAGTCGCCGGTTCGAGAGGTCGGTGACTATCCCAGGAACCTGCGACGCTCGCTTGCGGCCTGTGCGCCGCCGGCGGCCAGGGGAAAGCCCGTCGTCGCGGTGCTGACGCCGGGAATCTACAACTCGGCCTATTTCGAGCATTCGTTCCTGGCCGACCAGATGGGCGTGGAATTGGTCGAAGGCGGCGACCTGCGGGTCGTCGACGGCCGCATCGCCATGCGCACCACAGAAGGCTATACGCCCATCGACGTGCTCTATCGGCGTATCGACGACGAGTATCTCGATCCGTTGAACTTCAATCCCGCCTCGATGCTGGGCGTTCCGGGCATCATGGACGTCTACCGTGCGGGTGGGATCACGATCGCCAATGCGCCGGGCACCGGCATCGCCGACGATAAGGCGATCTACTCCTACATGCCGGACATCGTGGAGTTCTACACCGGCGAGAAGGCGATCCTGAAGAACGTGCCGACCTGGCGCTGCTCGGAGCCTGACTCCCTGGCCTACGTGCTCGACAATCTCGCCGATCTGGTCGTCAAGGAGGTCCACGGCTCGGGGGGATACGGCATGCTGGTGGGCCCGGCCGCGAGCAAGCGCGAGATCTCGGCGTTCGCGGCAAAGCTGAGGTCCAGGCCGGCGAATTACATTGCGCAACCCACCCTGTCGCTTTCGACCGTTCCGGTGCTGACCAAGGCAGGCCTCGCGCCGCGGCACGTGGACCTTCGGCCCTTCGTTCTGGTCTCGCCGAACAAGATCGAGATCACCCCTGGGGGATTGACCCGCGTGGCCATGAAGCCCGGCTCGCTGGTGGTCAATTCCAGCCAGGGGGGCGGCACCAAGGATACCTGGGTGCTGGAGGAATGAAGGATTTGAAAGGAGCTGCCCGATGCTAGGTAAGACCGCGGGCGGCCTATACTGGATGTTCCGTCTGCTGGAGCGCAGCGAGAACAGCGCACGCCTGGTCGACGCCGGCTTTCGTATCGCCCTGACCCGTGCGGCTGCGGCTGAAGATGAATGGGCCTCGATCGTCGCCACCGCCGGGGTCCGCGACGCCTTCCTGGAACGCTACGATCAATATACTGGCGCGAACGTCGTGGACTTTCTGCTGCGCGACCGGACCAATCCGTCGAGCGTCATGTCGGTCATCGACGGGGCGCGAAGCAATGCGCGGCTGGTCCGCACCGCCCTGACCCGCGAGGTCTGGGAGGCGACCAACGAGTGTTGGATGACCGTAAAGGCCGCTCTGCAGCGGCCGGTGCCGGTCACCGACCTGCCCGATGTCCTGGCCACGATCCGGCGTCAGAACGCTCTGGTGGCCGGCGCCCTGATCGGCACGATGCTGCGCAACGACATCTACAATTTCGCGCGTATCGGCATGTTTCTCGAACGGGCGGACAACACCGCCCGAATTCTCGATGTGAAATACTATGTGCTGCTGCCGTCGACGTCGTTCGTCGGGTCCTCGCTCGACAACATCCAGTGGGAGACGATCCTGCGTTCGGTCTCGGCCCAGCGCGCCTATCGCTGGCTCAGCGACGGCGACACCAATCCCAAGGACATCGCCAGCCTGTTGATCCTCGACCGGCGGATGCCGCGCTCCCTCGCCTTCGCCGCGGCCAAGATCCGCGACAACCTGGGCTATCTGGCCGAAAACTACGGTGTCCAGCCGCCCTGCCAGGCGATGGCCGAGTCCCTCACGCAGAGGTGCAAGGCGCGTTCGATCGACGAAATCTTTGATTCCGGCCTGCATGAGTTTCTCGAGGAGTTCATCGGCCGCGTTCACGCGCTCGGTCTGCAGATCGAGACCGACTACCGTTTCTACGGATGACGCCATGCGATTGAAGATCCGACACGCCACCGAGTACAGCTACGAGGAGCCGGTTCCCTACGCGCTGCAACAGGTGCGGATGATGCCCAAGTCGACGGCCGGCCAGACGGTGCTTTCCTGGCGAACGACCGCCGACGGCGGCCGCAAGGAGGTCGAGTTCACCGACCAGCACAACAACCATGTGGAGCTGTTCTCGTTCGACCCCGACCGACGCAAGGTGAGCATCGTCTGCGAGGGGGAGGTCGAGACGTCTGACACGGCGGGGGTGGTCGGCCAGCACGGCGGCTTTGCGCCATTGTGGTATTTCATGCGCCCGACCGGCCATACCAAGCCCGGGCCGCATATCCGCAACCTGATCAAGACGTTGGGCCGAGACTTCGAAGACGATATCTCCAGGCTCCACGCCCTCTCGGCGTTGATCCTCTCGGTGGTCGCCTACGAGACGGGGAGGACCGATTTCGCCACCGTAGGCGAACAGGCGATCGAGGCCGGGCACGGGGTCTGTCAGGATCACGCCCACATCTTCATCAGCGCGGCCCGCCTGATGGGATTCCCCGCCCGGTACGTCAGCGGCTACCTGTGCATGGACGACCGGATCGACCAGGACGCCGGCCACGCCTGGGCTGAGGCCCATGTCGACGGATTGGGCTGGGTCGGGTTCGACGTGTCCAACGGCCAGTCGCCGGACGAGCGCTATGTCCGCGTGGCGACCGGGCTGGACTATGATGAGGCCGCACCGGTTTCAGGAATGACCTTCGGCGGCGTCAACGAAACGATGGCGGTCAGCCTGCAGGTTCAGCAATAGGTCCGGTGAGCAGGAGTTGACGGAGATTCGATGACCTATTGCGTCGGGCTACGATTGAACAAGGGCTTGGTCTTCATGTCCGATACCCGGACGAATTCGGGCGTCGACAACGTTTCGGTCTTTCGGAAGATGTTCTCCTGGCACGAGCCGGGCGAGCGGCTGATCACCATCATGACCGCCGGCAACCTGGCGACCACCCAGGCGGTGGTGAGCATGCTGGACGAGCGCACCAAGGCGCCGGCCGAGCGCAATCCGTCCCTGCTCGAGGTCCCGACCATGTTCCAGGCGGC
>JBGSIV010000224.1:0-4446 GCA_041742355.1 Candidatus Zixiibacteriota bacterium
GGCGCCCAGATTGTCCCGATAGACTCCGAGCATTCCGCCCTGTGGCAGTGTCTTACCGCAGGGGAAGAAGACGAGGTCAAGTGGCTCATTATCACCGCGTCGGGCGGCCCATTCCGAACCCTGCCCGCCGACCAGTTCGCCGCCATAACTCCTGCCCGCGCCCTCAATCACCCAACCTGGCAGATGGGGCGAAAGATCACTATTGATTCGGCCACCCTGGCCAACAAGGGGCTCGAAGTGATCGAAGCCGCCGTGCTGTTCTCGATGCCGGTGGAGAAGATCTCGGTGGTAGTCCACCCGCAATCGATCATTCACAGCATGGTGGAGTTTATCGACTCCTCGATCATCGCTCAGCTCTCGAGTCCCGACATGCGCCTGCCGATCAGCTACGCGTTGTTCTGGCCCGATCGCGTCGCCTCCGGGTTCGGGGCGCTCGATTTGGCCTCGGTGGGGGCGCTGACGTTCGAAGAACCTGATCTTAACCGCTTCGGCGCCTTGCGTCTGGCGTTCGAGGTCGCGCGCACCGGGGGCACCGCCCCGGCCGTCTTCAACGCCGCCAACGAAGTCGCGGTCGAGGGATTTTTGCAGGAAACCATCCGGTTCACCGATATAACGAGTATCATAGATGAAGCTGTCAGCCGGATCCCGGTGGTTGCCGATCCGGAGCTAGACGATATCCTGGAAGCCGATCGACAGGCGCGGGAATTGGCCCGCAGCAAAACGGGGAACATAGCATGCTGCTGAATATCTTTTCATTCATATTCGTCCTCGGGATTCTGATCTTTATCCACGAGCTCGGCCACTTTCTCGTCGCCAAGCGCGTCGGGATACGTGTCGACCAGTTCTCGCTCGGATTCCCGCCGCACATCTTCAAGAAGAACTGGGGCGGCACCGAGTACTGCATCGGCGTGATTCCGCTCGGCGGCTACGTCAAGATGGCCGGCGAACAGCCGGGGGATTCGACCACCGGTTCGCCCGATGAATTTGCCTCGAAGATTATCGGCCAGCGGGCGGCGGTGATTTTCGCCGGGCCCTTCATGAACTATGTCCTGGCTATTGTCCTGCTTATCGCCATCGCATGGCTGGCCGGACGGCCCGTTACCGACCAGAACCGCGTGCTCGTCGGCGAAGTCAGTCCCGATTTCCCGGCCGCCAAAGTGGGCCTGCAACCCGACGACCAGATTATCGCGGTCAACGGCGAGCCGGTATCCAACTTTGACTCGGCCCGTGTCCGCATCAACTCGTTTGTCGAGCAGCCCGTTCAGTTGACCTGGGTGCGGGGTAGCGATACAGTCACCCGCGAGTTGGTCACTGAGATCGGCGAGGTCCCCAACCTTGAGGGTGGGATCGATACGGTCGGTGTGATAGGCTTCACCCAGAAGATCATCGGCAGCGAGCGGGTGAGCTTCGGTGCGGCCGCACAGGAGGGATTCGTGCGCGCCCACCAGCTCGTCTGGCTGACGGTCAAATTCGTCAAGCAGCTCGTCACGGCCGAGGTCTCAGTGAAGATGGTCGGCGGGCCGCTCTTTATCGCCCAGGAATCCGGCCGTCAGGCCCAGCGCGGCGCCGCGAACCTGTTCTTCTTCATGGCTCTCCTGTCGGTCAACCTCGCCGTGCTCAACGTTCTGCCGATTCCGGTGCTCGATGGCGGCCACCTGCTGTTCTTGGCGGTGGAGAAGATCCGCGGCGGTCCCCTGCCGATGCGTGCCCGCATTATCGCCCAGCAGGTGGGGATTATAGCGATCCTGACCCTCGTGGTGTTCGTCACCTACAACGATATCCTGCGGATTATCCGCGGACTGTAAAGGAACCGCAGTCCCGGGCCGAAAAGATTTGCTTGGCAACGCGGCCTGAATCCGTTATATGTGTCAGCCAAGAGGACTTACCCGTGTCATGGAGGACGTCGATCGCCCCACTGTGCGATGAGACATAAAGCTGATGCGCGACCTTTGGGATAACTTCAAGCAGATCTTCGTGGCCGTCCTCATGGCCTTCATCATCAAGACCTCGATTGTCGAAGCCTACAAGATCCCTTCGGCGTCGATGGAGGACACCCTTCTTATCGGGGACTTTCTCCTCGCCAACAAGTTCGTCTACGGCGCCCATCTGCCGCTGGTGGATCTCCGCCTGCCTGCGATCCACAAGCCCGAGGCGGGGGATGTCGTTATCTTCATTTTCCCCCGCGACGGCGTCACGAAGTACATCAAGCGCTGCGTCGCGGTGGAGGGGGACACGGTCGAGATCAAGAACAAGATCCTGTACGTGAACGGCGAGCGTTTTCCCGACCCCGAGCACGCCAAGTACAACGACACCACCACCACGGGGCAGCAGGTGATTCAGCCGCGCCGCCCCGGCGGCATGGACAGCCGGGACAACTTCGGGCCATTTATCATTCCCCCCGACAGCTACTTCATGATGGGGGACAACCGCGACAACTCCCATGATTCCCGCTGGTGGGGGGTGGTTCCCTACCGGTTCATCCTCGGCGAGGCGATGGTCATCCACTGGTCGTGGGACGACAACCAGAATCCGTCGCCCGATGTTTCCCTGGCCGATCCACTGTCGGTGCCGCGTGTCTTCATCTTCAACGCGGTGCACTTCTTCGAGAAGGTTCGGTGGGACCGGTTGTTCACGGTCATCGACTGAGCCGGAGCGGCCATAATCGTCTGAATCCGTCACCCGGTTTGCCCGTATAATCCTTTGAGTGTCGTTAGTGCTAAACCTATTCTGATTGACTGAATGATGGAACACAATACCGGTCCGGCAACAGGCACCCCGGAATCGAGACCAGCCGACCTTGAGCAGCGGTCTTCCGTGCGCTCGTCGCTGGAGATCGTCCTCTGGCTGCTCATCTTCTTCCTCGTCCGCGCCACGCTCGTTGAGGCCTATAAGATCCCGTCGTCGTCGATGGAAAACAGCCTCCTGATCGGCGATTTCATCATCGCCGACAAGGTCACCTACGGGGGCGAGGTCCCGATTCTCGGGGTCAGGCTGCCCGGATTTCGGGACCCGAAGGCCGGCGACGTCGTGGTGTTCAAGTGGCCCGGCGACGGTGTCACGAAGTACATCAAGCGCTGCGTGGCAGTCGGCGGCGACACCGTGCAGGTGGTCGACAAGGCGCTGTATGTCAACGGTCAGCTTGTACCCGACGCCCCGGGCGCCAAGTATGAGGACACGACCCGCTTTGGCGCG
This sequence comes from Candidatus Zixiibacteriota bacterium, assembly GCA_041742355.1. Lineage (GTDB taxonomy): Bacteria > Zixibacteria > MSB-5A5 > GN15 > FEB-12 > JAGNLV01. The sequence continues at coordinate 3,193 of JBGSIV010000224.1, forward strand.
CAAAACGTTGTCCCGCGCCCGGTCGAGGGAGACAGCCGCGACAATTTCGGACCGTACGTGATCCCTGCGGGCCACTACTTCATGATGGGGGACAACCGGGACAATTCCTACGACTCCCGCTACTGGGGGCCGGTCTCCGATGACCTCATTGTCGGCCACGCGGTCCTCGTGCACTTCTCGTGGGACGATGCCGCGCATCCGTCGCCGCCGGTGAGCCTCAAGGATCCTCTCTCGGTGCCCCGGCTGGTGCTCCACAATGCCGCGCACTTTTTCCACAAGGTCCGCTGGGACCGGCTGCTGGACGTGATCTGACCGCAGGGGTCGGGTACAGGGACAGGGGCGGACTGCCGAAAGAGAAGACAACCGCTGCCTTACGCTTGGAGGACGATACAACAATGAAGACCCCGATACTGATCATAGCTGCCCTGCTTCTCGCGGCCGCGAGTGTCGTCGCGGGCCCGCAGGTCAAGATCCCCGAACCCGTGTTCAACTTCGGGAAGGTACCCCAGAACGCCACGGTTACCCATCGCTTCTGGCTGTACTCGGCAGGCACCGATACCCTGCGGATCACCAAGGTCGTGCCCGGCTGCGGCTGCACCAAGGCCCCGCTGGCGGACAGCGTGCTTGCGCCGGGGGATTCGACCGTGCTCGAGATCGCCTTTGCCACCGGGCGCTATGGCGGCTATGTCACCAAGAAGCCGTATATCGAGACCAACATGGGGGAGGAGAAGACTATGCTCGAGATCAACACCCATGTGCTCAATTTCCCCGACAGTGCGCTGCCGCTGATTATCACGCCGGCACGGGTCGATGTCTCCCAGTTCTCGGCGACGCCGCGGCGGAAGACGAGCTTCACGATTCAGAACATGAGCCAGAAGGACTACGCGCTGACCCTGGTGGACTACCCGGCCGATTACTTTGCGGTGAAGCTCCCCGGTGCGATCAAGGCGGGGGAGACGGTCACGGCGGAGATCGAGGTGACCGAGGCTAAGGTCCCCGAGGAGTTTGAGAAGTCCTTTACATTCCAGGTGAACGACGATAAGTCGAGCCGGTACTCGGTGCCGATCAAGCGGATGTATCGGTTGAAGGACCGTGCGGAGACCGAGGAGTAGCGCTTGTAAGTTATTGTAGTGTCTTGGCATATGTGCCGCCGGGCGACCCCGCCCGGCGGTTTTTTTGTGGCCGGGTGATTGGGTTCGTTTGATTGCCGCAGGGTCACACGCTCGCTGCGCGAGCGCAAGACCCTGCGGAACG
>JBGSIV010000225.1:0-28836 GCA_041742355.1 Candidatus Zixiibacteriota bacterium
CTGACCGAGCGGGTTGACCACACGGCCGAGGAGGGCCGGGCCGACCGGGACCGAGGCCACGCGGCCGGTGCGCCGGACCGTGTCGCCTTCGTGGATTTTCGTGTCGGAGCCGAAGATGGCCGCGCCGACGTTATCCTCTTCGAGGTTCAGGACTATGCCCATGATGTCGCCGGGGAATTCGATCAGCTCGGACATCTGGACATCCTCCAGACCCCAGATGCGAGCGATCCCATCGCCGACCTGGAGTACCGTTCCGACGGATTCCATCTCGAGCTTGGTCTCGTACTTCTCCAGCTCCTTCTTGATTACCGATGAAACTTCTTCGGGGTTGAGACCCATCTTAGTACTCCTGTATTTCCTGTAGCTAAATTCTCACATCACATGGCAGGAACCCGGACAACCGGATGCTCTCGGCGCCATGCCTCTGTCACCGTCAGTCTGCGGACGAGGCGAATCCGAATCAGACCACTTTCACTTTCAGCAGCTCTTCCTCGATCAGCGCGAGTCCGTGGCGGACCGAGCCGTCGATGATCTCGTTGTGCATGATAACGATCATGCCGCCGATAATGGCCGGATCGATCTTCTCATCCAGCCGGATCTTCAGGCCGGTCTTGGCCGCGAGGCGGGCCTTGAGGTTTTCGCGCTCCTTGTCGGACAGCGGCACGGCCGTGATAACCTTCGCGCGGCCGATACCGCGGGCAGTTTCGATCCGGTCGATGAACTCATCGATGATCTCAATCAGGTACCCCACCCGGTGCTTGTTGACCAGCACGATCAGGAATTCCACATAGAGCTGGTGGATCCGGTTACAGAATACCGTGCGGACGAGTTCCTTCTTGTGCTCGTCGAGCACCTGCGGCGCGGTCAGAAAGTTGAGCAGGGTGCGGTCATGCTGCACGATCCGCTTGAGATCGGCCATCTGCTCGTAGCCGATATCGAGAATTCCCCGATCTGAAGCGGCGTCAAACAGTGCGTGTGAATATCGTTGGGCGACTTCCTGGGCTAACATGGCATTCTCAGGCTTTCTCGACGCCGTCGATGAAACGACCGATCAACTGGCGGTGTCTGGGGTCATCGAGCCGTTCCCGCAGGAGTTTCTCGGCCGCGCCAATCGTGATCGACACCATTTCCTCTTTGAGCTGGACGCGGGCTTTGGCCACCTCGCGTTCGAGGTCGTCTTTCGCCTTGTGGGCGATCTGACGGGCCTCCTCGCGGGCCTGCGCCTTCAAGTCCTCGGCGATCTTCTTGCCTTCGGTCACGGCCTCGACCAGCTTCTGCCGGCGATCCGCCTCGATCTGCTTGAGTCTCGCCTCGTACTCCGCCGCCATCTCGGCGACTTTCACCTTCTCATCATCGATCCGCTTGAACTCGCCGACGATTTTCTCTCGCCGCTCGTCCATCATCGCCATGAGCGGACCCCAGGCAAACCGCTTGAGGATCCACACGGTGATGAGAAAGCCAATGGCGTGCGTGATTAGTTGCGGGATCTGTAGTTCCATTGTGTCTCACCGGTTCGGATGCCGCCCGTCACACGGGGCAGGCACCCCCTGTTGGTTACTCAGCCGCCGATCTTACCCTGGAGAATGAAGAAGACCACCAGGGCGTAAATGGTGAGCGCTTCGATGAGCGCGGCGCCGATGATCATGGCAGTCTGAATCTTACCCGAGGCTTCCGGCTGACGGCCGATCGCTTCCATGGCGGAACCGACAGCACGACCAAGACCGAAAGCGGAACCGATAGCAGCGATGCCGACACCGATTGGCAGGCTGAACGCCAGAGCAGTCTGAAAATCCATTGTGTCCTCCGAAATACCAGGTACTGTTTATGTTCTTTTTTCTATTCGCGTTACGTATCCCCTTAGTGATGCTCCTCGTGCGGCAGCATCATGAGGATATAAATGGTCGACAGGAGCGAAAACACGAGCGCCTGAATGGTCGACAGCAGAATCCCCAAGAGGATGAACGGGATGTGCAGCGGCAGACCAACCGGCGAATGTACGAATGACAGGGCCGAGACGCCGAGGACCACGAAGGCCGCGACCAGGACATCCTCGCCCGTGATATTTCCAAATAGACGAAGCGACAGCGAGAGCGGCTTGGCCAGCTCGCCGATGATGTGCATCGGCAGCATGATCGGGACCAGCACCCAGCTGACCGTGTCACGCGGCTGCCCGGCGAGGTGATCGAGATAGCCGCCGACGCCGAGGCGCCGGATGCCCGTCCACTGGGCGTAGAGAAATACCAGGATCGCCATCGAGGCGGTGATGTTGATATTGGTCGAGGGGGAGTGACCCAGCGGTATAATGCCCAGGAAGTTAAGCGCCAGAATGTAGAAGAAGAGGGTGCCCAAAAACGGCAGGTAGGTCCGGGCATGATTGCCGAGGATCGTCTGCAGGAAGTTGTAGGCCCCCTCAACGAGGATTTCCATGAAATTCTGCAGGCGGCCCGGTATCATCTGGCGCTTGCTGTAGACATAGATCGCGACGATTGTGAAAAAAATCGCAACTAGGAACGCAAAAATCGGATTGATCCAGAGTTCCAGGAAGTGTGCTGTGTCGGTGTCGGCTCCGATCCAGTAGCGGACATACGTCAGCAGGCTCGGCAGGTGGGGCGGCCCGCTGTGCTCGGCATGCGCACCGTGTTCGGTCGTCCCCACGGCATGCCCCGCTTCGGCGGCCGCGGAGGAATCGTAGTGAACGCCCGCGTCCTGTTCCGCGACCGCGACCGAGATGTACGGCATCAGCTTGGTGGCCACTCCGGCCAAGAGGTAACTGTAGTACGAGAGCATCAGAGAGCCCCTTGCAGATTCTTGTGTTCACTCGATTTGGAGTCGGCGTTGATGAGCACGCGGCCGCCGACTTTAAGGACAATCACCAGGAGCGGAAGGGTGAACCCGACCAACAGCGGGATGGGGCCGAACAGGCCCGAAGCCAGGAGCGCGTAACCCGCGGCATAGAGCAACGGAAACTTGACCAGAAGGAGCACCGCGGCGGCGACCCGGTCAGGGCCTTCCGACCGAACGATCGCTTTCACCAGGACCTTCAGAAAATACAGATTGATGATACTCCAGATCCCGCCGCTAAGCACCCCGAGGGTGGGGTACAGGCCCCAATAGTACAGGCCGAACGGCAGAAAGATCAGGAGCAGAACGCCCGTCGTTGAAAGCGTCCGTGCGATGAAGTCAAGTTCCAGAGCGTTTGTCATCTTTGTCTTCACTCATGGCTGCTGATTTTTTGGCGAGATTGTAGACCTCTAAACCCGCCGATCCCAAACCCAGCAGCACACCGGCAATGAGCAGATACGGTTCTGTTCCGAACTTCTTGTCCAGCCAGCTCCCCAGAAAGAAACCGATCAAAGGCGCCGCCAGAAGGATAGCTGGAATTGCTGCCAGAAGGCCGATCTGTCGGTAGTCAGAGTCCTGGCCTGACTTCGGCTTAAGCAGCGACATAACTGCGTACTACCTGCATCTCACATTAAGGTGCCAATATATCTGCGCGCCTGTGGGTGTCAACTTATTTTTTCCGTATTCATCTGTCGTTTGCCGTTGTCTTTCGCATCCAGGGATCGCAGAACCGGTTAATGCTCGACAAGTTAATTGGATTCAATGCAGATCGGCGAAGGCAACTATTCGTCGCGTAATCGATCCATTCTACCGGAGTAAAAACGCCGGCTGCGGGGGTTTGTTCCCCGCCAGTTTGAGAATTGTTTCACGAAAGGCCATAGAGCATTACGTAAATCACCACCCCGGTCACTGACACAAAGAGCCATACGGGCCAGACCCACCGGGTCAGCCGCGTGTGTTTGCGGAAGTTCCCCCGGAAGGCATGCCAGACTGCCAGGAAGATAAACGGGACCATCCCGCCGGCCAGAATCACATGGGGAACGAGGATGGCGAAGTAGAGGGGGCGCGTCCAATCGTGGCGCGGGTACGGAACCGAACCGACCTCGGCATGATAAATGAGGTAGCTGACCAGAAAGGCCGCCGAGGTGGCCAGCGCTCCCAGCATGATCTTCTTGTGCAAGTCCTGATGGCCGCGCCGTATGGCCCGGTATCCGGCCAGCAGCAGCAGGGCCGCGACACTATTCAGGGCCGCGTTCAGAGACGGAAGGTCGGTGACTGTCATTCTCTGTCCCGGCGGAGCGTCTGCAGATGGCTCCGGAGCACGTTGACGCTGGCCTCCTCGATGCCCGAGTAGAAGGCCCGGATGTTGTTATCCCGGTCCACCAGGATAAACCGGGTGCTGTGCGCCCCGGGAAGGTCATCGGCTGCAATCTTGAAGTAGTCTTCGCTGATATGTACGATGCTGTCAAGCGGGCCGGTCAAGAACACCCAGCGCCGGTCATCGACGCCGAATCCGGCGGCATACTCGGCCAGTTTCGCCACGGTGTCGACGGTCGGATCGACCGTGATGGACACGAGCTGAATGTCCTCGACGCCGTCGTAGGCCCGGTACAGCTCGGAGAAATAGCCGTTCATGATCGGGCACGGCCCCCGGCAGCTGGTAAACATGAATTCGACAACACTCAGCTTGCCACGCATGTCCTCATTGGTAAAGGGCTGACCGTACTGATCGGTCAGCGTGAAATCCCCCACTGTGCCAAGCAAGGGGAGGTCCGATCGCGACCGTTCGGCCTGGACCAGAACCAGGAAGGCAACGGATCCGAGGATCACAGCCAGTACGAGGAGTGTGACAATAACTTTGCTCACGCACCTATCTCCACTTGGAGGGGTTGACGCGCCCGGCGGGACGAGGCGAACACGATGAGCAGCGCCCCGACATAGAGGCTGGCGATCCAGAGGTGGAACACCTGCACCATCGGGCGGATATCGACAAAGATGAAGACCAGTCCGGTAATCAACTGCAGTCCAACCAGGATCATGCTTGCGCCGACCGCCTGGCGCACCAACGGGGTCATGTGCTCGGCGCCGCGACTGATGCGGCGGCCGATCCAGAAGGTCAGCACCGCCAGCAGGACGCCGAATGTCAGGTGCACGTGGCTCACTCCGCCGATCTTCATGATCCACTGGGCGGCCGTCAGGGCCGGATACTCGTCGCGCATGATTTCAATTCCCTCGCGCAACTGCGTGCCGAGCATCACCTGGATTATCGCAATCCCCCAGAGCACTGTTACCCACCGGGCTGAGCCGAGGGGCAGGTAGTTGTCGCCCGCTTCGGCCGGGTGCGATTCGTAGTATGCCTGCAGGGTCACCCAGAGGAGGAGGCTCACGATAATGAGCGCCAGCACGCTGTGGACGGTCACCACGAACGGGGCCAGTTCGGATGAAATGACCACGCTGCCCTGCCATCCCTGGAAAGCGGTTAGCAGTCCGGCCCCCACCGCCGGCCAGAAAATTCGCGGTGTGCGCCGGGCATACATGAGCGCCAGCACGGCGGTCGCGGCGATGAGCAGGCCGACGATCACTCCGGAGAGGCGATTGAGGTACTCGATCCAGGCCAGGGTCATGTTGAACCGGCTGGGGTCGATGTCGGGCGGGAGCTGGCTGATGTCAGTAGGGGGAATCCACCGGCCGAAGCACGTCGGCCAATCGGGGCAGCCCAGTCCCGCGCCGGAGACGCGGACAAGCCCGCCGATAAAAATCAGGACGTATGTGGCAATTGTCGAGATCAGCGCCATGCGCCAGAGGGATTTCATATGACCCAACGCTCCTTCATGGTGTGGGGAGGCCGATCATGTCGACACCCCTCCATGATGGTACCTAACGACCGTTGCCGGCGCAAGCACTTCCTGCGAATTGGTGCTTACAGCGAGTCCGGTGCGGTCTGCGGCTGCGTCGTGTCGGCGGGCGCCACATCGACGGGTACCGAGTCGCTCCCCCGGACATCGGGAACGGCGGTCGTGTCGATTGTCGGCTCCTCCCCCAACTGCCGCGTCGGATTGGCGGTCGCGGCCGTATCGGTGAGCGCCGTTGTATCCATGCCGAGACCAACTCCTTCGGGCCTGTTCTGATAGATGATCGCGCGCGGATCGATCGGCCGCGCTTTCATGGGATCGACATTGCCGCGGGTCATCGTATCGGACATCGTGAAGATGATGAAAATTGCCAGAAACACGATGGAAGTGACGAAGATCAGCATGTACACCTTGTTGTCATATTTCAGGTGCATGAAGATCAGCGCGACAAGGGTCGCTTTGACCGCGGCCACCACCATCGCCACGATGAGGTTGAATGCTCCGAAGTGAAACTTCGCGATGATCACGGTCACCGCTGTCAGAAGCAGCAGCGCCGCGAAAACACCGAAGTAGACACGCAGCGGAAGGACATGTTCCGCGTGTTCGTGCGTATGTGCATGCGTCGAATTCGCCATGGCCGATTACCCCACCAGATAGAAGAGCGGAAAGAGGAAGATCCAGATCAGGTCGACGAGGTGCCAGTAGAGGCCGGTCAGTTCCACCGGCGTGTAGTACTCGGATGAGAAATGCCCTTTGATGGTCCGGATGAGCACCCAGGTGATGATCCCGATACCGACGAGCACGTGAATGCCGTGCAGGCCGGTCATCAGGAAGTACACGCTGAAGAAGACGTGGGGGTTGGTTCCCTCCATGCCCTCGAACGTGTAGAACTTGCCGGGGAGCTGCCCCTCGTGGATCTTGTGCATGTATTCGAAGTACTTAATGACCATAAACGTGCCGGCGAACGCGATGGTCGCAGCGAGGTTGATCACCGCCAGCTTGATCTTGTTCACCTGCAGGAAACGGATCGCCAAAGCCACCGTGAGCGAGCTGGTGATCAGCACGATCGTGTTGATGGTGCCCAGGGTGACATCAAGGAAGGCGTGGCCGTTATGGAAAATCTCCGGGTTCCAGGCCCGGTAAACGGCATACGCGCAGAACAACCCGCCGAAGAGCAGTACCTCGGTCAGGAGGAATATCCACATTCCCATCTTGGCCGAGTCTTTCTGCTGGGCCATGTCACTGAAGTGGTGGGCGAGATTGGCCGGGTGATGGTGCGGGGCGGCGTGAGCGCCCGCCTGCTCCTGACCCGTCTCGTCTGCGAATTCTTTAGCCTGGCTCATGATACCGCCTCTTTCAGCTTGGCCGGTTTGCCGTCCGGTTCCACGTTGATCGGGAGGACTTTGTCGTAGTCGTACGGGCCGTGGGTCAGAGACGGCAGCTCGATGAAGTTCTCGGTCGGCGGCGGCGACGACGTCTCCCACTCCATCGTCAACGAGTACCACGGGTTGCTGCCCGCGCGCTTTCCTTTGACGAGCGAGTGAATCAGGTACACGGCCATAATGAGGAAGCCCGCGCCGAGGATCCACGACCCGAAGGTCGAGAAGGCGTGCAGCGGCTGGTACTGATCGACATACGTGTAGTAGCGGCGGGGCATTCCCTGCGACCCCAGGATGAACTGGCTGCCGAAAGTCACGTTGAAGCCGACGAAGATCAATCCGCAGGCGATTTTGGCCCAGAACTCGTTGTACAGCTTGCCGAACATCTTCGGCCACCAGTGGTGGATGCCGCCGAGGAACGCCATCACTGTCCCCCCCATCATCACGTAGTGGAAGTGGGCGACGATGAAATAGGTGTCGTGCAGGTGAACATCGACCGCAAGCGCCCCAAGGAATATTCCGGTGAACCCGCCAATACTGAACAGGAAGAGGAACGAGAGGGCATAGAGCATGGGGGTGTTCAAAACGATCGAGCCGCGGTACATGGTGGTCACCCAGTTGAAGACCTTGATGCCGGAGGGAATCCCTACGAAGAAGGTCAGAAACGAGAACAGCATGGCGGCCAATTCCGACTGGCCGCTGACGAACATGTGATGGCCCCACACCAGGAAGCTGACGAGGGCGATGCCGAGGCTCGAGTAGGCTACCGCCTTGTAGCCGAAGATCTTTTTGTGCGAGTGGGTCGTGATCAGTTCGCTGATAATCCCCATTCCCGGCAGGATCATGATGTACACGGCGGGGTGGGAATAGAACCAGAAGAAGTGCTGGTAGAGCACCGGGTCGCCTCCCATGGCCGGATCGAAAATGCCGATACCGGCGAGGCGCTCGACCACAAGCAGCAGCAGGGTGATCCCGAGCACCGGGGTAGCCAGCACCTGGATGATGGCCGTGGCGTAGATCGACCAGACGAACAGCGGCAGCCGGTACCAGGTGATCCCGGGCAGACGCAGCTTGTGAATCGTCACGATGAAGTTCAGCCCAGTCAGGATCGATGAGAACCCGAGAATAAATGCCCCGAGGGTCATTGATACAACGGACGTGTCTGTCTGCGTGCTGTAGGGAGTATAGAACGTCCAGCCGGTATCGATGCTGCCGGTGATGATCGAGTAGAGGGCAAACAGCCCGCCGAGCATAAAGATGTACCAGCTGGCGAGGTTGAGTCGCGGGAAGGCGACATCACGGGCGCCCAGCAGAATCGGCAGCAGGAAATTGCCGAGGATCGCCGGGATTCCCGGGATGATGAACAGGAAGATCATGATCGCGCCGTGGAGTGTGAACAGCTTGTTGTACGTGTTGGCGCCGACCAGATCCCGCCCCGGATTCAACAGCTCCAGGCGGATCAGCATCGCCATGACGCCGCCGACCAGGAAGAACACAGCGATCGCCACCATATAGAGGATGGCAATCCGCTTGTGATCCAGGGTTAGCAGCCAGGATTTCCACCCTTTTGTGGCGTTCAGGTAGTTTGGCGCGGGTGCGGTAATTGTAGCAGCCATAATCGTCACTCGTTACTTAGGGACTTCATAAAGGCAATAAGCGCATCTATGTCCCGGTCCTTGAGAATGCCCTGGTACGTGGGCATGACCGGCTGGTATCCAGCCACGACTTTTGCCTGCGGCTGGAGGATCGATTCCCGGATGTAGTTCTCGTCGACCGTGATAAACCCGCCGGCGACCATCGCTTCCTGGCGGCCAAAAATTCCCTTGAACGTCGGGCCGACATTGGCCGAGCCGTCAATCGAGTGGCAGGTGTTGCAGGCACGGCTGGTGTATAGGCGGCGGCCGTAGTCGACCAGCGATTCACCCTGCCCCGGACCCGAGCCGGCGTCGAGCCACTCGGAAAATTCCCGTTCGCCGAGTACTTTGACCCGACCGATCATTTCTGAGTGTCCCTGCCCGCAATACTCGGTGCAGAACAGGTCGAACTCCCCGGTGCGCGTGGCCTCGAACCACGTGATCGTATAGCGGTTGGGCAGGACGTCCATCTTCATCCGGAAGTTCGGGATGAAGAAGCTGTGGATGACATCCCGCGACGACATGAGCAGCTTGACCGGCTGCCCGACCGGCACCACCAGTTCGTTGACACTGCTGGCGCCGGAGCCGTAGGCGAACGACCAGAACCACTTCTGCCCTGTGACCTTCACTTCCATCGCGTCGCGCGGCACGACGTTCATACGCATGTAGGAGCGGAAGCCCCAGACGAACACGATGAGGATCAGGATCGTCGGGATGACGGTCCAGGTCACCTCGAGGGCGAAATTGTGATCCTTGCCGTAGGTCTTCCCCGTCTGCTGCCGCCGGCGATAGCGGATGATGAAGAAGATCGTCGCGCCGATGACCAGCGCGAACATAATCGCCGAGGCGTAGTAGATGAAGTAGAACAGACTGTCGACATCGCCGGCATAGGTCGATCCCCCCGGCGGAAAGAACAAGGTACCGGTTGTATCCATCTTCGACTCTTATCCTACCGACACGCGGTGTGATTCCCGGGGTGTCGGCCTGTGAACCTTGCGGTGGCGCTCCCGGAGCCAGAGGATGAGGAGAAATGCTCCGAGCACAATGACAGTGAGAACGCCGCCGATGACCATAACGTTCCGTGCAAAAACGACGTAGCTGCCCGCGGCCGGGTCGTAGTGGAAGCAGTACAGGATGATCCGGTCGAGCGTGCTGCCGACCTTTCCCTCCGAGGCCTCCAGTAGGGCCAGCCGGACATCGCGCGGGTTGTACTGGATCCCGTACAGGTAGCGGGTGATGACGCCATCCTCGCTCAGGATGTGGACCACCGCCGGATGGGCGTATTCGTCGCGATCCTCGACATAGTAGTATTTGAATCCGAGGGCGTTGGCCAGCGCGGCGATTTCGGTCGAATCGCCGGTCAGAAAGGCCCAGCCCTCGGCCGATGCCGCCGGCCCGAGCGCCTCCAGATAGTTGGCCTTCTTGGCCGAAGCCAGCTCCGGGGTCTCGACCGGATCGATGCTGACATTGATGATCCGGTACTGCGAACCCATAGCCAGCCCGAGATCCGGGATCGCCGCGGTCAGGCCGTTGAAAACGAGATTGCAGAGCATCGGACACTCGTAGTATCCGAGGATCAGCGCCACCGGCTTGTCCTGTCCGAAGTACTCGCGGAGCGTGACCGAGCGCCCGTGGTCGTCGACGAAGGCCAGGTCGAGCGGAACCGTGTCGCCGAGGTGCTCCTCGACGTCGATCCCTTCCAGTTCGGGCACGTGCTCCTGCACCACCTGGGCGGCCGCGCCGCCGACGAGGAGGGCGAGGAAAAGTATATGTCTCAGGACATGTTTCATGGCAGTACTGATGCGTAACAGTAAAGTACCTTTAAATGATCCAAACAATCTACGATTAAAGCGGTCGTCAGCCCGGCCGGATGAGGGGCTGGTGTCAGCGAACGGTTTCCTGGAAGGCTTCGCCGGCCATCAATTCCATGGCCCGCTGGACCGGGATGCAGTAGGTGCCCGCGGCAGTATCGACCACGCCGTAGGACTGGAGCTGTTCCGTTTCGCGCGCCCGCAGGTCGCGCAACACCGGAGAGTCGGGCGCCAGCTGCTGCTCGTACGTGATTTCCTCGGTCACCGAGATGAAGTACTCGTTGAGCACCACGGCAAAGGCAACGACGAGAAGCGTCAGGAGGAGACCGACGACGAGCGACTTGGAAACGCTGACGTCGCTCTTCTCGTAGCCTGCCGCCTCGTGCCCGGTGTTCTGTGCTTTTGGTGTATCAGCCATGCCTGTACTCTAGTTCGTGAACTGAATGGAGCGCTCCAGCCCCGGGTCGCCAACCGGCACCAGCGGGCGGGCGACCTGCCGCCGCCAGAAGTACCACAGGAAGATGCCGCCGATCCCGGCCATGGTCGTCACATCCATCCAGGAGAAGTGCGGGCCGTGGTGGTAGAGGTTCGGGAAGACCACCCAGTGCAGGTCCACCCAGTGCATCGCCAGGATCCAGAGGCTCACGACCGTCAGGCCCGTCACGTTGCGCTTGGTGGCGCGGAAGATCAGGGCGAGGAACGGAATCGCGAAGTGGCCGAAGATGATCACGAAGCTCATGCCTCTCCAGCCGCCCTCCCAGCGTTCGAGGAACCAGACGGTCTCTTCGGGGATGTTGGCGTACCAGATGAGGAAGTACTGCGAGAACGCCATGTACCCCCAGAAAATGACAAAGGCGAACATCAGCTTGCCGGTATCGTGGTAGTGTTCGACAGTGATGATGTCCTTCAGGTGGCCCTGGCGGCGCTGGTAGGCAGCGGCCACCACAAAGAAGGCCAACCCGCTCAGAAAGGCGCCCGCATAGACGTAGGCGCCGAAAATGGTCGAGTACCAGTGCGGGTCGAGCGACATGAGCCAGTCGAACGCGGCAAAGGTCGTGGTCAGCGCAAACAGCAGCATGCCGGGGGCGCTGACCTTGCGCATTTTGAATCGGTAGTCTTCCGTGCCGCCCTTATCCTGCTGATTCGAAACCTTGTTCAACTGCCAGGTAAGCAGAAACCAGACCACGAAGTAGAAGACCATGCGGATCACAAAAAAAGTCGGGTTCAGGTACGGGGCCTTGCTTTGCAGAATCGGGTCTGCCGCCACTGCTTCAGCGTGGCTCCAGTGGTACAGGTCGTGGAGTCCGAACAGGAGGGGCAGAGCGAAAACCGCCATGAGCGGCAGGGCGCTCATCACGTTTTCCGACAGGCGCCGCATGACCACGCTCCACCTGGCGTTGGTCAGGTGGTGGAGCATCGTGAAGAAGAGCGCACCCAGACCGATCGTCACCCAGTACACAAACGACACCAAGTACGAGTGGAAGAAGTGGCCGGGGTCGGTGAAATACCCGATGCCGCTCAGAATGATGCCGACCAGACCGATCCCCAACGGCAGATAGGCCGAGCGGGGGCTGTCGGGCAGGCGAAAGCTATGTGAGTCGTTCGTCATAATCGTGACTATCCTACGGCTTGAGCTCGCGGAGTACCTCGGCCGGGACATCGCCCGCGGCCGCGTTGCGGCTGCGCTGGAGCGCCCGGAAATAGGCCACAATGGCCCAGCGATCATCCACAGAAATCTGGTGGGCATACGACGGCATGTTGCGAACTCCGCGGGTGATGACATCAAAGATGTGGCCGTCGGGAACCGTCCGCAGGCGTTCGTCGTGAAAGGTCGGCGGTGGCAAGTACCCGCGCTTCACCACAATCCCCTGACCATCGCCGACGCGGCTGTGGCAGGGAGAGCAATAAATGTTGAATCGCTCCTGGCCGCGCTGCAACAGGGGCATGGTCACCTGGACCGGAATCTTCGCCACCAACTGACCATCGGCTGTCCGTCCGAACGCATACTCGGATTCGGCCCCGGGCCAGCCGGCGGGCAGGGTACCGGAGGGAGGAACCCGCATCGCGGCGCCGTTGGCAAAGAAGTCGCTGCTCTCCATCGGCTCGTACTTGGGCTGATGATCCATGTCCTTGACCGTATGAATCGGCGGCTTGGTCGACGGACGGCCACGGTAGCAGCCGGACAGGATCAGGATTCCGCAGAGAGCGACCGGCACCAGGCCGAGAACGAGGGTTCTGCTTTTCATACCGTGCAACATTTACGCCTCACCCCGGACAATCTCCACCGAAGTGGCGCCGATCGACTCGAGGAATTTGGCGGTTTCGTCGTGTTTGAACCTAGGGTCGCTCGCCTCGATGCTGATGAACATTCCGCCGTTGGTGACCTTCTCGAATTCCTTTGAGGCGAACAGCGGGTGGAACAACCGCGGCAATTTGTTCAGAGCCAGCATGCCGAAGAAGGCGGCCAGCGCGGCGGAGAGAATCGTGATAGCGAACATGGGGGGCACGAAGGCCTGGAAGCTGTAGTAGGGCTTGCCGGAGATGACCAACGGGTAGTCGTACACGTTAATCCAGTAGAGAAACAGCGCGAAGAGCGTCAGACCGGTCGTGCCGGCAATACCGACAATGAAGCCGAGCGGGGATCGCCCGAGGCCCATCGCCCGGTCCATGCCGTGCACGGGAAACGGCGAGTGGACATCCCAGTTGCGGAAACCTTCGCCGTGCATCTTTTCGGCAGCATGGAGCAAGTCGCCGGTGCTCCTGAACTCCGCCAAAACGCCGTAGATTTTGCGTTCGCCCTCAGCCATGGATCTGCTCCGTGTGGTGGTGCGGGTCGGCCTGCGGCAGAATGGCCTTCACTTCGGACATGGCCACCATCGGCAGGAACCTCAGGAAAAGCAGGAAGAGCGAGAAGAACAACCCGAACGAACCGACCAGCAAGGCAATGTCGTGAATGGTCGGGCTGTAGTAGTCCCAGCTCGATGGCAGGAAATCGCGCGAGAGGGACATGGTAATGACGAACCGCTCGAACCACATGCCGATGTTGATGACGATCGAGGCCACGAACATCACGGGAATGGTCGTGCGCAGCTTCTTGGACCAGAACAGCTGCGGGGCGATCACGTTGCACGAGATCATAATCCAGTAGGCCCAGGCATAGGGCCCGAACGCCCGGTTGATGAACGTGAACTGCTCGTACTGGTTGCCCGAATACCAGGCGATGAAGAACTCCATGCCGTAAGCGTAGCCAACCATGGTGCCGGTCACGAGCATGATGATGTTCATCCGTTCGAGCACCTTCATGGTGATGATGTGCTCGAGCTTGTACACGCTGCGGGCGATAATCGACAGGGTCATAACCATAGCGAAGCCGGAGAAGATAGCGCCGGCTACAAAGTAGGGCGGGAAAATCGTGGTGTGCCAGCCGGGGACCAGCGAGGTGGCAAAGTCAGTCGACACGATCGAGTGCACTGAGAGCACTAGCGGTGTCGAGATCCCGGCGAGCACGAGGTACGCCAGCTCATAGTGGCGCCACTGGCGGTTGCTGCCGCGCCAGCCGAGCGAGAACAAGCCGTAGAGCATCTTGCGGATCTTGCCGGTCGCCCGGTCGCGCAGAGTCGCCAGGTCAGGTACGAGGCCCACATACCAAAACAGCAGGGAGCAGAGGAAATAGGTACCGACCGCGAAAGCATCCCAGACGAGACCGCTGCGGAAATTGGGCCACATATCCATTTGGTTGGGAATCGGCATGGTCCAGTAGATGAACCAGACGCGGCCGACGTGGATGGTCGGGAACATCAGCGCGCAGATGACGGCGAAAATCGTCATGGCTTCGGCGAAGCGGTTGATCGAGGTCCGCCAACGCTGGCGCAGCAGGAAGAGAATGGCGGAAATGAGCGTGCCCGCGTGGCCGATACCGACCCAAAAGACGAAGTTGACGATGGCGAAGCCCCAGGCCACAGGGATCTGCAGTCCCCAGATGCCGGTCCCTTCGTAGAAGAGGTACCCGATCTCGGCGAAGAACAACCCGGCCAGCGAGACTGCGGTCAGGAAGAGCGCCCACCACGCTTTGGGCGTCTGCTTCTGCTCGGGAATACCGGCGACCGATTCGGTAATCGACTCGTAGGTCGGATTCCCGGGGATGAGATTATCCTCGTCGACGACGAGGGAGTTGACCGGCCGGCCGTTCTTCATCGCGTCTGTATCCTGTTCGGGCATCTGCTTAGCCATAGGTTCAAGCTTTCATCTCCGGATTGGGATTGCGGATGCTCGCGAGGTAGGTCGTGCGCGGCTGCGTGTTCAACTCGCCCAGGAGCGAGTATGTCCGGTTGATCCGTTTCACCCGGGCGACCCGGCTTTCGGAATCGTTGATGTTGCCAAAGACGATCGCCTCGGCCGGACAGGCCTGTGCGCACGCGGGCGTCACTTCGCCGTCGCGGATCGATCGATTCTCGAGCTTCGCCACCTGCTTGCCGCGGTTGATGCGCTGCACGCAGTACGTGCACTTCTCCATGACGCCGCGCGAACGCACCGTCACTTCCGGATTCTGCACCATCTTGATCGTTTCCGGATATTCGTCCGTATAGTTGAAGAAATTGAACCGTCGGACTTTGTAGGGGCAGTTGTTCGAACAGTAGCGCGTTCCGATGCACCGGTTGTAGACCATGACATTGAGTCCCTCGGTGTCGTGCACGGTCGCTGCGACCGGACAGACCTGTTCGCACGGCGCGTTCTCGCAGTGCTGGCAGGGCATCGGCTGGTGCTCCATGCCCGGGTCTTCGACGTCGCCGGTGAAATACCGATCGACGCGGATCCAGTGCATTTCGCGCCCCTTGCGCACCTGCTCTTTGCCGACAATCGGGATGTTGTTTTCGGCCTGGCACGCCACCGTGCACGCCTGGCAACCGGTGCAGGTCGTCAGGTCGATCGACATGCCCCACTGGTATCCGGTGGAGTAGTCGGGTTCTTTCCACGAGGACGGATATTCGCGCACAAGGTCGCGCTCTTTAGCCTTTTCGCTTTCGGCCATGAATTCGGGAATGACCGACGCGCCAGTGATGAAGTCGGGATTTTCGCGGTACTCGTCGAGCGACGCCATGAGAATGATCGGGCGTCCCTCCATCGAGCCGTGGTCCTGTGTGGTCGCCAGTTCGTACCGCCGGCCGGTATTTGACACGGTGGCACTACCCGCCCGGTACATGTTCTGCGAGTCGCGCAGGCGGTACGTGTCGACTCCGACGCCATTGCCGACGCGGCCGGCCTTCTCTCTGCCGTAGCCGAAGGATAGACCCACGGCATTGTCCATTTGGCCGGGCACGATCCAGGCGGCTATACTCAACTCCCGACCCTGAAGCTGGATCGAAACGATATCTTCATTCTGCACACCCAGTTCGCGGGCGGTCTTCGGGCTGAAGGTTGCAACATTGTCCCACGACAACTTCGTGATCGGGTCGGGCAGTTCGTGGAGCCAGCCATTGTTGGCACGGGTGCCGTCGCCGGTGGTGTAGCACGGATGGAACACCACCTCAAGGTTCGTGGTCGCCGTCGGGCGGAGGCTCCAACCATGGGACGCCATCGCCTGCGCGATACCGACTTGCGCGGCATTGACTGGAATCGACGGCAGCGCGCTGTCGGAGAGGATGCCATTAAGCAACGCCGTCTGCCAGCCCACCTCGAAGTTCCCCGTGACTAATCCGGCCCAGGTCTCGCGGACCAGATCGTAGCCGCGGGCACTCTCGCCGCTCGCCAGCAACGCCGTCAGCTCCACCTCGCTGACACTCTGGTACAACGGCTCGATGAGCGGCTGAATGACACTCAACGTGCCATCGAGCGAACGTGCATCCCCCCACATCTCGAGGTAGTGCGAGCGGGGAATGTGCCACACGGTCGCCGCCGAGGTCTCATCGACTCGCGAACTGAGATGTACGCTGGTCGCAACTTTCGATAGTGCGGCGGCGAAATTGAGATCCGCCGGAGCGTTGTACACCGGGTTACCACCGATCATGACGAGCGCCGAGACCTTGCCGGCGGCCATATCCGCTGTCAGCTTTGTCAGGCCGGACGTGCTCGGATAGGCGGCATCGCGGTTGTCGACATAGGTGATGGTGCGGTCGAGATTGCCGAGCGCACCATTAATAGCCATTACCAGTGCGTGTACGGCTGCCGGCTGACCGCTGCCCGCCACGATGAGGCTTTCGCCCCTCGCGCGCAGCAGATCTTTCGCCAGCGGCGCGAGCCATTCGGCGGCTCTGCCGGTCATCGTCGGGACAGTCAGGCCGTTCAGCCCTTCAATCGCCAATCCCTGTCTCTGCAGCTCCCCCGCTACCGCGAGCGCAAACGCACCGACATCGCTCGAGTTGATCCGCAGGCGATGGTCGGCATTCGCGCCGGTCAACGTGTACAGCGATTCGACCACGTACAGCCGGTTCATCTGGTCCTTTTCGGACTCGATCCGGCGCCCTGATGTGAATCCCAGCGTGGCGGTAACCGCTTCCGGTTCGGTCAGGAGGAAATCTGATTCAAGCGAGAGTACCACTTTGGCGCGATCATAGTGGAAGACCGGCTGGTGAACCCGGCCGAGGACCGCGCGGATAGCCTCGTAGCGATTCTCATCGGAAATCGGATCCCAGGCCACCCAGCGTGCGTTCGGGAACCGCGCTTCAAACGCGCGTCGCAGGCGCATCATTGTCGGTGACGAGAACGTCTCCGACAACACCGCGAGCCCTTCGCCCCCGGTCGCCTGAAACGCGACGAACTGCTCGCGCCAGAACGAGACAAAGGCCGTCCAGTCGCTTCGCACACCGCCGCGCGAGGGAACAGTCGAGCGGTCGGGGTCATAGAGATCGAGCACGGAGGCCTGAATCCGTGCGTCGGTGCGGCCGCGGTTGGCCGGATGCTTCAGATTGCCTTCAATTTTCGTCGGCCGCCCTTCATGCGACTCGACCAGCAATCCGCAGGCATGGAGACCCATCGGAATTGCCGTTGCGTACTTGAGCGGATTGCCCGGGACCATGTCTTCCGGCTTCTTGACATAGGGGACGATGTGCTCTTCCGGTCGGCGGCAGCCGGACAGCCCGGCCAGCGCGAGCGATGCCCCCATGAGGGTCAGGAAGCTTCGCCGGCTCCAGGCGTTATTCCACTCCGAGGCCCCCTGGGGGAATTCGCGGTGCAGCCAATCCTCGAACTCCGGAGTTCCGGCGAGTTCATCGAGACTGCGCCAATACTGCTTGCCGGTCAGGGTATGGCCCTTCTTTATCGGTGACATGCTGAACAATCCTCTGGGGGCCGTATGTTGTGTTCCTGCATAAAACGCGCCGCCCACTCGGCGTGGTCGGCCGGGGGTTGCCAGGCCATGTTGGTCACCTGGTCAACGGGCCGGAGATTCGGGGCCGGGTCGCGGTGGCAGGTCAAGCACCACCCCATATTGAGCGGTTCGACCTGCGAGACAATCTCCATCTGGGCCACATTGCCGTGGCAGCTGATACATCCCACCCCGCTCTGGATATGGCGTGAGTGATCGAAATAGGCGTAGTCGGGAAGGTTGTGGACCCGGACCCATTCGATCGGGTCACCCGTCGCCCAACTCTCCCGCACCGGCAGGAGCTTCTGGCTCTCCGGCAGAATAAGCTGGTGGCAGTTCATGCAGGTCTGCGTGGGCGGCACCGTCGCGAAACGCGACTTCTCCACCGCCGTGTGGCAGTAGCGGCAGTCCATGCCGAGATCACCGGCGTGAAGCTTGTGGGAGTAGGCAACGGGCTGAATCGGCCGGTAGCCGACTTCCAGGTAGCGGGGCGAACCGTAGTACCACAGCAACAGCACAACGGTCGTGCCGATCACAAGGACGCCCAGCGCGAGGTAAAGCGGGAGGCGATTAGTCCATTTCGGAAATATCTGAGCCAAGCAAACTTCTCAATCTACTGCGGCGGATCCGCCCGGTTGAATCCACGAGTACCTGTCTACACAGTTCGCAAGCATACGCCGGACAACGCGCAAAGTCAACAGAAAACAGCGGTATCGAAGAACAAAACAGTCCATTTAAGCCGCTTTGAACCGAAGCGGTAACGATCGCGCTCCGCTGCTCTGATCCTGGTGTTGATGTCCGGCGCACAGAACCTCGCACCTGCCGAACCGCTTGAAGAACCGAACCACATCCCGCAACGCGATCTTGTACTCGCGAAGCAGGCTGCTGTCAGGCGTCTTAGCTATTGTAAATATAGAGCAAATGCTCCGCAAGCAAAAAAGCGCTGGGGTGCCCGGCACAATCCTACCACCACCGCTGCAGCAGGCCGTCGACCATCATCGCCGAGAACAGAGCGAAAAGATAGACGATGGAGTAGCCGAACATCGCGCGGTAGCGCGAAGTGGTCTGCTCCCGGCGAAGCCGCGCCGCCTGGCGCATGAACTGGCCGCCGAGCAACGCCGCCACGACAAAGTAGAACCAGCCGGCCTTGAACGCAATGAGCGCCAGGCTCACGGCGACAACGACAACGGTATAGATAAAGATCTGGTCGATCGTGCGACGGTCTCCTTTGACCACCGGCATCATCGGCAGGTCGACCCGCTCGTAGTCCTCCTTGCAGTACAACGCCAGCGCCCAGAAATGGGGGGGCGTCCAGAAGAACACGACCGCGAACATGATCCACGGCTCCCAGGCCATTGTCCCGGTCGCAGCTGCCCACGCCCCCACTGGAGCCATTGCCCCCGCTACACCGCCAATGACGATGTTTTGCGGCGTGGTGGGTTTCAGGTAGAGCGTATAGAAGAGGCTGTAGAAAAGAATCGTTCCCAACGCCAGGGCGGCGGTCAGGAAATTGAAGAACGCGGCGAAGAGCGCCACGCCGAGCACGCCGATGGTGACCGAGAAGACGAGCGCCCCCGTCGGGCTGATCTGCCCCATTGGGAGCGGGCGCCGCCCGCTCGTGCGCGTCATGCGGGCATCGATCTCCCGCTCGAAATACTGGTTGAGCGCGTTGGCCGACCCGCCCGACAGAAACAGCCCAAGCAACACCAGAAGGAATCTCACCGGCTGGTCCAACAGGCTTCCCTCGAGCACCAGGGCCGCCGAGCCGGTGAACACCACCAGAAACATAATCGACGGTTTGGTGAGCTGGAGGTAATATCGGAGCGTTTCAATCATAGTGTCTTTCCCGGGTGGCGGCAGGCCCTGCCTGTCGTCGGTCACCTGCAACCGCCGGCCGGTGAAAAGGTTCCTCACAAATCCTGCACTTCTTGGTGCAGCATGCCATAAGTCGAGAAAACATGTCCATGTTACCGCAATCCTCCCCGCTTGTCAACACCTCCGGCACCGATTCATTGACTTTCTCTGGCAGGTGGGCTACCTTCCACCAACCTTTTGGAGAGAACGACAATGCGTACGCTGCTTCTTCGACTTTGCGGGCCATTTCAGATCAGCGCCACCTTCCTGATCGGGCTGCTTCTGGCCGCCGCTCCGGCCGGCGCCGGTGTTCTTGAGGGGGTTGTATATGATTCCGCCACCTTTCAACCGATCCCGCGGGTGACCATCCGTATCGAGGGAACCGGGCAGGCGATGCTCGGCAACGAGGACGGCCGTTACCGCCTCCGCCTCGAACCGGGGACCCATCGGATTCGCTTCAGTCATGTCGCGCATTACTCCACGACCATAGATGTGGAGATCGCCGACTCGCTGCTGACCCGCAATGTCTACCTGCACTCGTCGGTGATCGAGTTGCCGGGAACCCGCGTGTATTCCCGCCAGTATGATCCCGCGCAGGAGATCATCGTCGAGGCTATTCGCCGCAAGAAGGAGTTGCTGGACAAAATCCAAGACTACCGATTCGATGCCTACACGAAGTTGGCGTTGCGGAAGCTAAAGGAAGACAAGGCCGACGAGTTCTTCCTCATTACGGAGACTCAGCTGCAGGGCTGGTTCCGGCGCCCCGACGAGTACAAGGAGATAATCACCGCCCGCCGCCAGTCGGCCAATATCAAAGCCGACGATAACCTCATGACCGTGGGCGAGGTCTTCAACTTCAACGCCAACCGCATCGATCTCGGGCATCAGGCTATTGTCTCCCCCACCGCGACCGACGCCCTCGACTTCTACAACTACTACCTCCTCGACACTGTCCTGGTCGACGGCGTCTCGGCCTTCCGCCTCGAAATCGAACCGAAAAACGACGTCCACCCGCTGTTTGTCGGCGAGATACTCATTGCCGATTCGACATATGCCGTAGCGGGTGTCGATGTTGGGTTCAATTCCGCGTTTGAAATCCCCTTTGTCCGAAACCTCCGGTACAGCCAGCGAATCGCCCGATTCGAGGACGACATCTGGATGCCGGTAGAGATCCGCTTCGGGGGGGACATGAAGGTCCCACTGCTCCCCATACCCGATCTCACCGGGTACTATGTGGCGATCCTCAGCAATGTGGAATTCAACCGTGGGGTACCGCCCGGTGTGTTCGATGAGTACGCCATCGAGGTTGTCACCGGGGCCGACGCCGTAGACTCCACGACCTGGGATCTCGGCGCCCTCGTTCCGCTGACCGAAGAGGAAGCTTCCGGTTACCAGCACATTGACTCGGTCGAGGGTCGCCCTCCGTCGTTGAAGAGCATCGCGACCGCGGCCCCATTTCTGGCGCTGGCCGCAACCACTTCTCCGGTCGTTTACCCATACTTCCACTTCACCAGTGTCGAGGGCCCGTACCTGGGCGCCGGGTATACGTTTCGCGGCCTGATTCCGCGCTCGGAACTTTACGCGCGTACCGGTTGGGCGTTCGACGGCGAGTATTGGCAGCACCGCTACCGGCTGCGGACCGAGCTCAATGAGCGAGCCAAGCTGTACTCATTCGTCGATTACCACGATTTGATTATCTCCCGCCCGGCCATTTTCAGCGGACGGGCCAATCCGACCCTTTCCTCGCTCGCATTCAAGGTCGACGCACTGGACTACTACCTGGAAAAGGGATTCTCGGTCGGCTTCGGGTTCCAGCCGCTCCGTCACTTCAAGCTGGAGGCCGGCTATTGGGACGTCAATCAGTATTCTGTCGCCAACGCCACCGATTACGGTTTTGTCGGTGCAGATGAACACCATCGACGCAATCCGGGGATCGTCAACGGCCACCTCCGCTCGCTCACCGCGACGCTGGAGTATGATTCCCGTCAACTCATACGAACCAAGGGGCGCGACCTGCCGGTGGGGGAGTTGCCCTTCACCACGCTTGGGCTGGGCATTGAACAGGCCGACCCGGAAGTAATCGACAACGATTTCCACTTCCGGCGCTACTACCTGGATTTGTTTCACATGCGACGCCTCGCCGGCTGGGGGACAACTCTCCTGCGCATTTATGCCGGCGGCTCCGACCGAGCTCTCCCGCCCCAGCGTTACTTTACGTTTGACTATGGCGAGGCCCTCGGGTCGTATAGTTCACAGTTCAAAACTTTCAACGAAACCAACTTCACCGGTGACCGCGCCGCCATGGGCTATCTCAGCCATGATTTCGGCGCGACCCTATTCCGCCGCTCCCGCCTGCCACTGATCGAGCGCATCCCGTTCTCGCTCCTGCTCTATGGCGGCGCTTTCTGGAGCGACTTCCGGGATGCTTCGATCAAGCTCCCCGGCGAATCGCTGGTTGCCGCCCCGGATTGGTACTCGGAGATTGGCGTCGGTCTCGGGCGCATCCCTCCGCTCTTCTTCCAGGTCTTTTTCACCTGGCAGCTCTCGACATATGACACGAACCGGTTCAGCGTTGATTTGAACATCGGCTTCTGAGAGCTCCGGGGGCCGCCGGCGAGATACGCACAAACGGAAACAGGGGTCGCCAACGAGGCGGCCCCTGTCCTGATTCAGGCTGAAGCGTCGCTTTACAGCGTGTAGCTTACAAAAAAGTAGGCCCCCTCGCGCTGGATCCGCAGGAGAATCGGATTCCCCTTCTCCAGATCCGCAACGAGGCTGCGGAATTCGTCGACCGAACGAACCGTCCGGCGATTGACCGAACGAATGACATCCCCTTCGCGCAGGTTCGCCGAGGCGGCGGAGCTTGAGGGATCCACCGATGTCACAACCACTCCCGCGTCGTCCCCGGGTGCAAGACCGTACTTGCGCGCGGCCTCGGGGGTAATGTCGGTCACCGAGAAGCCGAGCAGCTGGTTCGGAGTCGCCTGACCACCCGGCTGCAATCCGGCGCCGTCATCTGGTAATTCCCCCAGTCGGACTTCGACTTCTTCAGTCGAGCCGTTCTGGACCACAGTCAGACTGACGTCTTCCCCCGGAGGGGTCGAGGCAATGCGGTAGCGCAGTTCCGTCATATTCTCGACCCCCTGGCCCTGGAACTCGAGGATAACGTCGCCGTCCTCAAGCCCGGCCTTGTCGGCCGGACCACCCGGAACGACTTCACCGATGATCGCTCCCTTTGTCGTATTGAGGCCAAGCGCCTGGCTCATCGCCGGGGTGATGTCCTGAATGGACACACCCAGCCAGCCTCGGACCACCTCACCGTCGCTGATGAGCTGCTCCATCACGTAGCGAACCATGTTCACCGGGACAGCGAAACCAATCCCCTGGTAGCCGCCGGAACGGGTGGCGATCGCGGTGTTGATCCCGATCACCTCGCCATCGAGATTGATGAGGGGCCCGCCGGAGTTGCCGGGGTTGATAGCGGCGTCGGTCTGAATGAAGTCTTCATAGTCGGCCAGTCCGACATTGGAGCGCCCCTTGGCGCTTACGATGCCCTGCGTGACACTCTGGGCCAGCTCCGCCGAGAGCGGGCTCCCCACCGCCAGCACCCACTCACCGACCTTGATGTTATCGCTGTTGCCCAATTTAATCGGCCGGAGGTCGTCGGCTTCGATCTGCAACACGGCGATATCTGTCTTTGGGTCGGCGCCGATGACTTTGGCCGCATACTGCTGGTTATCGGAGGTGCGGACGAAAATCGTATCGGCGTCGGCGATGACGTGGTTGTTGGTGACGATGTAGCCCTCCTGACTGATGATTACGCCCGAACCGAGCCCGCGCTGGCGGTATTCCTGTTCGGGCTGCTGGCCGCGGGGTCCGCCGAAGAATTCGTCAAAGAATCCGCCGAACGGACTCTGCCCAAATGGGTTGCGCATGCGCATGACTTTTTCGGAGAAGACGGTCACGACCGACGGCTTGGCTTCGTCGGCAATGTCGACAAACGCGTTGCTCAGGTCGCGCAGCGACTGCAGCGGGCGGTCAGCCGCGTCCGAGGTGCGCTGCACCTGTGCCTGGACTGCGCCGGACTGATTGAGATAATCGGTGGTGATTCCGGCGGTCGCAAGCAGAGCCAGGATAATCAGTATCGGATTGAGAATCCGTGATCGACTCATACGCTTGATACTCCTTTTCACTGCGTTGCTTCAGAAACACTCGCTCCTACATATTACACACATCTCGCGCCCGGGTTTCAGGATCTGCTCCGCGAGAAGGACCATCTGAAGGTATTGCCTTTGGGTCGCCCGACAGGCATATTGCAGGCATGACAACCGGCGAGGTACAATTGCAGAACCCTTCCAACAGGGCGGATTGGGCGACCGCGGCGCTGCTGCTGCTGCTGTTCGTTCCGGCCGTCATGCTGGCTTTCAGCTACCGGCCCACCATAGCGCTGGCGTACTTCGGCCTGTTGGCAGGCATCGGGTTACTGGCTTACCCGAGGTTGCTCTTTTACCTGTTCGTGCTCTCAACTGCCCTTCTTCTGCCCACTTCTCTTAAAAACAACATTGATGTAAGTCCGTTCGACATTATTCTGGCGGCGCTGTTTGGGGTAACGGCCCTGGAATTTCTGCTGCGCGGGGAGACCGGCATTCGCGCCACCGGTTTGGACCTGCCGTTTATCCTCCTGATTGCGGCCACAATTGTATCTGCGGTCTTTGCCTACGACCCGTCCTACTCGATTGTCCCGATCGCCCGCATCATTATAGTGTATATTGCCTTCCGGATGGCCTTTCGCTACGCCGCCGATATTGGCGTTCGGCGTATCACATTATTTTACATCTACTTAGTGGTTGCCCATTCCATTCTGAATGTCATTATCTTTCTCGCCCAAGGTGGCCGGGAGCGGGTATTCGGCCCGGCGTGGCTCGGCTATGAGACGCTGGCCATGACCGCTCTGCCGATGAGTTTCGCCTATCTCATTTGGGCCCAGCGGGTTTCGGAACGGGCCTGGTTCGCCGTGATGGGCGTGAGCATCGGATTGGGTTTGCTGGCCTCCGGCTCCCGCGGCCCGATGCTCGCGGTGGTGGTATGTATTCCGATCCTGCTCTTTTTTGCATGGCGCAAGGCCCGGCGGGAAAAGTCCGCCACGGTCCTGCGGATCATGCGCGGCATTTTGATCCCGCTGGTCGTGCTGGTCGCTCTCGTCGTCGCTTTCCAGGAGACGGTTTTCACGGGGGTCATCGAACGACTGGCCAGCCTGGTAGATTCGCTGAAGAATCCGCAGGAGACCGTTCTCCTGCGGCTGGTCCTCGGTAAGGCGGCGGTCAGGGCGTTTCTCTCGGATCCGCTTACGGGAATCGGCATCGGCAATTTCCGCATTGTTGACCAAGTGGTGCCCGAGATGCGCATGGAGCCAGTCTGGTTCTACATTCGCGGGATGTCGGCGCACAACGTGATCCTCCATTACCTTGCCGAAACCGGCCTGATCGGCGCCGTGTCTCTTTTGGCCCTGGCGTTTACCGGTCTCAGGGCCGCCTATCGCGGATTTCGCCGGCGGATGAGCGACTACGATCAGCAGACTGCTGCCGCTATCTTCGTGGGAATGATCGTCTTTGGCGTGACCCTGCTCTACATGCGGGCCTGGACGTGGGGGCAAGGCGGGTACATCATGGCGATCCTCTTCGGCCTGACCGCTGCGTGGAACGCGGGGCCGAAAGGCGGGCCTGAATCCGACCAAGACCGGTAAGCGTCGCCCGGCCACCGCTGTCGCGACGGTTACGCCACAGCACAAGCACGAACACTAACGTCGCTCCCAGATGCAGCCCAAAAATCACCCAGTTGCCATCCCGCCACTTCCGGTATTCAAAGTCCGGGAAAGCCGCCAGTGCGAGCCCGATTCCCACAAGGCAAATGAGAGGCGGTCCAGCTACCAAAACCCAGCGGGGTCGTTCCCTCCAAAAAGCTGTCAGGGCTTCGTGATGCTGTCGCAGGAAGACTAACGCCAACGGAATGAGGAAGAGAAAGGGCGGGAAGAACAGCCGCGATTCGCGGGCTTGCATGAAGAGGAGGGTGGGTACGGTAAATCCGAGTATCGTTACTGTGGCACCGAACCGCAGCACGTCGTAGTATCGGGGTGAGTCAAACTGCGAGGATCGAAACATTTGGTACAGCCCTATCGGCCAAAGCACGCCCAGTCCGGCAACCAGCGAGAAGATTGTATCGCGACTCCGGACCAACGATGCGAAGTTGAAGGTTAGCAGGTGCGCCCGCTGATCCCACTCCCAGTCTCCCGGTCCGAGGCCGGCTCCGGTCCAGAAGGTCCGCGCCAGTGCTGCCGTGCCCATGACCGCGAGGGCCACGGCCGCCAGAGACCAAGCGGTGTATCGTGTCCGCATATAGATGAGCGCCAGCCAGGGGAGCAGGAAGATGGCGCTCGTCTCGCGGGCGAGTATCGCCGCGGCAAGCCAGATCGCGCTCAGCAGAATCCTGCCTGCAACAGCTGCCGAGAACGCCAGCGGAAGGAGCAGGTACACCCAGATGTCTCCCCAGGTGAAGATCGGAGCAAAGTGCGCCAGAAGCACGGGCAGGGAGAGATAGAACAAAGTCATGCCGAGCAGACCCTCCCGCAACGAGAACCCCTGTCGCCTCAACCACCCGGCGAGAGCCGGGCCGCACAGCAGCAGCAGAGTATATTGCAGGGCGAAAAATGACGTACGGTAGCCCCACCCGGTTGCCTCGTGCAGCAGCACCACTGCAGAAGTATTCAACGGGCGGACCGCAAATGACGGCTTGGTCTGGTGGTACGTCACGCGCTCGGCCCAGCCGGCCTCGGATTCACGCAGGGTGCTCGGTGCGACGAAGTGGAGAAGCAGCGACAGAAGCGTCAGGCCCGCAGCAACGATCCAGACCGTCGCCATGGAACCCGGACGAGACAAATATCCGATCTCCGCGACGGTTACATACAGGGAAATGGACAGGAGGTGGGACCGCGGCAATCCGCGGCCATCAGGCGAGAAGTGCTTCGGCCTGAGTATACGAACCCCGGGACCGAAGGTCAAGAAAGATGTGTGCAATCCACTATACTTTACAAAACGCAGTTCGGGAAGCTGCAAGTCCCGGTAACGCGCTCAACAGGTCAACGAAAACCCGACTCGGCGTACTCCTGTTTTCATCGGGGCTGCTCCCCTTGTTGATTGTGCCCGGCCATCCGATACTCCAGTATAGAAGAGTGTCGATTGTGCCCATTACACGAAGGAGCTGTTCATGCTTCGTTCTATCGCCCCCAAGACAGCGGTGATCCTCCTGCCGCTCGCCTTCATCGTTATGCAGTGCAGCGACAGCCTGACGACCGATATCGTCAATCCGCCCGACAACGATTCGACGGCCATACTTGCCGATCACAGCAGCACGGCCGCGTTTGCGGAAATTCCTTCCGGCGTCCTCGAGTTGGTGCGGGACAGCCTTGTGATATTCTACGGGCACACGTCGCACGGCAGCCAGTTGCTCACCGGCGTGGGAATGCTGGCGGCGGAAGACGCTCAGTATGAGGGGCCGTCGATCGAGGAATATGGCGACGATCTCGGCGGTTCCGGCGACACGTCATGGGCGGCTGAGATGCGCGCCCGTCTGAATAATAACACTGACATCAATGTAATGATGTGGTCGTGGTGTGGTGGCTGCTCGGAAAACACCGAGGCGGGTATCGACGCCTATCTGGCCGCCCTGTCTGACCTTGAGGCGGATTACCCCGATGTAGCGTTTGTGTACATGACCGGTCACCTCGACGGCACCGGGCCGGACGGCAACCTGTACGCCCGCAACAACCAGATCCGGGCATTCTGCGCCGCGCACGGCAAGATTCTCTTCGACTTCGCCGATATCGAAAGCTATGACCCGGCGGGCACCTACTACCCGGACGAGACCGATGCGTGCGCATGGTGCCAGACCTGGTGTGCCGGTCACACGTGTGCCAGTTGCGACGGGTGTGCCCACTCCGAGTGCTTCAATTGCTACCGCAAGGGACAGGCGTTTTGGTGGATGATGGCGCGATTGGTCGGGTGGAATGGGTGATTCATCCGTTCTAAAGCGAGCTGCTGAATATGGCCGTCGCGAGAGCGTAGTATCCACGGAACGACATTCTGGAGATTTGTATGGACGCTTCCACTCTGTTCATCGTGGCTGCTGTTGGATGTTTTGCCATCGTGCCATTCGTGCCCGCGCTCATGCGTCTGCGCATCAGCATCCTCCGGTTCTTCCGTTGGTCATGGCTGGCCGTTTTGCACCAGAACCATTTCAACGGCTTCGTGCTTTTCGCGCGGATCGTGATCTTTCTGGCCGGCATTGTGTCGCTCGTCTTTGCCTATATCGGATGGCCCGCGTGACCAGACCGGTTGATCTGCTGGAGATCTTCGGGGCCGAAGAAGGGCTTCGCCTTTTTCGCCACCCGAAGCAGACAGACCCTCTTCATCGGGATCTCCCCAGTGCAGAGCCCCTGGGCTACCAGGAAGTTCCAGAAGACTATAGAGACGCGAAGGCGGCCGTTGACGGTCTCATCTGACGCGCTGCCTTGAAGGTCATGATGCAGGCCTGAATTTCCTCTCGGCCAACATCCAGGAGAGTTAGTTCCTGCCCCGTCGAATACCGGGTGATATAGCCCATTCGTTCAGGCAGCGGTCTATCGTCTTCGCAGAGAGGTTCCGCAGTTGTAGTTCAAAGACGAATGAATGAAGCAGTGCCGAATCAGGCCGCTTCTCCAAATTCAACTCGTCGGAGCTGTCGGGCAGGATGGGTTGTCTGTCATCGCAGACTCCTTGTGTCAGCTGCCCCGCTGGTTTGGCACGATATCAGAGGCCCAGTGGATCTGGTGTCGGCGATCGATTCTGCTGTAAGTGATTGTCAGAAAAAGAAAAAATGCGCCAGCAGGGACTCGAACCCCGGACCCGCTGATTAAGAGTCAGCTGCTCTACCAGCTGAGCTACTGGCGCATTCGAAAATCTGTCATTCGCCCCGGCGAACCGGAACGGGCTGATAGTATAGGCCCCCCCTGCCCCAAAATCAAGCCCTTTTTCGCCATCAGGCAACCGTAATGGCAAACGCCGCGACGATCGTCCCGCAGCGGCGTGGCCACATCTTGACCGGTTCGGGTGCAGCACGTTCGCCGCTCACAGC
>JBGSIV010000226.1:0-1604 GCA_041742355.1 Candidatus Zixiibacteriota bacterium
GGCCCATCGGCCGCGAGGACAGCGAGGCATCGCCGACAAAGGTCGAAGCAAAGTCATAGACGCCGACCAGGCCCATGGTGAGACGGCAGCCGGTACCGGCATTGCCGAAATCGAGCGGCGCCTCGGGTGCCAGTAAAGCGCCATTACCGGTGCCCTGTATGATCCAGGTGTCGCCGATCTTTTCGATTCTGGCGCCCATCGCCCGCATGGCTTTGCCGGTATTGATGACGTCCTCGCCCTCGAGCAGGCCGGTGATGCGGGTTTCGCCGGATGCCAGCCCGCCGAACATGAAGGAACGGTGCGAGATCGACTTGTCGCCGGGGATGCGGACGGTTCCCACGAGGTTTTCGGATTTCCGGGCCGTGGCCGGTGCCGGCGTGCCTGCATGCGACATGAATGAAGTCCTTCGATATGATGGCGGGGATCCCCCTCCCCGCGCGATGCCGGGCGCTCGTTAACACAAAGCTTACGGCGGGTCATCAAGCTTGTTGCAATTTGCCGAAGCGGTGGCGCTCTTAGGCTTTGACAGGCGCGCGCGATATCGCTAATGGGCTCAGCACTCGACTTTCAACCTCGGCCGGCACGCCCGGCCCGCCGCGAGCGGCACGACGATCAAGAGGTCATCACGTGGCAAAGCCCGAACTTGGTACCAAGCGCATCGACCCGGAAACGGGCAAGAAATTCTACGACCTGAACAAGGATCCGGTCGTGTCGCCCTTTACGGGCAAGAGCTATCCGCTCTCCTTCTTCGCCGAAACTTCCGCCGCCGCCATTCTCGAGAAGGCGAGCGAGGAGGACGAGGTTCCGGAAGTCGATACCGAGAGCCCCGAAGTCGAGCTCGTCTCGCTCGAGGATGCCGACGACGAGGCGGCGGGCACCGAGGATATTCCCGATCTCGGTGACGATGACGTCGATATCGGCGACGACGACGACGACACCTTCCTCGAACAGGACGAGGACGAAGAGGACGATGACATGTCCGGCCTCATCGGCGTGCCCGGCGACGACGAGGAAGTCTGACCCCGATAACGCGGGCGAGGCAAATTTTTCTCAGCCCCGCCCGATTTTCCCGCTTGCCATTCCGGATAAGCAGAAGTAAGAACCCGCCACCGGAGCGAAACAGGCTTCGGTGACACCTCCTCCCCTCGGGGACCGGATGGGGCTATAGCTCAGCTGGGAGAGCGCTTGCATGGCATGCAAGAGGTCAGCGGTTCGATCCCGCTTAGCTCCACCAATCAGTCTTCCCAATTCACGCTGATAGCAGGCTCCTCGGAATAGCCTCTATATTTCTGTAGCTTAGACGCTATTGTCTCTATCCAAGTGGGACGCCTCCGAGCTCTTCCGCCGCTTTTCCTCCAGTTCTGGCGCTCGGTCTCAGTGTGGCCGTTTCCGTGTCCACTTGGCGCAAGGGTCGGTGGCCGTTGCTCTGGTCTCCGACTTGGGGCCATTCAGGTACCGGCAGCGCCGGCCGATTACCTTAAATTTTCGCGCCTAATCTTCAGGTTGTGATTCGACGCAATGAAGAGAGGTCAGACCATGGTCGGGGCAGTCACCAGCACAAGCAGTTCGATTACGTCCGTTTCCTCCTCAAGCAACGGCAGCGC
>JBGSIV010000227.1:0-29520 GCA_041742355.1 Candidatus Zixiibacteriota bacterium
AAAAGTCTATGACTAGTCATTGCGAGCGCAGCGAAGCAATCTCTCCGTTGGCCAAGACGCTGGTACGAAGAGAGATTGCTTCGTCGCTCCGCTCCTCGCAATGACTGCCAACAGCCGCGCTCGGGGCTTTTCAACAGGCCCTACAGGAGAAGACCTTTCGGTCCGGCCCCAAAATACACTAAAATGACCGGGGTGGTTCGCCTTCGGTGGCCCAAAATCTGCCCGTGGCCCGACTTTCCTTGACAAAGTTACCGACTCCTGTATCCTTGGGGAGACACACAGCCGAGGACATATGGTCGAGGAAACAACGGGCTCACTGACGGATTTGGTACACGCCTGCTGCGCCGGGGACGAGGAGGCGTGGCGCGATCTGTTGACCCGGATTTCCCCGCTTGTTTTTGCCATCTGCCGCGAGCACCGTCTTTCGCAGGAGGAATCGCTCGATATCTTTGGTCAGGTCTGCTACCTCATGGTGCGCAACATCGGGCAGGTTCAGGAAGCCGGCCGTCTTTTTGCCTATGTTGCCACGATTGCCCGCCGCCAGATATACAACCGCTTCACCCATGACCGCGGCCTGAATTTCGTTCCCAACGAAGCGCTGCTCGACACCCCGGACCCGTCGGCCGCCGAGCCCGATCGCGAGTACGCGATTTCCCGGCAGCGGCGGCTGCTTCAGGAGGTTCTGGCGACCCCGCCCCCCCGCGACTACCGGCTGCTGCACGCTCTCTTTTTCGAGGAGACGGAGCCGACGTATGAGGAGATTGCCGCCCGCCTGCACATGCCGGTAGCCTCGATCGGTCCGACCCGCGCCCGAGCGCTCAAAAAACTGGAGCGCCTGCTCGTACGACGGGGGTTCAAATTCGATGTATTTTAGTCATTCCGAAACGGGACGTATTCCCAGAGGACAGTGACATGCCGTCGCGAAAAGAACTGATGGAACGCCTGCAACGCTATCTTGAAGGGCAGATGGAAGCCGACGAGAAGGCGTTGTTTGAAAAGCAACTCGAGGGGGACCCCGAGCTGCGCCGGATGCTCCAGCTGCAGCGTGCCCTCGCCCGGGAAACCGCCGAAGGGGGCGACCTGCGGCAGGCCGCGAAAGGTCTCATCGACCGCTTCATCAAGGACCTTCACCGCAGCAAGGAAACCGGCCATCGCGCTTTTCTGACGTTCGATTCCGGCCTGCTCCCGTTACCCGTGGGTATCCGCCCCGCATCGGTCGACAGTCGGCGGCTCAAGTATGCCGCCGACAACATCCAGCTTGAAGTATCCGTCTACCCGGCCTCACCAGGGAGTTTCGAGGTGATCGGCCAGGTCGAGGGATACCCCTCCGGAGTAACCCTTAACATCACATTGTCGCGCGGCCGAACCATCCTCCGGGAAACCGCAAATCCGTTTCAGGTGTTCCATTTCGCCCGCGTCCCTCAAGGGGGCTACGCCCTGACTGTTGCCGACCCCGATGGTCGGCAGGTCGAATTCTCCCTTGAGTTGTAGCGCAGCCGCAACTCGCCGATCTCGTCTCCGAACGCCTGCCGGATCGCCCGGTGCTCCGCCTGAGGACTGTCCCAGTCGATACTAGTGCTGCAGGGTGCGTCCGGCTCCCCGCAACCGACAATCAACAGTACCTCGTGGCGACTCACTGTGCGTGCCGTAACTGGGACAGAATGCTGCTTTACCCCGTGTCTTCCCGCGCTTCTTACTCACCATGCCGCACGTCGTGATCGCTCTCACCTTCGCCCGTAAAGGGGGTGCGTCGTGACAACCCGCATCTGCGTCCTCCGAATCCTGATCACCCTGTTGATCAGCGGCTGCTCCGTCGCCGACGTTTGTGCCGACAGTAACGATCTGCCCGGCCAGGCGGTCGTACAACTTGACCGGCACAGCTCGGCCGCCCGGGTCTTCCGTGGCGCCGGAGTCACGGTCCTCGACAGCGTCCCGGGTCTTGGCCTCTACCTGGTGTCTTTCCCCGCAGATATTCCGATCGAGCGGAAGCGGGCTGCGCTCGCCCGCAGGCCCGGCATCCTGCGCACGCATCCCAACCGTTCGCTCAAGCTGGTGCGGCCGTTTCAAGTCGAGGTCGGATGGCCGGATGACGACGCCCCGGTGTTTGTCAGCGGTGAACAACCCGCTTCCTACTACGGCCAGCCCTCGGTTCTTTCGATCGGCCTGGACTCGGCCCACACCCTCTCTCAGGGCGATGGCGTCACTATTGCGATCATCGACAACGGCGTTGACCGCACCCACCCGCTTCTGGACAGCCTGTCGGCGCCGCTTCTGAACGACCTCGTTGACAGTGACGACGACCCGAGCGAAGTTCCGGGAGCGCTCTACGGCCATGGCACTTTCACCGCCGGCCTGATCCGGCTGGCTGCTCCCGCCGCCGATCTTATGGTCATCCGCGCTTTCGACAGCAGCGGCGTCAGCACGATCTTCACCATCAGCCAGGCTATCAGCTGGGCGGTGGATAACGGCGCGGACGTCATCAACATGAGCTTCGGCACGTCCGTTTCCAACGGCCTGCTCGAACTTGCCTGCAGCCGCGCCATACAGGCGGGGGTTGTCCTTGTGGCTGCGGTCGGCAATGCGGGCACGACTCAGCCGGTGTATCCGGCCGCCTACAACGGCGTCATTGGGGTCGGCGCCATCGACACCCTGGACTTCATCGCACCGTTCTCCAACGGCAACAGCGCCGATGTTTGCGCTCCCGGTATCAGCCTCTACAGCGCTCTGCCCAATCCCTGGCTCTGGGGGACATGGAGCGGCACCTCGTTCTCCGCGGCGCTTGTTTCCGCTACCGCGGGTCTGGTCCTCGCGCTCAGTCCGGAAATGGCCCCGCTCGATGTGGAATCCCACCTTCGGTCTACGGCTGATACCAATCTCGCCTGGGGCGCCGTTATCCCGCCCGACCTGTACTACGGCTACGGTCGGATCAATGCCTGGACGGCGGTCCTAGCTTTCCAGCCCATGCCGGCGGCCAAGTCCGGCGTTTTCACCGTGAGCGACGTGCGGCTTATTGCCGAAGCATGCGCGACCGGTTACGTACGCGGCAACTCCTCGGCCTGGCGGCTGGACCTGAACCACGATGGCGTCATCAATCGCGCCGACCTCGAACTTGCGGTTCGACTCCTCTTCGGCCCGCCGGACGACCCGGATCCTTTCCGATCGCGGCCGCAACGCTGATTTGCAGTTGGGGGATGATCACCTGACGAGGCGCCCACAGAGGGCGCCTTGTTCTTTTGTGAAAAGAATGCTCATGACGAGATTTGACGTATTTTTGCCACCCCGAGAAGTGACTGTGATCAGAAATGCAGATTACCGCCTTTTGTGACAGGTGGTGTCCTCTCAATCGGCGGATGTATCCCTGCCCACCTGTCCAAGGCGGTAAAAGTCGCACGTTGTGGCGGGATTGCTGCACACGGAGCGGCGGGTATATAGCGCCGCTTCCACAACCGCTCTGTGGGATACTGGGGAGCATGACCTTCCCCGGGGTATCGACACCGCTCTCTCCTGGGAAAGGGGGGAGGCTCCCGAGCACGTGATGCAGCGGGATTGATATGTAAAGTCCCCCACGGGTTGCAGCAAACCCTGCCCATAACCGGCTGGACAGCGCCCTCCGCGCCAGCCGGTTTTCTTATGCCGGAAAGGACCCGAATACCGGCTGATTTTCTTCCCCGGCCCAGAACTTGTCGGCCTTCTCGTTGTTACAGGGGGATACTATTTCTCGGCGAAGCGTGATGCTTCGCTTCAACCAACAGCCAAAGAGCAGCCGCATGAACACACCATATCTTGTCAGCACCCTGGGCCTTCTCACCGCAGCCGTTCTCCTGGTGGTCGGCCCGGCCGTCGGGCAGGGGGCGCCGCCCACGCTCGTTGTTACCGAACCTGTGAAATCCATGGAATTCCACGACCAGATCACCCTGACCGGCCGGACAGAAGCCTGGGTCACCAGCCGGATTGTCGCCGAAATTGCCGGCCGCGTCGAGCTTGTCAACGCCGGTGAGGGAAGGGCCGTCCGCAAAGACGACCCCCTCATGACGATTGACTGTCTCCAGATGGAGTACGCCGTCAAAGCCAAAGCGGCCGAGGCCGAGCAGGCCCGGCTGAAAGCCATGCTCGCCTCCGACGCCCTCGAACGCGCCGAAGATCTCTTCGCGCGCCATCTCATTCCCGAAACCACAGCCGACTCGGCCCGTACCTGGGCGACCATAACCGAACAGAGCTACTTCCAGATCGAGGCCGATCACCAGCGCCTCGCGGTCGATTATGACCACTGTACCATCCGCGCCCCCTTCGCCGGCTACACCGGCCGCAAGCTCATCGATGTCGGCGAGTGGGTGAATCCCGGCACCCCGGTTTTCGAGCTGGTCGATATCGCCCACATTCGCGTCCGCGTCGACCTGCCCGAACGTCTCTTCGGCCAGCTCTCGATCAGCAGCGCTGTGACCGTTCAATCCGGTGACCGTGGTAACGCGGACCTTTCCGGCAAGGTCATCGGCATCTCGCCGAATGCGTCCGAAGAAACCCACACGTTCCCGGTTATCATCGATGTTCCCAATCCGGATGCCCGGCTCGCCGGCGGAATGCTCGTGCGGGCCACCCTCTCGCTGGACAACAAGTTTGCCGGCCTCGCCGTTTCCAAGGACGCTCTCGTCCGGCAGGGTGCGCAGACCATGGTGTATACCGTCGTGGACGGCAAGGCCGTTCCCGTCCCGGTTGTGACCACCTCGACGAACGGCGATATGGTCGCTGTCCAGAGTGAGATGTTGCGCGAAGGGACCGCGGTCGTTGTCCGCGGCAATGAACGCATCTACCCCGGCGCCGCCGTCACTGTCTCAGGCGCCCCAACCGCGCCCGAACAGGTTGCTCCATCCGCTTCCGCGGCCGGGCACTAACGCCCCAACCCCCTTCACAAGAGAGATGCGACCGTGAGCCTCATAACGACTTCCATCCGCTTTCCCATCACCGTCATCGTCGGCGTCCTCGTGGCCGTCGTGGGCGGCGTCATTGCCCTCACGCGCGTACCCGTGCAGCTCACGCCCGAGGTCGAACGCCCCGTTGTGACCGTGAGCACTACCTGGGTCGGTGCTTCTCCCGGGGAAATCGAGAAAGAGATTATCGAGAAGCAGGAGGAGTACCTCAAGTCGATCGAGGGCCTGCTGGAAATGACCTCTCAATCAGAAGACAGTCGCGCCACCATCACCCTTGAGTTCCCCGCCGGCACCGATCTGACCGGCGCCGTTGTCCGTGTCACCAACAAGCTCAACGAGGTCCCCTCGTACCCGACGACGGCCGATCGCCCGATTGTCACCACCTCCGGCCAGCTTGAAGGGGCTATCGCCTGGTTTACGGTCAAGGCCGACTCTGCGGGCGTCTACGTTCCCCACAACCAGGAAGTCATCGAGGACCTGGTCAAGCCGCGCCTCGAGCGGGTGGAGGGCGTTGCATCGATCAACATCTTTGGCGGTCTGGAGCGTGAGCTCCATGTCGTCTTTGACCCCGACCTGCTCGCCTCGTCAGGCATCACCATCGACCAGCTTGCCGGCGCGCTTCGTAACGACAACCGGGACATCTCGGGCGGCGACTTTTCCGAAGGCAAGCGCCGCTACGTCGTGCGCACGATTTCCCGCTATGAATCCCCCGAGCAGGTTGCCCGCACAGTCGTCACCGTTCGCGGCGGCGTGCCGATCCGGGTCGGCGATGTTGCCGAGGTGGAGTTGACCTACCAGAAGCCTTTCGCTATGGTTCGCCATCTGGGGGCTCCTTCCATCGCCTTCAACGCCCAGCGCCGTGTCGGCGCCAACGTCATCGACGTAATGGACGGTCTGATGGCCCAGACCGATATTATCAACAAGGAGATCATGGCCCCGCGCGGCATGCACATCGAAAATGTCTACCGTGAGACGGTGTATATCGACTCGGCCATTGATCTCGTGCTCTCGAACATCTACCTCGGCGGTTTCCTCACGATCCTGACTCTGTTCTTGTTCCTGCGTTCGCCCTCGGCCGTCCTCGTGATATCGCTGGCCATTCCCATCTCGATCGTATCGAGCTTCCTCGCGGTGGCGCTCACCGGGCGTTCGCTCAACGTGATTTCGCTCGCCGGCATGGCCTTCGCGGTCGGCATGGTGGTCGACAGCGCCATAGTTGTTCTGGAAAATATCTATCGCCACATGCAGATGGGGAAGAGCCGGTGGGAAGCCGCTTTGGACGGCACCAGGGAAGTCTGGGGCGCCCTGCTCGCCTCGACCGTCACCACGGTCGCCGTCTTCCTGCCCATCATGTTTGTCAAAGAACAGGCCGGGCAACTCTTCAAAGACATCGCAGTTGCCATCTCGACCACCATCATTCTCTCGCTGATTGTTTCGATCACGGTGATTCCCACGCTGGCGTCGCGCATGCTGAAGGTCTCGACAAAACTGGCCGGGCAAGATGACTCCAAAGGCTGGCTCGCCCGGTTCGCCCGGAGAGTAGCCGATATCGTCGACTGGTCCAACAGCACCGGTCGGCGACGGTTCGGTACGATCCTCGGCATCCTCGTCGTCGCCGTCGGCCTGACTGTCCTGCTCCTTCCGCCGGCCGAGTATCTGCCCAACGGCAACCAGAACCTCATATTCGGGTTCATTCTCCCGCCCCCCGGTTACAACCTCGATGAAATGGTCGGAGCGGGAGAGATGATCGAGAATCAGTTGCGCCCACTCTGGGAGACCGATCCCGCTTTGGCCGACACCTTACCAGGCGGCGGCATCGACAACTTCTTCTATGTCGCTTTGCCCAATCAGGCTTTTCTGGGAATGGCCGCCCGCCATCCGGAACGCGCCGCTGAACTCGTCCCGATCGCCAACCAGAGCCTGTTCTCCATTCCCGGGGCGATCGGTTTCGCTTCCCAGGCGTCGCTTTTTGAATCAGGCTTCGCCGGCACTCGCTCGGTGCGTATCGATATCTCCGGTCCCGAATTGCCCGAGATTCTCCAGATCGCCATCCAGGTTTTCGGACAGGTTCCCCAGGTGCTCCCCGGTGCAAACTCACGGCCCATTCCCGGCCTCGATCTTGGCAACCCGGAGGTTCGGGTGTATCCCGACCGTGTCCGTGCCGCCGATGTCGGCCTCGACGCTTCCTCTATCGGTCGATCGGTCAACGCGCTGGTCGACGGCGCCGTTGTCAGCGAGTACTTCCACAACGGCCGCGAGGTCGACCTGCTCATCAAGGGTCGGGACGATTGGAGCCGCCACACGCAAGACATTGCGATGCTCCCCATCGCCACTCCCGGCGGCCGCATTATCACCATCGGCGATGTCGCCGACATCCGCCAGGAACAGGGGCCCGTCCAGATCAATCACATAGAACGCCTGCGCACCGTTTCGATTGAGACCATCCTTCCCGACAACCTTCCTCTCGAGGAGGCGGTTGCCCGTCTCGACCGGGAGATCGTCGAACCGATGCGTGCCCAGGGGGTGCTCGGCGGCCTCTACGACATCAACCTCTCCGGTACCGCGGACGACCTGACGAAACTCCGAACGGAGCTGATGACCGACTTCCACATCGCGATCATCCTGACCTACCTGCTGCTGGTCGCTCTGTTTCAGTCTTTCACCTACCCGCTGGTGGTCATGCTCACTGTCCCGCTGGCCACGTTTGGCGGTGTCGTCGGCCTGGATCTGCTGCAGGTATTCGATCCGTCGCAGCAGCTTGATGTCCTTACCATGCTTGGTTTCGTCATCCTCGTCGGTACGGTGGTGAACAACTCGATTCTCATCGTCTACCAAGCCCTCAACCTCATGCGCGAGGGTTGGGAGCCGCGCAGCGCAGTGAAGGAATCGGTCCGCGTCCGTGTGCGGCCAATCTTCATGACCACCGGCACCACGGTGCTCGGGATGCTGCCGCTGGTAGTTATGCCCGGCGCCGGTTCCGAGCTCTACCGCGGTATCGGCGCGGTTATTATCGGCGGCCTGTCGGTTTCGACCATCACCACGCTGGTGCTGACGCCGCTCGTCTTCTCCTACGCAATTGAATTGGTGCTGAAGGTCCGCGGCCTGTTCGGCCTCGAACAGCGTGCGGCCGGTGTCGCGCCCTCCCTGCAGGAGGAAAGCCGGGGCTGACGTTGGCCGGATGACCTGATCGGATCTGCTGAGTGATTGAGGCGCAGCTGAATTGGCCGCGCCTTCTTTTTGCCTATCGGTTGATTCGTGAGCGCGCCCGGCCTGGCAGGCAGCTCTTGTGGAAGATCCCCCGGTCCTGACGACCAGCGAACGGCTACACGGTCAGCAGTTGCTTCTGCGCCAGCTCGCGGTACAGCGGCGAACAGGCCAGCAGTTCTTCGTGCGTCCCCTGGCCGACGATCTGCCCGCTATCGAGCACGACAATTCGGTCCGCATGTCGCACAGTGGCCAGGCGGTGTGCGATGATGATCGATGTCTTTCCGCGCAGCGCCTTTTCCAGCGCCACCTGGATCAGCTCTTCGTTGCGCGTATCCAGCGCCGAGGTCGCTTCGTCCAGGAGCATGATCGGCGGGTTCTTGAGCACCGCCCGAGCCAGGCACATCCGCTGCCGCTCCCCGCCCGAGAGCGTCACTCCGCGCTCGCCCACCTCCGTTTCATACCCGTTCGGCAGCCGCTCGATGAAATCGTGAATGTTCGCGACGCGCGCCGCGGCGGTCACCTGCTCCATTGTCGCCGTCTCTTCCCCGTAGGCGATATTCTCCCGGATGCTCCCCGTGAACAGCACCGGATCCTGATCCACCAGCCCGATGATTCCCCGCAGTTCCTTCACGCCCAGGCGCCGGATATCCACGCCGTCGATGCTGATCGTCCCGCTGTGCGGATCGAAGAACCGCAGCAGCAGGTTGATCACGGTCGTCTTGCCCGATCCCGATGGCCCCACGATGGCCACGGTCTCGCCCGGTTCGACCGCCAGGGACAGGTGGCGCAGGGCGAAGTCATTGTCCTCGTAGGCGAAATCGACCTGCTCGAAGACCACCCGGCCCTCGACGCGGTCCAGCGTTTTGGGTGTTGGATCCTCCACCACCGCGGGCGGGATATCGAGGTACTCGAAGATCCGCTGTACTGCCGCCATTTCCGACTGCACCTGGACGTTCATGGTCGCGAGCTCCTGCACCGGAGAATACAGATATGCCGTGAGCATGTAGAAGAGCATGACCTGGCCCAGGAGCAACGATCCGTCGCCGACAAGGTACGTGCCCCACGAGAGGATCACGACCGGGGCGATCATGTTGATGAAGTGCACGAAGTTCACCGCCAGCGAGTTGGCGACGCTGTTGCGAATGTACAGTCCGGTCAGGTTGTCCATCACGCGGTCGAGTTTGCGCTGCTCCCTCCGTTCCTGCGCGAAGGCGCGGATGGTCCGGATTGCGCCGAACGATTCGGCCAGGTGCCCCGACAATTTCGCCAGTGTTTCCTGCAGCGCCCCGATAATGGCGTGCAGCCGCTTCCCGAACCGGTTCGAAACGTAGATGCTCAGCGGCACCGGTATGATCGCGACCAGGGTGAGTTCCCAGCTGACATTCAGCAGCCCCGCCATTACCGCCACCAGCCAGAGGACGTTGGTCAGGAAATTCACCAGCGTGGAGGCCAGCAGCCCCTGCACCCGCTGGACATCGGCCATCAGGCGGGACATGATCTCGCCCACCTGGTTCTTCTGGAAGAAGCGCACCGGCACGCGGCAGAGGTGGCCGAACATTTGCGATCGGATGTCGGCGATGATGTGCGCCCCGACGTACCCCGCGAGGTAATCCCGGACCCAGCCGACCAGTGTGTTCGCAAGGTACACGCCGGCCAGGAATGCGCCAAACAGCAGAATCGGCGTCAGGTCGACCTCTCCCGTGCTCTCCGCTTCGGCCACCAGGTGAGGGATGAGCGTGTCGATCATGTACATCACGGCGTAGGGCATCGCCAGCATGAGCGCGATCCCGATGACCATCGTGAGGAGCAGCACCAGTTCGTGCTTCCAGTACGGCTTGAGATACTGCCAGAGCCGCCTGCGTGTCGTTGCGTCCGGTATCATGCCCACGTCTGCTGTGCCTTCCTTGCTGTCGCCGTCGTGTCGTTCGTCTGCGGTCGCGCCGCCGCCTCATATATTAGCCTGCTGCCGGGCCAAAGTAAATCCCTGTTTGCCCCTCAGTACTTTCCGCCGGAGGCCTGTCCGCTTTCGTCTGTCATAAAAAACGGCCGCTTCGACAGCGGCCGTCATAGTGTTGTGACCTGCAGGTATAGCGCGCCAGGCTACTTCTGCGTCGACGGCTGCGGTTCCTGAAACCGCTCCAGCAATTCCCGAATGAAGTCCGGTTCAATCGCCTGCTCGCCGCGCTTCTGTTCGATTTGCCACATGCAGTACGGGTTGTTGGCCCGCTCTCCGGTGGCCGAGACCGACGTGGTCATGCAGCCGCCCCGGCACAGTGGGAGGTATCGGCAGGAGTGGCACGCGCCCGTCGCCGTCCCCTTCGTGAATTTGCGGTTGTACAGGAATTTGGTCGGGTCATTCCAGATTTCCGTGAACGACCGTTCCCGGATGTTCCCTTCCACAAACTCCGGCTGCAGCGAGAGGCAGCCTTTGACGTCGCCGTTCGAGCAGATGCCGGCGATGCGGAGGCCGGCGCGACAGCCGAGGAACACCCCGTAGTCCCACAGCTCCGTTCCCTTGCATCCGTAGTAGCCGATATTCTCGCCGACGTCGATGCCCATGCGGTCGTCTTTCTTGAACTCGATGAGCTTGTCGACGAGCGTCTCATACTCCTCGAGGTTCATCACCATCTCCCGTTCCATGCGGCCGGTGACGGTCGTCATCTGCACCCGCCACTGGGGACACCCGACCGAGATCAGGTCGGCGTGGATGTTATCCATGTCCTTCAGGTTGATCTTCGAAATCTGGCTGACCGCCTCGTAGCGAATGCCGCGGGCCGTCATGAGGCTCATGGCATGCAGGCACTTGTCGTAGCTCGTGTTGCGCTGCCGGATGTAGTTGTGGATGTCCTTGGATCCGTCAAAGGAGATGCCGATGTTGCGGAATCCCAGCCGCGCGAACTGATCCACGATTTTCTCGTCGATCAGCATCGCATTCGAGATGAGATACAGCATGACCCCGTTCGCTCCGATCCGCTCCGCCAGCACGGGCCAGTCCTTGCGCAGCAGCGGCTCGCCGCCCGAGAGGGTAATCCCCTCCGAACCCAGACCGGTCAATTCGTCGATCAGCGCCAGTGCTTCGTCGGTCGTCAACTCGTCGCTTCGCGGGACACCGGCCGAGGTGCCGCAGTGAAGGCAACGCATGTTGCAGGCATAGGTGATTTCCCAGACGACCTGCTGGGGGAAGAATTTGTACTCCGTCATGGCGCTACTCCTTATTGGCGATTTGCGATTGATCTTGTTGCGAACGGCGCTGCATCTCCTGCTGGCGGGAACGCGCGATTATTTCCAGCATGGGCTGGAGGTTGTGCTTCCAGGTTTCGCACACCTCGACATCGGACAATCCCCGTTCGAGGCGGCGCGAGGGGCAAGCACCCATGCAGATGGGCAGCAGGTCGCACTCCGTGCACCGGGCATTGTCGAAGGGAGAGAAGTCAAACAGCGACCGGAAATTCGGGTGCTGGTAGTTCATTTCCTCGGTGATTTGCCCGCACGCTTTCTCGGTCAGCCCGGCGTGGTTCCAGCAGCGGTACAAGTATCCCTCCGGGTCGATGAGGTGGGAATTGATCATCGACGCCATGCAGAACGAGGAGAGGGGGGACGGGAGCTTGTCGATGCTGAACCCCTGCTCCAGCAGGAGCCGGTGGTAATCGACCTCGATATGCGAGAAGTCCGTCGAATCGTAACACGATTCGGAAATGTTCGCGCACACTTTCGACGCCGCCTCAACCATGCCGAAGTGCACGCCGACACGTTCCCGCAAACCGGCGGCCGTCAACTCGGCCAGCAGCTCGGTGATCGTGTCGGGGGTAAAGGACTTGTCGACATTCACCCGGATGCCGACCGTCATTTTGGTCGATGCGTACTTGATATTTTCGATAATCTTGTAGAAGCTCCCGCGTTTGCTCTTCAGCGGTCGCTTGACGTCGTGAATCCGGGCCGGGCCGTCCAGGGTCACCTGCACGAACGTCACCCGCCAGTCCACCAGGCGATCAACCGTCTCCGGCGTCAGCAGGTAGCCGTTGCTCACCATCGAGGCGCGGTACGTGTACTGGTAGCGTTCGGCCATTTCCATGAACGCCTTGGTCAGCTCCTCGATGACATCGAGGGCCAGCAGGGGCTCGCCGCCGTACCAGTCGACCGAGAGATTCTGCAGGTGCTTCGCCTGCTTTTCCACGAAGCCGACCAGCGCCGTTCTGACCT
Organism: Candidatus Zixiibacteriota bacterium; assembly: GCA_041742355.1. GTDB lineage: Bacteria > Zixibacteria > MSB-5A5 > GN15 > FEB-12 > JAGNLV01. The sequence continues at coordinate 12,333 of JBGSIV010000227.1, forward strand.
CGGGCGACATTTTCCGCTTCGTTTTCTCCTCATAGCAGTACACGCAGGCCATGTTGCAGGCCATCGTCGGCGCGATGACCAGTCCCAGCCCCGTCCGGTCGTAGCGGTTCAGGTGGTGCTGAAACCGGAGGTCATAGAACTCCGAGAAACCATCCTTCCGCACGAATCCCCCAAACTCCAGCTGCTTGAGAAGTTCCGCTTCCGGCTCGGTCAACTCCGCCGCCCCGGGCCCGCGCAGCTTCGCGACCAGGTTTTCGTAAACCCCGTAGTTCTCGTCGGTCATCAGGGCAACCGCTCCGGAAAACGCGTTGTAGGCGATGTGGTAGCCGTCCTGCCATCGCTGGAAATGGTTATAGCGAGACACGGTAGACATGCTTTGATTCCGCCATTTGCAGTTCTTGACGCGGGGCAGTGCCCGGTTCTGCCCCACGCTGGTTCGCATCGTATTTCGGATGCGCCTATCTGTTCGAGGGACCACATCGACGGCCGGCCATTCATCGGACCGTCGATCTGCAGGCCGGTATTACTGTCCGGCCTGCAGAACAATCAGCATTCCGATCACATGTAAATCGGATCAATCCCGTACAAAGCCTTGGGACGCAGACAGCTGCACGGCCGATTCGCCACGGCCTGCGGGTCGACTAAATAGATCATGTAGTCACCTCCCTTCGATCGTTATGCTGTTGTGGTTCCCGGCCAACCTCGTCGTGAGCCTGGCTTTGGAGCCGCAATTTTCCACTTTCCCTGCGTTTGAAATCAGATCGCACCGGAGGCAGCTATCGCCTCCGGTGCCATGGCGGTATCAGATGTCGATACCGTAGAGAGCCTTCGGGACTTTGCAGGTGCACGGGCGATTCGCCACAACCTGCGGGTCGATTAAATAGATCATTCCGAACCTCCGTGAATGATCTTGCTCCAGGAGCGGCCGCAACACCGCCGGGGAATTCAGAAAGGAGACTCTTCCGGCGAACCGCGAGCACCCCTATGCAGCAAGTGGTGAGTGTAACGGATGCCCGACCGAACCAGGTCGCCCCGGATGCATCAGCACCCCGGACAACTCATCCAGGCGAGCGTGGGCTTCTCATTCTTCTATGGCATGCAATTTGGATAGCGGCAGCGGCAGAAGGACTGTGCCGAAACACCATGCCCCCAATTCACTGCCTACTCGAATTTCACTGGTATCCCATCAGACACTATCAACGAGACCACGAATGTCATGTCAACGTCATTTTGGTCCTACTTACAAAAAGTAAGCGTCATGGACAAAAGTGTCAAGGACTAACTGGTCAAGTATCGTCAGAAATTGGATAGAACGTGGTCTCTATGCTGGTTCTTCGCCAAATCGCTTGAATCCCCCTCTGTAATCACCTACATTTTGGTACGCGAATCACTACGTTCGGATGCGAATTTTCGTCACCGCTTACGTAACCCGGAGGGTCATTCGATGCGCGCCATGGTTCTCGAACAACAGAAGCGCCCCCTTCAACTCCGCCACCTCCCCGACCCGACCCCCGGCCCCGGGCAGATTCTCCTGAAAGTCCACACCTGCGGTGTCTGCCGCACCGACCTGCATGTCCTCGACGGCGATTTGCCTGAACCGGCCCTCCCGCTCATCATGGGCCACCAGATTGTCGGCAGCGTCGCCGCCCTCGGCGCCGGTGTCACCACGCACGCGATTGGCGACCGCGTCGGCGTTCCCTGGCTGGGGGGGAGCTGCGGACAGTGTCACTTCTGCCGCACCGATCGCGAGAACCTCTGCGACAGGGCGCGCTACACCGGCTACCAGCTCAACGGGGGCTTCGCCGAGTTCGCGGTCGCCGACGAGCGTTTCTGTTTCCCCATCCCGGAGGACTATCCAAGTCTGCAGGCCGCCCCGCTTTTGTGCGCCGGGCTCATCGGGTACCGCGCGTTGCGCATGACCGGCGACTCGTCACGGCTCGGGCTCTACGGTTTCGGCGCCGCCGCGCATATTGTCATTCAGGTCGCCCGCTACCGGGGGCGGGAGGTCTACGCTTTCACGCGCGAGGGGGATACCGAATCCCAGCAGTTCGCCCGCGACCTCGGCGCGGTCTGGGCGGGCCCCTCCGGGGAGATCCCTCCTGACCCCCTCGATGCCGCCATTATATTCGCCCCGGTCGGCGACCTCGTGCCGACCGCCCTGAAAGCCCTAACCAAAGGCGGCATCGTCGTCTGCGCCGGCATCCACATGTCGGATATCCCGTCGTTTCCCTACCGGCTCCTGTGGGAGGAGCGCTCGATCAAGTCTGTTGCCAACCTGACCCGCCGCGACGGCGAGGAGTTTCTGCGGCTCGCCCCGCTCGTTCCGGTTCGCACCGAGGTTCACGCTTATCCGCTGGAGAAAGCCAACGTAGCGCTCGACGACCTTCGCGCCGGTCGGTTCACCGGCGCCGCCGTTGTCGTGGTGGATGAAGGCGCCGCCCCTGCCTCCTGAGAGGTGGATTCGGCGCGCCATTGGCTCATGCGGTCGCCCTTGACTTTTCCGCGCGGGCGGCCTATATACCGATGATTCCGTCCATGACTTCGGAGCGAAGAATCGCCCCTCGGCCTGGTTTACGTGAGGAACGCCCATGTCCAGCTTCGTCGCATCCTTCATCGCCGACCTGCGCAACACCCACCCCGGCCAGCCGGAATTCCACCAGGCGGTCCACGACGCCCTCATGGCGGTCGCCCCGGTCCTGGAGAAGAACCCCGCCTACCGCGATGCCGCGTTGCTCGAACGCCTTGTCGAACCGGAGCGCGTCATCATTTTCCGCGTGCCGTGGGTTGACGACGACAACCGCGTGAGGATAAACCGCGGCTACCGCGTCGAATTTTCAAGCACGCTCGGCCCGTTCAAAGGCGGCCTGCGTTTCCACCCCGGCGTGACACTCGGTATCCTGAAGTTTCTCGCGTTCGAACAAACGCTCAAGAACAGCCTCACCACGCTGCCGTTGGGCGGCGCCAAGGGGGGCTCCGATTTCGATCCGAAGGGCCGCTCCGACCAGGCGGTCATGCGCTTCTGCCAGAGCTTCATGAACGAGCTTTTCCGCCATGTCGGCCCGCACATCGATATCCTCGCCGGCGATATCGGCGTCGACCGCCGCGAACTCGGCTTCCTCTACGGCCAGTACAAACGCCTCCGCAACGCGTTCGATTCGGGAGTGATGGGCAAAGCGCCCGCCTGGGGCGGCACCGTGCTGCGTCCCGAGGCCACCGGGTACGGGTGCGCCTGGTTCGCCGCCGAAATGCTCGCCACCCGCAACGACTCGTTTGCGGGCAAGCGTGTCGCGATCTCCGGCTCCGGAACGGTTGCCCTCTATGCCGCCGAAAAGGTCGCGACGCTCGGCGGCAGAGTGGTCGCGATGTCCGACTCGCACGGCTTTATCGTCGATGACCAGGGGATCGCGGGGGAGAAACTGGAATTTTTGAAACAGCGCAACGACCGCCGCGCCCCTCTGCGCGAGTATGTCGAGAAGTTTGACGGCAGTTACTCCGAGGGGCCGCACATCTGGCATGTCCCGGTTGATATCGCCATCCCCTGCGCCACGCAGAATGAAATCAACACCGAGGACGCCAGGGCCCTCTTGCGCAACGGCTGCACCTGTGTGTGCGAAGGGGCCAACCAGCCGCTTACGGCCGATGCCTCGATGGTACTTCAGGAGTCAGGTATCCTCTATGGCCCCGGCAAGGCGGCCAACTGCGGCGCGGCCGTGGTCTCGGCGTTCGAGACCGCACAGAATACGCTCGGCCTCAACTGGTCGGCCGAGGAGATCGACTCCCGCCTGCACGACCTGATGCGCGCGATCCACGACCGCTGTCTGCGCACCGCTGTGGAGCACGGCTGCCCGGGCAATCTGATAGTCGGCGCGAACATCGCCGCGTTCACGCGCCTTGCGGATGCGATGCTGGAGCAGGGAGTGGTGTAGGGGGGAGAGAATCCGAATCAACGAACCTTGGCAGGGGTTTCTATTTCCTTACGGCAACACTCAGTCGCACGGGCTGCCTATCCACTCTGCGATCGCATGCAATGGGCTATCAATGATGGGGTTCATAGGCAAGGTATCGCATCGGCCGGTTTCGTAAATCAGGATAATTTTTGTCCACGTGCCGGTCTCACCGTCCCCCGAATAGTCGTGGGCTTGCAGAACAACCTCCCCGGAGAAAACGTCATCCACCAGGTTGTATACATCAGGCGAAGCCGATGTCAAAAACAGCACGGTATCGCAAACCTGGAAGTGGACCGATGCCACCTGAAGAGCGTAGACTGAGTCGGCTGCTGTAATCTCGAAGTGCATTTGTCCCCCGCCATCGGTATCCCAGATGAGTTTGGCCACAGGACCGCCGGGTCTTGGTGAGTCAACCGATTTCTTGTGGCAGGCGCCCATGACGATCAAGGCACAGACGCATGTTAGGATAATAAGGCACGATGATCTACTCATACGTGTGATCTCCCACGTTCTTCGATTGAAGGCCATGATTCGATTCGGAAACCCTGACGATGGAACTAACGGCACCCCCGCCTGTTTGTCAAGGCGAACTCAGCAACATCAGAGCCTCTTGTCGGCGTACGCGCGTTTCTTATGGACCTACCGGCAATCCCCTCACCTGTGAACTCGGATGCCGGGATGATGCCTCGCGACCGTCCGCCCCTTTCCCCTACCCCCGCCTCGGCCTCAGCATGTTCTCCGGCGTCAGCAACCGATCCAACTCGTCCTGTGAGAGGAGCTCCTTCTCCAGCACCAGCTCATACACTCCGCGCCCTGACTCCTCCGCCTCTTTCGCCAGTGTATCGCACACTTCGTGCCCCAGCACCGGACTGAGCGCTGTCACAATCCCGATCGAATGCGCCACATACCCTCGGCACACCTCGACATTCGCCGTGATCCCCTGAATGCACCGGTAATTGAGCGTGTTCATCCCCTTCTTGAGCATCTCCATCGACTCCAGAATCGACTGGGCGATCACCGGCTCAAACACATTCAACTCAAGCTGCCCGCCCTCGGCCGCCATGGTCACCGTGAGGTCATTTCCGATCACCTTGAACGCGATCTGGTTCACGACCTCGGGAATCACCGGGTTCACCTTCCCCGGCATGATCGATGACCCCGGCTGCATCTTCGGCAGATTGATCTCGTGCAACCCCGCCCTCGGCCCCGACGACAACAGCCGCAAGTCATTGCAGATCTTCGAGAGCTTCACCGCCAGCCGCTTGATCGCCGACGAATACATCACGAACGCCCCGGTATCCGAGGTCGCCTCGATCAGGTTCGGCGCGACCACCAGATCCAGTCCGGAGATCTCCCGCAGGTGCGCCACCGCCTTGGCCGTGTAATCCGGATCGGCGTTGATCCCTGTCCCGATCGCCGTGCCGCCCAGATTCACCTCCAGAAACAGCGCGACATTTTGATCCAGCCGCGTAATCTCCTCGGAGAGCGTCATGGCAAATGCCTCGAACGTCTGCCCCAGGGTCATCGGCACGGCATCCTGCAACTGGGTCCGCCCCATCTTGATCACCTGGTGGAACTCCGCTGCCTTGGCCCGGAGAGCATCAATCAAACCTTGCAGTACACTTACCACCCGACGGTTGCCGAATATGAGCGAGAGCCGCAGCGCGGTTGGGTAGACGTCGTTGGTCGACTGCGAGAGATTGACATGGTTGTTCGGGTGGCAGTATTTGTAGTCACCCTTCTCATGGCCGAGAATCTCCAGCGCCCGGTTGGCGATCACCTCGTTGGCGTTCATGTTGGTCGAGGTCCCCGCGCCCCCCTGGATCATGTCGACCACAAACTGCGTATGCCACTTGCCGTCGATAATCTCCCGGCACGCCTGCACGATCGCATTCGCGATATCTTTCGGCAGCGCGCCCAGGTCATAGTTGGCTTTCGCCGCAGCCATCTTTACCATCGCCAGCGATTCGATCAGCACCGGGAAATGCATGAGCGATATCCCGCTGATATTGAAATTCTCCAGTCCCCGCAACGTTTGGATCCCATAGTAGAACTCGTACGGCACCTCGCGCTCACCCAGAAGATCGCGCTCGGTCCGTGTCCGCCCGGAAATGTACTGCGCCCCGGCACTCACCACCCGGGTGCTTGTCTGCCGCATGCGCCGCGAAATCACTCGCGCCACGCGGGAGAGCACCTTGATCGCGATCGACGGCTGCTCGGTCACCAGCCGCCCGAACCGCTCCCGCGAAATCACCACGACTGCCGTTGATCCGACTGCCCGCGCCGAGGTCGAGTGCGGGTAGTCGTCCATCAGCGCGCCTTCACCGAGGAAATCCCCGACTCCAAACAGCGCCAGCCGCTTGTCTTCGCCCCAGGCGGTCGTCTTGAACAGCTCCACGCCCCCTTCGCAGATCACCCACACGTTTTTGCGGGGCGCATTCTGCTGGAAGACCACCTCGCCGTCGGCCAGCCGCCGCTCTTCGGCAATCGCCGTCAGCGCCCGCAGCTCGTCCGCATCCACTTCCCGAAACAGCTCGGTGCGGCGAAGAAACTCCTGCATCCGTTCGGTATCCATAACCACTACACAATCCTTCCTGTTAGTCTCGGTGCGCCACAAGGGCAAACAGCATCGGGTACTTCGGCGCTCCTTCCGGCGGGTACCAGTACCCCTCGCGCTCGATCCAATCGTCGCCGTAGCGGTAGCACAGGCCGTCGGACTCCTCCAGCCGTTCCACTCTCAGACCGGCTGCGATCACCGCCGTGACAATTTCTCCCAGCGAGTGCTGCCACTCGACCGACTCTTCACTGGGTACGTAATCTTTGTCCGCGTAGTCCGGGTCGTTGTACCGCTTCGCCTCCCGCTCGAAATATGACACACCTTGTAGGTAGACGGTGGCGATCGGGTGAATGTCGACCATCAGAAATGTCCCGCCCGGTTTCAGGTGGTGCGCGACAACTCTTGCCCACCGGTCAAGACCGCCGACCCAGTGGTGCGTCCCATACGATTGGAATACGATATCGAATGTCCGGTCGATCTTTCCGGTTAGTTCAACCACATCGGACCGCACGAATTCTGCCTTCAGGCCCGTCTGCCGTGTCAGTTCATGGGCCAACTCAATTGATCGCCCGGAAATATCCACGCCCGTCACCTCTGCTCCCAGCCGGGCCCAAGACAACGTATCCAGTCCGAACTGGCAGAACAGGTGCAGCAGCGACTTGCCGCGCACGTCGCCCAGGAGGCGCCGCTCGATTGGTTTGAGCGAATTCCACCCCGCCAGAAACTCCCGCACGCGGTAGTCCGGATGGTTGAAATGCACGTCGGCGATCTCGTCCCAGAGCCGACGGTTTTGCTCGTGGTTGGGATCGGGCACTATTTCCTCGCCCGGAGCATTAAGAACACTCCCACCAGGAAGAACAACCCGTTGACCCCCCAGACAGCGACCTCCACCGGGATCTTCTGGTTGTAGCCCGCCGATTGCAGCACGCGGAAGAGCACGAAATACACGAGCGAAATGAGCGCCCCGATCGAAATCGACACCGCCAGCCCGCCGCGCCGCGGATTGGACGCAATCGGCACGCTGATCAGCACGACAATGAAGGACGACAGGGGAAAGGCGTACTTGATCCCCAGATCGACAATTTCCCGGTGGTATGGTCCCCCGGTTCGCTTCATCAGGTCGATATAGTCCTGCAACTCTTGCAGCCCCATATCGTCGGGGTCGCCGATCTTTTTGGCGAAATCCTCCGGCTTCTCCTTGATATCCGAAAACGGCATCACCTGGAATTCCCGGTAGGTTTCCCCGTCCTCCTGCGAAAAGGTCCGCTCGATCCCGCCGAAGAGGGTCCAGTTGCTGTCGGCGTAGACGATGCGGTCGGCGGTGATAATCTTGCGCAGGCGGTTTTCCGAGGTCAGGTACACCCGCACGCCGGTTCCGACCTCCCGCTCGACATTGAATCCCTCGATCGTGTATATATAGCCGGGTTCGATCTGCCGGTAGATGTTGGTCACCTGGGTCGAGATGCGGCGCGACCGTTTCTCGATGGTGTATTCCTTGATCTCCAGCCGGCGCTGGTTGGCCGGCGGATAGATGTATTCGCTGTAGTAGAAGTGTCCCGCCGCGAGCCCGATCGCGACGAGGAGGTAGGGGAAGGCCAGGCGGTAGAGCGACAGCCCGGAGGCCTTCATCGCGAGGATCTCGTTCCGCCGCGCCAGGATCGAGACTGAGAAGAGGCTCGCGATCAGGATGAACATCGGCAGGAATGACTTTATCACCCACCCGCCGAAGTGGAAGTAGTACTCGAGAATCGAGAGGATCGGCACTTTGTGGTCGATGAAATCGCGCAGCTCCTCGATCACGTTGATCACCGTGATCGTCAGCCCCACCGCCACCGTCACCACCAGCAGCGCCAGGAAGAACCCTTTCAGCAGGTAGAGGTCAAGCCGCTTCAGAATCATCGTACTTCCTCTTTTTCGACCCGCGCAGCCAGGCCAGCACCGGTTGCTCCGTCACCACCTTGTACAGCAGGTACAGGCCGATCGCCCCGATCAGGATGTTCGCCGACCACATTGCCACAAACGGGCTGATCAATCCGCGGTCGGCCAGATCCTCTCCGCCGATCAGGAACGCCCAGTACACCACGAACAGCAGAATCGAAATCGCGATCGCCACCCCCATCCCGCCCCGCCGCGTCATCACCGCCAGCGGCGCGCCGATCAGGATGAAGGCCAGCGACGCCGCCGGAATCGAGTACTTCTTGTAGATTTCGATCTGGTACTTGTTCACGATCCGCTGCTGCGCGGCGACCTGTTCGCGGTTCCGCTCCACGGTCCGCGACAGCGCTTCGGCGTCCCGCTGCACGACATGCAGCGCCGCCGAGTCGCTGCGGACATCTTTCATCGGCCACGAAAACGTGTCGGCAAACAGCATATCTGCCCGCGCCGCCAGCGACGCCTGGATCTTCTCCTCGAACGGCGGTATCGCCGCTTGCGCCCGCTCGACATTTCCCCGCATCTGCTCGAGTCCCATCTCGCGGTCGGTGCGGTACTCGCTGTCGGTCCGCTTCAACTCCGACCCCGTCTCCCCGATATTGATCACCTGCGACTCGAAGTCCGTCCGACGGTAGTTCTCCGGCTTCTCCGTGTCGAGCTCGTGTACCTCGCCGTTGTACAGCGTGAACTGCATCGTCCGGTTGTTGTTGAGCATCTGCAGGTAGCCGTATTCGGCCACGATGATTCTCGGCTGCCGCGCATTCTTCGTCTCGTTGATCCGCACGCCATCGACCCGCGAGGTCTTGTGGTCGATATCGTCGATCAGCACGAGGTACCCGGGAATGTCGGTGATGAATATTCCCGACCGGAACACGAGCGTCGGGCGCATCGCCGCGATATCCCCCCACAGGTGCCGCGCCTGCTTGTTCAGGTCCGGCAGGATCCGGTCGTTGAACTGGATCATGCCGTAGGTGATGGCGCCCCCCGCCACCAGGAGCGGCAGAATGATCCGCAGGAGGTTGATCCCCGAGGCCTTGATGGCGGTGATCTCCATGTCGGAGGTCAGCCGTCCGAACGCCATCAGCACCGCCACCAGCACCGACATCGGCACCGAGAGCGCCAGCATCCACGCCAGGTTCAATCCCACCAGTTCGAGCGCCACCCAGATCGACAGATCCTTGTCAATCACGTGGTCGATAATTTTGGGGACGTAGTCGATGACCAGCAGAAACGTAATGGTAAAAAAGGCGAAGAGAAACGGCGCGATGTGCTCGATGAGTATGTAGCGTGTCAGCTTTTTCATAAATGCAAGCGAATATAATGCTTATACATATGGCCGCAAAGGTTGAATTCCCCCGCCCGTACTTTACTTCCCGTTCCCGTCTGCGTACCTATACCGCATGAATGACTACGTGATCAACCCTTTTCGGCAGGCTTCCCCGGCCGGGGGCCATTCGTTGGTAGGCGCATGTGCCGACAACGACCCGCTGACTTTCCACCGGACCCTGCCCGGCTACACCCCGACACCGCTGGTTTCCCTGCCGGGCCTCGCCCGGGAGCTCGGGGTGGGGGAGATCCTCGTCAAGGATGAATCCCACCGCCTCGGTCTCAACGCGTTCAAAGTTCTCGGCGCCTCCTGGGCCGTCTACCGGTATCTCAAAGCCCGCTGGGAGTCCGAAACCGGCCAGCCGTTCGGCGACACCCTGACCCTCACCCCCGCCCAGCGCGCCCATTTCGGCGACCTGACTTTATCCACCGCCACCGACGGCAACCACGGACGGGGCGTCGCCTGGACCGCCCGTACACTGGGCCTGCGCGCTGTCATCTACATGCCCCGGGGCACGGTCCCGGCCCGCGTTCTGAACATCCGCCGCGAGAATGCCACAGTGGAAGTCATCGACGGCACCTACGACGACGCGGTCGAAAAGATCAAGGCCGACTCCGCCCGCAACGGTTGGCAGATCGTCTCCGATACCTCCTGGCCCGGCTACGACCAGATCCCCGGGTGGATTCAGGCCGCGTACACCAGCATGTTCCGCGAGATGGAGACGGTCATCCACGCCCCCGATGACCCGATGGTCGACCTCGTCTTTCTGCAGGGCGGGGTTGGCGCCCTCGCCGCCGGGGCTATCTGGTACTACGTGGGCCGCTACGGCGCCCGTCGTCCGAACTTGGTCTGCCTCGAGCCAACCGATGCCGCCTGTTTGCTCGAGTCGGCCCGCACCCCCGATGGCTCACCGGCTGTGTCCCGGGGCAAACTCACCTCTATCATGGCCGGTCTCAACTGCGGCGTGCCATCCGCCATCGCTTGGCCGATTGTCCGCGATGCCACCGATCTGTTTGTCGCGATGGAGGATTCGTACGCCTGGGAGGCGATGCGCCGCTACTACCATCCGGCCGTCGACAACAACGGAACGGCCGACCCGCGCATTACGTCTGGCGAATCCGGCGCCGCCGGACTTGCCGCGCTGCTTGCCCTCTTGCAGGCCGATGACCTCGCACCCGCCCGGGAGTTTCTCGGCCTCAGCCCGGCCTCCCGCATCCTGCTGCTCAATACCGAAGGTGCCACCGATCCCGAGGGGTTCGCCCGTACGATCCAGAGCACAGGGGAGAGGCCGCGATGAGAATCAGGCGCAGGTCAAATCCCTTCTGCTACCCTTCGCAACATTACTGACCCGCACGATCGCAATGACCTCAATCCATCACTACCGCTTCGAGTGATTTGACTTCCGCCTTACCGGACCCAATCGGCCTCTCTATCCGTACAAGATATCACCATGACCAAACGCCAACCCATAATTCTCACGCTCGGTCACTCCAACCACCCGCTCGACCACTTTCTCCACCTCCTCCGCACTCACGCGATCGAACTCCTCGTCGATGTCCGCTCCCGCCCCTACTCCCGCTTCTTTCCGCACTTCAACAAAGCCCGGCTCGAAGCCGCGGTCACCGAAGTCGGTATCGGCTATCGCTACCTCGGTGACCTTTTGGGTGGCAAACCCGACGATGACCGTTTCTACGACCCCGAAGGCTATGTTCTCTACGGCCTGCTTTCCCGGTCGCCGCACTTCCTCCACGGTATCAACGAACTCGTCGCCGAAGGCCGTCGCCACCGTGTGGCGATTATGTGCGCCGAGGAAGACCCATCGGAGTGCCACCGCCGCCTCCTCATCACCCCCTTGCTCATCAACCGCGGCTTCGCCGTGCTGCACATCCGCCGCGATGGTTCGCTGCTGGACGAAATCACCTACTGCGACACTTCGTCGGCCGACAGTCAGATTTCCCTCTTCGACCGCCTCCCCGATACCGGCTGGAAGTCCGCCCAGCCCATCCGCACCTCAAAAAAGTAGCCCCTTCCCGTGCGCAGCCCTCTTGCGCCCGCTGTGGACCTGTCGTATGTTGACAGCATGCAGCCGAAGAAGATCAGCGAGCTGGTCGTCGACGACACCGTCGTCGCCTACTACGCCGTGCGCAAACGCGAGGTTCGCGAGTACTCCAAGGGGAAGTTCATCTCGCTGGAGTTCGGTGATGCCTCCGGCCGCATCGCGGGCGTGGTCTGGGAACCCGATGTCTTCTGCCTCAACGATCTCGAGGAGGGCATGGTGGTGAAGGTGCAGGGGAGAGTCGGCGAGTACAACGGCCGCCCCCAGCTCGCGGTGAGCCGAATCCGCGCCGCCGCCGATGATGAGTACTCCCTCGACGACATCCTCCCGCACTCGAAGCAGTCTCTCGAGGAACGCCGCGCCCGCATCCTCAAACTCACCGGCCAGATCGAGAACAGCTGCATCAAGCGCCTTGTCATGTCGTTCTGGGAGGACGAGCCGTTCTTCGAGAAGTACCTCAACTCCCCGGCCGGCAAACTCTGGCACCACGCGTTCATCGGCGGCCTCGCCGAACACTCCGCCAATGTCGGCGAACTCGCCCTTCGTATCGCCCAGGGCTATGATTTTCTCAACCGGGATTACCTCATCTTTGGCGGCCTCCTCCACGACCTCGGCAAAGTCAACACGTACTACGGGCGCGCGGCTATCGACTACACCGACGAGGGACGGCTTGTCGGCCACATCTGCATCGCCGATGTCTGGGTGTGCGAACGCGCCGCGAAGATCGAAGCGCTCCAGCCGACCCTCCTGACCAAACTCCGCCACCTGCTCCTGTCGCACCAGGGAGAATACGAGACGCCGGTTAGGCCGATGATGGCCGAGGCTTTCGTCCTGTACTACTGCGATGAAGTCGACTCCAAGCTCGACGCCATCAACCGCATCCGCGAACGCCAGGGGGCAGGCTGGTCCGAGTACATCAAGCTCCTCGACCGCTTCCTGTACTTCGAGGACCCGCTCAAGGAGTGACCCCGTGGCCGACACCATCCTCGAACTGCGGCACGTCACGCGCACAATCGGCGACAAAACGATCATCGAGGATTTCTCGGCCGAGTTTAAAAAGGGACAGATTTACACTATTATCGGCCCCTCCGGCGCCGGCAAATCCTCGCTCCTGCGGATGCTCAACCGCCTCGACGACCCTTCATCCGGCGAAATCCTTTTCCACAGTATCGATATCCGCGAACTCCCGCCGACCCGCCTGCGCTGCAAGATCGGTTACCTTTTCCAGACCCCGCACATGTTCGAGGGGACTGTCCGCGACAACTTTTTCTATGCTGAGTGCGCCCGCACCGAGGAGATCGCCGGCCGCCTCGCCGATCTCGTCCAGATCGACCACGCCCTCATCGACGCCGACACCGAACCCCTCTCGGTGGGCCAGAAGCAGCGGGTTGCTCTCGGACGGCTTCTCGCCACCAACCCGGAGATTGTACTGCTCGATGAACCGACATCGGCCCTCGACCCGAGCATCACGGAGGCAATCGAAGCCACCGTTCGCGGCATAGTCGAGCGCACCGGCCTGACTGTCATCTGGGTCACCCACCATCCCGACCAGGCGCTGCGCATGGGCGGCGAGACCCTCCTCATGGTGCAGGGGAGACTCATCGAATCCGGCCCGAGCCGCGAGGTCATCAACAATCCGTCCACGCCGCTCGGAAAGCGTTATCAATCGAGGGAACTGCGATGAACGGCGTCGGTAACGGTCCCACGTTTGTGCAGGTCGGCCTTGCGCTGGTCCTGGTCGTTATCGCGATCGTGGTCAGCCGGTACTGGAAGCTTAACCTCACCAAAGACATGTCCCTCGGCACCGTCCGCTCCTTCATTCAGTTGGTCGCGGTCGGTTACGCCCTCGAGTTCATCTTCAACATCGACAGCTGGTGGCTCATTGTCCTGACTGTGCTGGTCATGATGACCACCGGCGCCTACACGTCGATCGAGCGCGTCAAGAGGCTCGACCGCACGTTTCCTATCGCGTGGCTCGCCATAGCGTCCGGCTCGGTCGTTACCATCGCCGTCATGCTCCTGGTGGACATCATTCCTTTCACCGCGCGTTACGTGATCCCCCTCGGCGGTATGATCATCAGCAATTCGATGAACGCCTCTGCGCTTGCGATGGCGCGCCTCACCTCTGATCTCCGGGGCAACACGCTGGCGATCGAAACCTCGCTGGCGCTGGGTAAACCCTGGCGCGAGGCCTCCCGCGGTTTCCAGCGCGACGCCGCCACGACCGGCATGACCTCGACGCTCAATTTCATGAAGACCGTCGGCATCGTCGCCCTCCCCGGCGCCATGACCGGCATGATCCTCGGCGGCGCCGACCCGCTCGAGGCTGTCCTTTTGCAGATCATCGTCGCCTACATGCTTCTCTCGGCCACCACGATCACGTCGATCGTCGCGGTCGAACTGACCGTCCGCCGCTTCTTCACTCCCCACCACCAGCTCCGCCGTATCGCCACCGCCCCCGTTACCAGCAAGTCGTAGGGCAGGGAGCCCCCAGGCTTCTGCCATTGACGTACTCCGTGCGCGGCAGATGTCCACAACCTACGTGCGTGGCGGATGTCCACAACTCACGTGCGCGGCAGATGTCCACAACTTACGTGCGCGGCAGATGTCCTCATCTGCCGCGATACAATAGGCCGACTCGGTCGCTCTCTGGCGAGGCTTGCCTCCGTTTGTCCTTGCACGGCCCGATGTCCCCACCGCCGAAAATCCCTTGTCTTTTGACCGATTTCGTGTACCTTATCGGGGTCCGACAGCCGGCCGATCGCGGCGTTCCCGTCGTCATCGCCCCATCGGACAACGACATCGCTAGTTCTACTATACGGAGAGGTGGCCGAGCGGCTTAAGGCGCACGCCTGGAACGCGTGTATAGGGAAACCTATCCAGGGTTCAAATCCCTGCCTCTCCGCTTTTTCATGCCCGGCCACCAGGCTGGTCCACTGAATCGCCCTACCAACTAATCACCCGATCTTTCTTGTTGGACAGTGGGTACATTTGTCTATCTTATATGGGCAAGCGTCGCAGTACTCCCCTGTACCGCGTCTATGGCACCCAGAATACGTCAACATTGACTTTCGCGTACCTAGTCTTCAGGAGCAACATCCATGAATCGCACCACCGGGCTTCTTTTCATCCTGACCCTGCTGATGGTTACCGCCCTCGCGGTCACTGTCGGCGCCACCGTCCCCGGCACCATGAACTACCAGGGCCGCCTGACCAACGCCTCGGGCACGCCGCTGGTCGGCACCTACTCCGTCCAGTTCACCATCTATGACGCCTCCTCCGGTGGCATGGTGAAGTGGCAGGAAACACAATCCATCACCACTGGCGCCGGCGGCCTATTCTCCGTGCAACTGGGCTCGGTAACACCGATCAGCAGCAACGTATTCAGCACAGCCTCCCGCTGGCTTGGCGTCAGAGTCGGCGCCGATCCGGAGTTGTCCCCCCGCCAGCCCCTCGCCAGCGTCCCGTACGCCCAGCGCGTCGCTACTGTCGACAGCGCCGCGGGTGGCCATATCACCGGCGACCTTTATGTCCGAGGCACCCATATTGGCATCGGGTCGAATATTGACCCTGCGTCCAATAATCAGGGGATGCTGACTGTCAATAGCATCCTCCCCGGTGTCTCATTCGTGGGTGCCGGAATTGTGGTCGGGAATGACGCGGGCCCTGCCTATCTCGCCGTGGGCAAGGACTCTGAGAACTACATGTGGGCCGGGTACAGTGACGCTCATGGGAAGTTAGGGGTCAATACCGGCTTCTGGAAGAAGCCGCTGTACCTGCAAACCACTGGTGGCCCAATAGCTGTTGGCTCCTGGGACTACGTTCCGGAAGCGCGCCTGCATCTGTTCGGTTCCGACAACATCGCACATGGCAAGAACGCCTGTGTTGCTATTACCAACTACGCCACCAACGGCGGCTCCTGGTACCTCCGCGCCGGCGCCACCGGCACCAGTACCGGACCCGGCGCTTTCTCCATCGCCAACTCCTCGTCCTATCGCCTCGTCATCGATTCCACCGGTAACGTCGGCATCGGCACAACAAACCCAGTGTACCCCCTCCAATTGGGCAACGGCGCCTACTGCAGCGTCGGCGGCACCTGGACCAACGCCTCCGACCGCGACCTGAAGACTGAATTCACCCCGGTCGATGGCCAGGCGCTCCTCGACCAGCTCTCCGCCCTCCCCATTACCGAGTGGCGCTATAAAGCCGACTCCACCGACATCCGTCACATCGGCCCCACCGCGCAGGATTTCGCCGCGGCCTTCGGCCTGGGCGGCGACACCACCGCCATCTCCACCGTCGACCCCTCCGGCGTCGCCCTCGCCGCGATCAAAGAGTTGCACCGCCAGAACCAGGAACTCCAAAGCCAGAACGCGAACCTCAAAAGGCAACTCGAGGATCTCGCCGTAAGAGTCGAGAAGCTGGCGGCCGGCAAGTAGTAGCCGATCCTTTGAAGACAGCAGTCTTTGTCCGGGCAGGTCACGCCGACCTGCCCGTTCCTTTTGAATCCGGGAACCGCCCTTTCCATCAAAGTCGTTTACACGAGAGTCCTATCGATATACCTTTGGAGGAGCATCTGGGGTGAATCTGCCACTGCGTGCCAATGAAATCACGGTTCCGTGTTCTCTCTTAAGTCCTGCCCGCTGCGGCGGGAATCGACAGATGGAGGAAGGTATGTCCAAAACACTGCGCCTGCTACTCGGGGTTTCGATCCTGGCTCTCGTGCTTCTCGCCCAGCCGCTGCTCGCCCAGGAGAAGCCCATCCAGCTTTCGCTCTTTGCGCCGGTTCAGCTCATTTCCGAAGATGAGGCTATCGCCGGCATCCGCCTCAGTCTGCTCTACGGAAAAAACAAGTACGTCAGCGGGCTGGACTGGGGTCTGGTCAACCACTCGACCGAGGGACGATCGGTCGGTGTGCAGTTCGGCTTCGTCGGCCTGAACGATGCCGACTTCATGGGCTGGCAGAACACCGCCGTGAACCTCACCAAGGGCAATTTCGAAGGATTCCAGTGGGGAATCGTGAACTACGCCGGCCATGCCAGCGGATTCCAGCTCGGGCTCGTCAACTATGCCGTGACCATGAGGGGGCTGCAGATCGGCCTGGTGAACATCATCAAACAGGGCGGGCAGTTCCCCGTCTTCCCCATAGTCAACTGGTCGTTCTAGACCATAGATGACGGGAGCTCGCCGCTCCCGTCACGCTCCGTGGGTCCGCTCCCTCATGGCGCAATCCGGGAGTTCAGGCGCTCGAGCTCCCGGTAGGCGCGCTTGGCCGAGAGAAACAGCCCGGCCAGGTGGGGCGCCTGTCGGACGAACGCCAGCCGCCGGAACGGGGAAACCACCGGCCGAATCCGTCGCGCCCGGCGAAT
>JBGSIV010000228.1:0-36375 GCA_041742355.1 Candidatus Zixiibacteriota bacterium
CCCCGAGAATAATCTCGAGCGAAAAGATTACCCCCGCGATCGGCGCGTTGAACACCGAGGAAATTCCGGCCGCCGCCCCGCACCCGACCAGGATCTTTACCCGGTCGCCGGACATGCGGAAGAGCTGCCCTATCGATGACCCGATCGCCGAGCCGATCTGCACAATCGGCCCCTCGCGCCCGGCCGATCCCCCCGAGCCGATACAGATCGCCGACGCTATCGTTTTCGCCGCCGCCACCCGCGGTCGGATAATCCCGCCGAGCCGCGCCACCGCGTTCATCACCTCCGGCACGCCGTGCCCTTTCGCCTCGTACGCGAACTTGAACACGATCGGCCCGACAATCAATCCCCCGAGCGCGGGAATCACCGGAAACCACCACTTGAATTCGAAATGCCCCAGCATCTGGCCAAGGCTCTCCGCGAGCATCTGGTCGGTCAGGCCGAAAAACACGTGGTTGGCTGTCCGGATCAGAAATCCGAAAAGAAGCGCGCCGCCCGCGGTCGCCAACCCCACGAACACTGCCAGGGTGAGAATCACCTGTGTCGGCGACTGCGTAAACCGGTTCCACATCCGTTGTGCCATCGTTGGAATCATATGAGCCGAATGTATCCGGATGCGGCGTAGATGCAAGAATAAATGTAGGAGTGAGCGAGTAACCCGCAGCTCTGCTGCGGGCAGCCCATACGGGCCCCCCTCCCCCCCAATTCCCCCTTGCCCCCCCCCCGTTTTTCCGTAAACTTACCCCGAAACCCCTTGACAAGGCATCGGGAACGAATACCTTGTTAGTGAAAAATTTCACGAGTCCCTGAGTTGTTGCCTGTGAGGTAGACACCATGCGTAGCCATGCCGACGCAGTCATCGTAGGAGGCGGAATTATCGGCCTTGCGGTCGCTTTTTACCTCTCCCGCGAAAAGTACGGCCAGATCATCGTCCTCGAAAAAGAACAGCTGCTGGGCACCGGCGCCACCGCCAAAGCAGCCGGCGGCATCCGCGCCCAGTTCTCCACCAAAATCAACATCCAGATGTCCATGCTCTCCGAGAAGCTCTTCTGCCGCTTCAAAGAGGACACCGGCTCCGACGCCCTCTTCGACCAGGTCGGCTACATGTTCCTCTGCCAGACCGACACCGAGGTCGCCGATTTCACCAGGGCCTACAACCTCCAGCGCTCCCTCGGCCTCAACGCCGTCCTGCTCAAACCCGAGGACATCGCGCAGTACGCCCCGCACATAGTGACCGACGACGTCAAAATGGCCACCTTCTGCAACGACGACGGCCTCGGCGACCCGCACGAGTTCCTCACCGGCTACGAACACGCCGCACGCCGCAACGGCGTCGAGATCGCGTTCGAAACCGAGGTCACCGGCATTACGACCAACAGCGGCAAGGTCGCCTCGGTCATGACCAACAACGGCAAAATCGATACCCCGCTGGTGATCAACTGCGCCGGCCCGTACGCCAAAGTCATCGCGAACATGGCCGGCGGCACCTGCCCGGTCGAACCGATCCGCCGCCAGATTGTCACCACCGGCGAGCTCAGCTGGGTGCAGCCGTTCTTCCCGATGGTCGTCGATGTCAAGTCCGGCCTCTACTTCCACAAGGAATCCCGCGGGATGCTTTTCGGCTGGGCCCAGCCCGGCGTGCAGCCCAATTTCGATATCTCGGTCGACCCCGACTACACCGACCAGATCCTCGAGCGCGTTATGCTGCGCGTGAAGGAAGAACTCCTCGAGGAGATCGAGGTCGCCAACCAGTGGGCCGGCCTCTATGAGACCACGCCCGACCACCACGCGGTGATCTGCTATGACCCGAAAGTCGGTGGCATGTTCCACTGCACCGGCTTCTCCGGCCACGGCTTCATGCACGCCCCGGCCGCCGGCCTCGTCACGGCCGAGTCAATCGTCGGCAAACCGACCTCGATCGACATCACGCCCCTCTCGCTCGATCGGTTCGCCGCCGGTGTCGCGGTCGAGGAGACCAACGTCATCTGATGGATAGACGTCATCTGATAGTTAAAGTCACCAGATAGATAAACGTCGACGCTGATAAACGTCAACCTGATTGATCAATGTAGGGCAGGAGCCCCCAGGCTCCTGCCACGGACTTCGTTGGGCTCTTAGACGATGTGACTATAGACAATGTCATCCCGGCGAAAGCCGGGATCCAGTCTTTGTCTTTCGTAGGTCAGGCTCCTTGGAGCCTGACATTGACCCAACGCCAACCTTGGCGAATGTCATCCCGGCGAAAGCCGGGATCCAGTCTTTCTCGTGAGAAACATTTATCGAACGTAACTCATATCCGGGAAGACCACATGAAAACTCTCCTCACCCTCATCACTCTTGTCGGACTCGCGTTCACCGCCGCGTTCGCGTCCGACCAGCCCGCCGCAACTGGGCAAACCTGCCCCGCCGACCGCGCCGCCGAGGCCGGCCACAATCCGTTCGGCGCGTTCCACGAAATCATGGCGCCCACCTGGCATCAGGCCTGGCCCGACTCCAACTTCGAGGCCCTCTTCGCCGCCGGCCCCAAATTCGTCGAGGCGTTCAAACCGATCGCTGAGATGAAGCCCGAGTTCAAGACCAAAGCCCGCGAGCAGGCCTTCACCGACAAACGCCAGGTCTTCGCCCGCCTCGTGAACGCCTATGCCGAGGCCGCCGCCGCCGGCGACAAGGATCTCGTCTACAGCATCATGCCCGACCTGCACGACGCCTTCGAGATGGCCGCCGCCACCCTCCTGCCGGTCGACTACCCGCAGTTCGAGGGTTTCGTCATCACGCTGAATCTGATTCTCGAAACGCACCTTCCGAAAAACAACACCGAGGGGATTGTCGGCTCGACCGAAACGCTCTTGGCGAAACTCCACGCCCTCACGCCCGAAACGATGCCGGTGGAGTTGCAGGACAAGAAGGATGCTGTCGCCGCCGACATCGCCTTCATGCACGAGATCGTCGTGAAGATGAACGCCTGCTGCACGAACAACGACATGGCGACCTACACCGACCTCGCCAAATCCCTCGATGCCCAGGTGAAGCTCTTCATCGAGAAGTATATTTGATGTAGTAGGTCGGGTTCCGAGGCGCTTCGCGCCGAGAAACCCGACTGATGAAAGCAAGAAAGTAGGTCAGGCTCCTTGGAGCCTGACAGGATTCCAAACCGACTCCCAGATACTGTCATCCCGGGCAACGACCCGGGATCCAGTCTTTTCTTCTGTTCTGATGTGACATGCTGAAGCAGACAAGGCGGTCTTTCCCGGACCGCCTTTTTTATTTCAGGTCAAACACGGCTCTGCGTGTTTGACTGAGAAGCGAGTTTGCTTCGCTGCGCTCCCCACGATCATTCCTTTGCGACAGCGTAGGTCCATTCACTACACAAGTCAGCGGGAAAGCACTCTATCTTCCGCAGATAGCAACCCTGCAATCCCTCCATAATCGTCCGCGGCTTTTTTCCCTTTTTTTGCTTGATTCTCCGAGTAATTTGACCATATTGAAGGTACAGACAGAAACAGTGTCGAGCAGCTATCCCTCGTGTTTTTCGTTCACTAATCCGCTTTTGCTGTTCTTCGCATATTCGATATTCAAGGAGGTTTGCCTGCGTAATCGAATCCCCGTACCCTGCCGCCGATAATCGTCAACCGCGGCCTGTCTTGCCGCATACTGCAACAAGGAGAAGAAACCATGGTGCAGAACCACACCACCACCACGACTCACATACACGAAATCCACAAATCCGATCAGTTCCCCTCCTGGCTTGGCCGCGGTCAACTCGCGACCTTTCTGCACGAAAGCCTCAAACCCTACGAAGACTCAGTCCCCGATATCAATCGCGCTCTCGCGTATGCCATGGGAGAAAACGGTGCTGCCGGCGGCTTTATTCTCGTAGCCGAAATTGACAGACAGCCCGTAGGCGCGCTCGTCATGCTCCACACCGGCATGAGCGGCTACATTCCCGAGGATGTTCTCCTCTTTGTCGCTGTCGGCCCCTCCATGCGCGGCAAAGGGATCGGCCGCGTCATAATTGACCATGCCTTGAGCCTGTGCCCGGCCGGAGTGAAACTGCATGTCGAGTACGACAACCCGGCCAAACGCCTCTACGAACGCATCGGCTTCACCAGCAAGTACGCCGAAATGAGGTACAAGCCGTGAATTGCGTTACCATCGACCTCGCGATGCTCCGCCATAACCTCGCCGTCATCAGCGGTTGGATGAATTCGCACAATGCCTCCTGGACCGTGGTCACCAAAGTGCTCTGCGGCCACGCCGAGACGATCAACGCCCTCCAGCTCATGGGCGTCCGGTCCATCGGCGACTCCCGTCTTGAAAACATCCGCATCATCGAACGCATCGTCCCGGAGTTCGAGACATGGTACCTGCGCATCCCCGATCTCTCCTCGGTACCCCATGTCGCCGCCCTCTCCGATGTCAGTCTCAACAGTGAGCTCGGCACCATCCGGGCCCTGAACGACGAAGCCCGCGGCCGGAAGACGACCCACCGCATCGTTATCATGATCGAACTCGGCGATCTTCGCGAGGGGATCCTTCCCGGCTCCCTGCTTCAGTTCTACGAAGATGTCCTCAGCCTCTCCAATATCCGCGTTCTCGGGATCGGCGCCAATCTCGGCTGCCTCGCCGGCGTCGTACCGTCGATCGACCAGTTCACGCAGCTCGCGCTCTACCGGGAGCTGCTCGAACTCAAGTTCGGCTGCCGCCTTCCCATTATTTCCGCCGGATCTTCCGTCGTTCTGCCGCTGCTGCTAAACGGCGAACTTCCCGCGGCGATCAACCATTTCCGCATCGGCGAGGCGATATTCCTCGGCACCGACCTCGTCAACGGGGGAACGCTCCCCGGCCTGCGCGATGACGCCATTCTGCTCGATGCGGAGATTGCGGAGATCAAGGAGAAGGGGCTCGTGCCAATGGGCGAAACCGCCGCCACTCAGCCCTTCCAGAGCGAGACCACTGCCGGGAACGATGATATCCCTCCCGGCGCCCGCGGTTATCGCGCCCTCATCACGATCGGTCAGCTGGATACCGACATCAGCGGCCTGACTCCGGTCAACCCCAGTTATTCGATAGCCGGCGCTTCCAGCGATGTCACGGTCGTGAATCTCGGCGATGATCCCGATGGCCTGCATGTCGGCGACACTCTCACGTTTCGCGTCAACTACTCGGCCCTCCTCCGCCTCATGGGAAGTCGCTACATTTCCAAGCGCGTTACTCCCTCTATCAGAGAATTCTCCGATCAGTCCATCTCCCACGCGCCAAACCTGTTCCCCGTGCTTCCTGAAGGCGGCTGCCCAGCCTCTACCTCCGACCCCGCCACCTGACTTCATGTACGTCAGGAATCTCGTCGGCCGGCCCCCTCGCGGCCCTGACATTGGCCTAATCGAACGACCGGCCGGGTCGCCGACAGCTTGCTGCGGGTTCGACTGAAACGATCCTCTTCTTGTAGGTCAGGACCTTTATGGTCCTGACATTGACCCAACAATAACGATTGGAAATTGTCATCCCGGGCGACGACCCGGGATCCATCCCCTCCCCCCCACAAAAAAACCGGCCTACAGCCGGCTTCCTCACCCATCGTCACCCTTCGACTTCGCTCAGGGTGACTCCTTACCGTCATGCTGAGCGGAGTCGAAGCATGACGGACCTGTGCGCGGCAGATGTCCTCATCTGCCGCATGTCGCTCCTCCTTACTTCCCATCCTCCAGATCTATCATCTTCGTCCCGTTCGAATAATCCACCGACCGCGGCGAGGTCAACCGCATCAACTTCTGCGTCACATCCTTGATCTTCAGCGCCGACTCCTCGATTATCCGCAACTTCCCCTTCAACTCATCATCCAGATCATCCCGCTTGAGCAGCAGCAACTGCACATTGCCCAGTATCGCCGTCAGCGGATTGTTCACCTCATGATTCACCGTCACCGCCGTCTCGATCACCGCGCTCTTGCGCTCCTTCTCGACCGCATCCTTGACATTCGTCGCCTCGCGCTCCTTCGTCCCCGCCGCGTAGGTCAACGCCAACAGCGCGGTCAGCGTCTCCAGGAGCGTCTCCTCCGACACGATCGTCCTCGGCCCCTCCTGTATCCCTATCACCGCCCCGTAGGTCTTGCTCCCGTACTTCAGCGGCAGCGTGAATGCGTGCATCGGTGGCTCACCATCGAACGACATATACGCCGACACCAGTCGCTGTGTCCGACGTAACTGGTCGAACAACTCCCGCTCGAGCTCATCCAGGTCTCTGCGGTAGTCGTCGCTCTTCGAGTGGGATACATTGATCGTGACGACATGATCCTCGTTCCAGATCACCAGCGCCGCCGCGGTCAGCCCCACAAACTCCACCGTCAGGCTCAACCCCGCCTGGAACGCCGCCCGGGGATCGACTCCCCCGGCCGCCTCCAGCGCAAGGCTCCGGATTATCCCGAACCTGTCCAGTTTCTGACCGTCCTGCGGCTGATTCGCGTCCATTACTGCCTGATCGAGCAAATGCGGTGCCCTGTGGAACAAGACCTCCGCGGTGGGTGGTAACTGTGAAGTACAACCGAACATACAGTATTTTCAACCCCTTAGCCACCATTTTTCACCTGCCGCTATCTGTCGCGCCCCCCGGGGTGTACAACTAGTCTCTGCACCCGAATTCACATATGCAAATATTCGTGGTGCCGGACGTTGACTTTTGACCCTCAACACGATAGATTGAGGGCTTTTCCGGGGTCAAGGAGTTAACAGCATGGTGGAAAACGCGATACACGATCATTGCGGCGTCTTCGGCATTTTCGGCCACTCCAAGGCCGCCGAACTGACCTACCTGGGCCTCTACGCCCTCCAGCACCGGGGACAGGAATCCGCCGGCATCGTTACCGCCAACAACGGCGCCATCCACTACCACAAAGGCATGGGCCTCGTCTCCGAGGTCTTCGCCAACGAAGCCGTGCTCAAATCCCTCACCGGCAACCGCGCCATCGGCCACACCCGCTACTCCACCACCGGCGCCTCGTCGCTCATAAACATCCAGCCGTTTCTGATCACCAACCGCAGCCGCTATCTCGCGGTCGCCCACAACGGCAACCTGACCAACTCCACCGAACTGCGCTCCAAGCTCGACGACGCCGGCTCGATTTTCCAGACCACCTCCGACACCGAAATCATCCTGCACCTCGCCGCCAAATCGCGCAAGAAAACCCGCGTCGAGCAGATCTGCGACGCCCTCCTGAAAGTCAAGGGCGCCTACTCCTGCGTCTTCCTCACCGAGGAACACCTCATCGCCGCCCGCGATCCGTTCGGCTTCCGCCCGCTTGCGCTCGGACGGATCCGCAACTCGTGGGTCGTCGCCAGCGAAACCTGCGCCTTCGACCTCATCGGCGCGAAATACGAGCGCGACATCGAACCGGGCGAGGTCCTCGAAATCGGCGCCGGCGGCCTGAAATCGACCTTCCCCTTCAAAAAACAGCCCAGCGCCCTGTGCGTCTTCGAATACATCTACTTCTCCCGCCCCGACTCCAAGATCTTCGGCGAGAATGTCGACAAGGTCCGACGTCGCCTCGGACGGCGCCTGGCGCAGGAGCACCCGGTCGACGCCGACATCGTCATCTCGATTCCCGACTCCGCCAACACCGCCGCCCTCGGGTATGCCGAGGAATCCGGCATCCGGTTCGAAATCGGCCTCATCCGCAACCACTATGTCGGACGGACCTTTATCGATCCCGGCCAGTCGATCCGCGATCTCGATGTCAAGGTGAAGTTCAATCCCGTGCGCGGGGTGCTTGAGGGGCGGCGTGTCGTGGTGGTCGATGATTCGATTGTGCGCGGCACGACCTCGAAGAAACTGGTGAAGATGATTCGTGATGCCGGCGCGAAGGAGATCCATTTCCGCGTGTCGTCGCCGCCGATTATCTCGCCGTGCTTTTTCGGGATTGATATGCCGACCCGAAAAGAGCTGATCGGCGCGAACATGACTGTCCCCGAGATCGAGAAGTATCTCGCGGTCGATTCCCTGCGCTACCTGAGCCTGGAAGGGATGCTCTCCCTCAAATCCCTTGGCGAGAAATCATTCTGCTCAAGCTGTTTCTCCGGCAAGTATCCTATGCCCGTCCCGAAGATCAATGGGGATCGTAAGAATCGTTTCGATATCAAAGCCGCGAGTAGGTTTGAGGCGTAGGGGGGTGCTATGCCCAGGCCTATCAGTCGCTTCGTAAGTACAGCACGCGACTGGTCCAGTTGGACAACCATAGGGAGTCACCTGCTACTTCAACCCCATAAGTGATGATCAGATTGCCGTCACCGTCGATAAGCATCAGGTCAAACTCGTCCGAAATGGCGTAGTTCGCGTCGCCTTCGTTGCTGGAGAAGTAGCCTCCGCCGAACGATGTCTTCGTGAGCGTCATCTCATACGGGAATCTGGGCTCTGTTTGTCCATCGTCTCTTCTCCACGTCGCTGCAATCCGATCATTGAGTTCACCGACGGCCTCCTCCCAAGTGGTGGTCCTGAATGACCAGCTGTAAGCCTCTTTCAGAGTGTGGCCGTACTGATCGGCGATTCCAGTCTCAAGTGTAACCGTGTAGAGCGTGTTCTCGGCCAGTTCAGTCGCCGGAATAAACACTGCCCGGATTCCATCGACAACGATTTCCCCGGGAATAGATGGCGTGATCCGAAAGGTCGTGGCGTTGACAGTCGCTGGAGCGAGTTCAAGGATGAAGGTCGCCCTTATCATAGCCTGAAACGGGAGCACTTCGGAGGCTCCATCGACGGGGTCAGTAGCCACGACCCGCAGGTAGCCGTTCCAGAGGGCCGGATCCGTGTTATCCATGGCCGAATATACCAGGCAGGTATTCCCGTAGCGCAGATCGAACTTACACCTGTCTATAGAGGCGTGCCAGCCGGACAGCCGCACCGGCGTCGGCTCAGTGATGTCGCACATTGTGCCGTAGAACTCGTCGGCTTTCTCCCAGCTCCACGGTACCAGAACCGTCCGATCGTAGCCGATGCCAGCAAGAGCACCGATGCTCTTCAACGTTTCCAGCCAGCCAGCAAGGGCACTTGAGCAGGAACTCAAGTATACCACCGGTCTTGTCTGCGCGAAGTACGCCCTCCAATGCTTGGCGGCGAACTTCGTATTGAAATAGTACTTGGAATACCGCTCGGGTGAAGAACCCTTGACTATTGCAGGAATGAGCGATCGTTCATCCCTGAGGTCAGTTATATATTTGATCCACGTCTCGCTATCTTCGACCGGCGTTTCACCAGTCTTTAGATAAACGTGTTCGGGATTCCGCGGATCTTGATCGAATATACTGGAGTGCCCGCTTATATGGACAATCCCACAGCCTGCGGGATTGGCCATGCGATCGACTGTGCATTCTTCGTCTTTCCACGCCTGCAGCGGATTGTACCCGACTCCAGCCAGGTCGAGGCTAACGGCATCTATTACTTGCTGGTCTCCGCCTCTCATCTCGGCAAAAGCCGTTGCGAAGTAAACGCAGCTCTTTCCCAGCGGACAGAGCACATCCTGCGCCGCAAAAATACCTTGTTCGTATGGATGAGTCTCGTAGTAACTCGATGGGATTGATGCTTCGGGATCGGTGATAATGCAGCTCTTCATCCCCCATCGATATTGGATCCACATTCCCTGAAATGTCGTCCAAGCCGTGTCGATCGTGGAATCCTGCAACATGATCGTTATGACGCTATCTTGAACCGTTGCAGAATCGAGCGAGACTATCAGACTATCCCAAAGGTCGGAGTATCTGGCCTGCGCGCCAAGCGCAGCGCTAAAGGCAGCTCGATCCTCCGCCCAGGGATCAGATGGAGGATCGGTGCCCTTGGAGCAGTTGCACACGGCCATCCCAAGCAGAGCCGACAGAACAGCCGCCGCCCGGATTATATAGAAGACACCTCGCTCCTGCATGCTCACCCCTTCCGGCTTAACCACATCGTATCACTCTGAAGTAAGAATCCTGCTGTTCGCGCTTCCGCTGCCGACCGGATTCACAGCACCCACCGGTCCCGCAAACCGCCGTCCGGACAAAGCTCACCAGCTCATCAGCACCAACTCGGGGTGGATTCGAAACCGAATCTGCGTATCCCCACCCTCACATAGAAACTCGTCCTCCTCACCCGCTTTTTCCATCCAGTTGTCACGCCGGTCAGCCTCCACCAGCACTGAGAACCGATTAGATACCGCGAACCGCACGCCCAAACCAAGCGTGGAGCCAATGGCGAATTCATTCCACATGTGGCTGTTACCGAGCCAGGCCCCGCCCTTCAGTAGGAAGCTGGCGCGGCCGTATGTCCACACCCGACAACGGAGATCCATTGCACCGGCAAACTCCAGCTCATTATCGTCCGAATACTCCAACGTCCTCTCGTGGCCCAGACCGTCATAGGTCCCACGAACAAACTCTGAAGTAGATCCTGAGATGTCTCCGCCGATGCAGATCTCCATGCGATCTGAAAACGCAATGCCCAGGGTTAAGCCAACTGCCGGAAGTCCCGCCGCCGCTTGCTTCTTGAAAGTCGTGGTGCTCCCCGAGAATTCGGTCACACCCTCCTCAGAGCTGGAGCCGCTGGCATATGTCCCCAAGTCCATTGGCTCTGACCAATAACGGGCAACAGCGACATGAGGAGCAATGTACATCCTTCTATTGCCCCATGATGGCCCCCTGCCGGGCTCCAGCCAACGCAGCACTATGGCATCATCGACTTTAGGCACCACGGGCGTCCGGTGACGAGACACTTCCATTATGGCCGTATCGCCACTCACGGCCTCCACCCGCAAGAGACCGATCACGTCATGTCGGTCCGAGGTCTCGGAGCCTCGAGGCGCAATCAACTCGAAGCGATCCCCCTTTCTCACTTCTTTCAGCGACGCCGCGGCGACACCGATACGGTCGCCTGACTTGAACACTACTGATGTTTGGACCGTCTCTGTGGTTGCCGCTGATAGGGCGGTCGACAGAAGGAGCAAGATTGCGACCAATGAAGTCGCGCCGAATATCCTCACGGATAGTATCATCTATTCTGCCTCTCTCGAAATAGTCATGTTGGATAGACAAAGAGACTCGTCACCGGATGTACGTCCATCGATCTCCATCATCATCCACAAGTGTGAGTGTATCCCCAGTCGCGGTGAACCTGATAATGCTAGTCCCGAGATACTTCGGAATTACACCGTCGAGATAGAAGTAGCCACCATACCGGTCTTCGTAGTACATATCACCACCCGTCACGTAGTGACCTTCGCCGCTCAGATCAAAGTACGGCGGTGCATGCAAGTACCATGAGTAGGATTTGTCGTCATTCAAAGTGAGTGTGCTCATCGCACCCGTCACCGAATCGAGCGGGGTACCTTCCGCATCAACCGCGCCATCAATGAACTTGGCCGGCCAATCGCCTATGAGATGGTCATACGGTCGAGTGTCATCAACACTCTTGTCGGTGCACGATGTCGTCGCAAGTGAGACGGCGAGTACAAGCGCGAACAAGATGGCCGTTCCAATAGGAAAGCTTCTCACGGTTGACCTCCTGCAAGGCTGAAGAATTGGGTTTGCTTGCGATATTGATCGCTCTGGCTTCCTGCGTTCTTTCGATGAAATATGGGTTAGCAGCCTGCGCGCTACCACTCCAACAGTCCACTACGCGCTGAATTCTAAGTTCTCCTCCAAGAAATGTCAAGGCAAAATCGACAACTTAGGCGGCATTCAACATTGATTTCACCGCGGGTATGTTGACTCATCCTGGCCGCGCTCTGCTACACAACCTCTATCCGAAAGACACCGAAGCCGAGTAGTCCAAGATCCCTACGCTCTTTCCCCCTCCCGGCCGCGCCCCGCGACCTATCCTGGACTTCAAAATCACTAGCAAACCGACAGAGATTGAGGGTCGGTCCACGGTAAGTAGAAGACAGAGTGTAGAGGCGTCGCGTCCGGCTCCCGCCGTCCGCGCCCACAAAGGAGGACCATGCGATGCCGCCGATTTTTGCGAAACGAACCCAATTTGTGTGGATGCGTCACCGCGTGACCGATATCCCGGGTGGTCGGTGCGGCCCCTTCGGGGTGACACAAGGCCACCCCCTGCGGGTGCGGGAGAAGATTCGTGCCGTGCGCGGCGGATGTCCGCACCTGCCGCGAGAACGATCGAACGAACCCAATTCTCCTCCGTCCCCCTTCGACTACGCTCAGGGTGACGGGTAAGGGACGGCTTTGGGCGACTGGTAAGGGAAAGGCCCAGGGTGACTCCTCACCGTCATGCTGAGCCTCCCGACCGTCATGCTGAGCGGAGTCGAAGCATGACGGGGAAACTGCCCCAAACGAACCCAATCCGCCCCCGTCCCCCTTCGACTACGCTCAGGGTGACGGGGAAGGGAAGGGTTCAGGTTAACGGGTATTGGGTGGGAGGGTATAGGGTGACTCTTGACCGTCATGCTGAGCCTCCCAACCGTCATGCTGAGCCTCCCAACCGTCATGCTGAGCGTAGTCGAAGCATGACGAAGCCCCCAACGACAAAGGCCGAAACCTCACGGCCCCGGCCTCACCTAACCTATTGCACCCCTTGTGCTTACTCCCCCGACTTCCGCTCCTGCAGAATCTCCTCCGCCAGCGACAACGCCACCCCCGACAACATCACCTCCACCCCCAACTGCGTAAAATCACTGGAGATAAGGTCCCGGTCGATCGCCGCATACTGCGAGCACGACGCCCCCCGCTCGACCACCAGCCCGCTGAGGCGCTCCGAGGTCTCCGCCACAAACGTCACCTCCCCCAGCTCCTCCGACACCACATACCCGGTGACATTGTGGAGCTGCAGGTGGCTGTTGCCGGCATACACGACCACGAGCATCCCGCGATGTTTCCCGAGCGCGGTCTCGGGATAAATCTCGAGCACGAGCGCCCGGCGTTCCTCGTGGTTCTCAACCTTGAACCGGTAATGGTCCGCCGTGAATGTCGTGCGCTCCGCCCCGATGATCGATGCCACCTTGTCGGCATCCGCCTGGGTAAATGTCGTCGTCTTGGTCATCGCCGTGCCTCTGTCGTGCCTTTGTGCCGTGCCGTCGTTTCGTGCCTTCGTTCCCGTCAAACACGCAGAGCCGTGTTTGACCTACCTTGCTTACATCCTGGTGGCCCACCATTCATGGTGGGATCTTCGTTCCTTGTAGGTCAGGACCCTTGCGGTCCTGACATTGACTTACGCGAACCTCTCGCCTCCGTCACCCTTCGACTCCGCTCAGGGTGACGATCCTACCTTCTCTCCTCCGGCCGGTCATCCCGACGGTCACCGGCCGTACGATCCTCCGGACGATCATCGCGCGGACGGTCGTCTTTCGGACGGTCATCCCGTGGACGATCGTATGGCCGCTCCCCCTGCTTCGCCCGATTGTAATCGCGCGTCCCTTCGTTATCCAGCGAGCCCTTTACTTCCTCGGTCGAGTCCTTGATGGCCCGCTTGAACTCCCGGATTCCCTTGCCCAGCCCCTGGGCAATCTCCGGCAGCCGCTTCGCCCCGAAAAGCAGCAGCACTATGATGAAGATGAGCAGCAGCTCCTGCCAGCCTATTCCGAACATACCGACCGCGCTCCTTCAAAGAGTTATCGATGGCGCCACGATCACAAGTACCACCATCTAAAGTATATGATCACCAGCAACAGCACAAGCACCGACATGAAGTTGACCTTCAGCTTCAGCCCGAACGTGAATGCTATCGCGTAGAAATCGACCCGGAACGTGTCCACGCCGATCTCGATATTCTTCCCGAACACCGTCTTGGCCGCTCCCGGCGGCAACAGCTCGGCGACCACCTCTCCGATCAGCCCGCCGACCACCGCGCCGAGAATCAGCGCGACCAGGATAAACGTGACTTCCCGTTTTTTCATCGGCCGGCCACCGTCGTTTTGACCGCGGCCATGATCGACTCAAATATCTTCAGCCCGTCCGCCGATCCGAGAATCGGTTCCACCGCCCGCTCCGGGTGCGGCATCATGCCGAGCACGTTCCCCTCGGCGTTGGTGATCCCGGCAATGCCGTGCACCGACCCGTTCGGGTTCGCCCCGGGCGTGAGCGCCCCGGATCGGTCGCAGTACCGGAAGAGGACCTGCCCGTTATCTTCGAGCTTCTGAATGTCGCCGTCGAAATTGTAGTAGTTCCCCTCGCCGTGCGCGATCGGGATCATGAGCACTTCGCCGCGCATGCAGGCGCGCGTGAACGGGCTGCTCGTGTGTTCCACCCGGAGATAGACCTGCTTGCAGGAAAACCGAAGGTGCTCGTTGCGCATCAGCGCTCCCGGCAACAGGCCGCTCTCGGTCAGGACCTGGAATCCGTTGCATATCCCGATCACCAACCCGCCCGAGTGGGCGAAACTGATCACCTGTTCCATGATCGGCGAGAAGCGCGCGATCGCTCCCGCCCGAAGGTAATCGCCGTAGGCGAACCCGCCGGGCAATATCACGATATCGCTGGCCATCAGGTCGGTCGACTTGTGCCAGAGAAAATTGACCTCTTCACCGAGGACATGCCGGACCGCCGCGTAGGCGTCGTAGTCACAGTTGGATCCCGGGAATGTCACGACTCCGAACTTCATCAGACTTTCTCCACCCGGTAGCTCTCGATCACCGGGTTCGCCAGGAGTTTCGAGCAGACCTCGTCGATTTTGCGGTCGATATCGGCCGCGCCGCCTTCGACTTCCAGTTCGAAGAACCGGCCGGTGCGGACCGAGAGAAAATCGCTGTAGCCCATCTGGTTCAGCGCCTTCTGGATCGTCGCACCCTGCGGGTCGAGCACGCCCTCTTTGAGCCGTACGTACACCACGGCCTTTTTGTTACTCGTCATGAACCTCTTTCCTGTCGCTCTGGTCTGGCCGGTCGGTCTTGCGCCGTCCGTAGGGACGCTGACCGTTGGCGCCCTGGCGCCCGGTCACCCGCCCCACCCCGGCGTAGGCCAACCGGTAGAGTTCTCGAATCATGCCCTGCAATATATACAGGGCCATTACGGGAAACAACAACAGTCTCGGCTGGATGATCGCCAGGACCCCGGCCAGTACCAGCACCACCAGCTTCACGCGGGCCTGGAACGAATCGAAATGATCCGGGAGCGCGTCATACTGAACCTGTGATACCATGAGAAACGCGAACAGCACGATCATCGACACCAGCCACTCGGAGTACTCAAGCTGTCCCCACATCCGGTCGCTGAAAATGATAAACGCCACCAGCGTCAGCGCCGCGGCCGGCACCGGCAAGCCGAGGAAATCCTTCTTCTCTTCGGCGTCGGCCATCAGGTTGTACCGGGCCAGGCGGTAGGCCGCCGCCATGATGTACACGATCGAGATAACCCAGCCCCATTTCCCGAGCGTGTTGAGCTTGATCGAGTACACGAGCACCGCCGGCGCCACCCCGAACGAGAGGAAATCCGCCAGCGAGTCGAGCTCTATCCCGAACTGGCTCGTGGCGCCCGAAAGCCGCGCCACCTTGCCATCGAGTGCGTCGAGAAATCCGGCCAGCACGATAAACCAGCAGCCGGCGATAATATTCCCCTCGAACGCCGAGAGAATCGACAGGAACCCCGCGACCACATTCCC
Source organism: Candidatus Zixiibacteriota bacterium (assembly GCA_041742355.1). Classification (GTDB taxonomy): domain Bacteria; phylum Zixibacteria; class MSB-5A5; order GN15; family FEB-12; genus JAGNLV01. The sequence goes on from JBGSIV010000228.1 coordinate 15,562, forward strand.
CATGGTGAACGTGCCGGGAACGAGCCCTCTATAGGTGGTCATCGTCCTCCATCACTTCCTGCGGGACCGTGACATCGGCCGCGGCTCCGGACTTCACTGCCATGATCGTTTCGCCGCCGGTGACCCTGTCGCCTATCTTGACCTTGATGGGCCAGTCGGCCGGAACCGTCAGATCGGTCCGCGACCCGAATCGGATCAGCCCGAACAGATCACCCGTCCGCACCTGGTTCCCTTCCTCGAGACGGCACACAATGCGACGGGCAATCAGCCCGGCAATCTGCGCGAAAGTCAGCCGCTGCCCATCCGGGGTCGTCATCCCGACCTCGGTCTGTTCGTTCAGCTCCGAGGCCTTGTCATGAAACGCCGCCAGAAACTTGCCGGGATTGTATTTGACATAGTTGACGACACCCGAGGTCGGCACACGATTGACATGGACATCGAAAACACTGAGAAAGATCGACACCCGCACCGCGGGGCCGCCGATAAACGGATGATCCTCAATCCGGGTGATCGCGACCACTTTGCCGTCGGCCGGCGCTACAACTGCGAGTGGATCGGTGGGAATCGTTCGGGGGGGGTTGCGGAAAAAGAAAGCCGTGAACAATGTCAGCGCGCCGAATACCGCCGCCAGGATAATGAGCGTCAGGCTGCTCCAGCGCAACGCTCCCAGGAGCATCAGACCCGTCACCACAAGCCCGATCAGGATAAACGGCCAGCCGTCGCGAACAATCACTTGCTGAACACCCGTTTGAAGATTTTGTCTACGTTCCTGGTGTAGTAGCCGAGATCGAAGCAGCGGTCGATTTCTTTTTCCGACAGATGCTCTCTGATCTCTCTATCATCTTTAACAAGCTGACGGAATGATCCGTTCGATGCCACGGCCGACATTGCGTTGCGCTGCACCATGCGATAAGCGGTATCGCGCGTCCCGACCAGTTCTGTCAGGCGCAGCAGAAGCCGCTGGGAAAACACGACGCCGCCGCGGTAATTGATATTCTCCAGCATTCGCTCTTCATCGACCACAATCCCCTCAAGTACGCCGATGAACTTCTGCAGGGCGTAGTCCGAGATGATACAGGCATCGGGCAGAATCACCCGTTCGACCGACGAATGCGCGATATCCCGCTCGTGCCAGAGGGGAATATTCTCCATTGCGCTCACCGCGTACCCGCGCAGCAGCCGGGCGATCCCACAGATCCGCTCCGCCGTGATCGGGTTCTTCTTGTGCGGCATCGCCGACGATCCCTTCTGTTTCGCACCGAACCCCTCCATCATCTCCCCCGTTTCGGTGCGCTGCAGCAGGCGAATCTCCGTCGCGAACTTCTCCAGCGACGATCCCAGCAGCGCCAGCGAGGTCACGAAGTGCGCGTGACGGTCCCGCTGCAGTACCTGCGTCGACACCGGCGCCGCTTTGAGCCCGAGGCGCTTGCAGACCATCGTCTCAATCTTTGGATCCAGGTTGGCGAAGTTCCCAACCGCTCCCGATATCTTCCCGACCGACACCGCCTCGGCGGCATCCTTGAATCGCTGGCGGGCCCGGTCAAGTTCGGTATACCAGACCGCGAACTTCAATCCGAGCGTGGTCGGCTCGGCAAATACCCCGTGGGTCCGCCCCATCACCGGGGTCATCTTGTACTTCAGCGCCAGCCTCTTGATCTGCTTGAGCGCCGTCTCGATCTTCTTGTCGATCACCGCCGCCGACCGCTTGAGCTGGAGCGAGAGCGCGGTGTCGAGCATGTCCGACGACGTCATGCCGAAGTGCATGTACTTGGCGTCCTCGCCCACACACTCGGCCACTGATGTCAGGAACGCGATCACGTCGTGGTTGACCTCGGCCTCGATCTGGTTGACCCGATCGACATCGAAATCCGCCTTCTTTTCGATCGTCGCGAACGCCTTTTCGGGAATGATCTTGTAGTGGGCCATCGCCCGCGCCGCTTCCACCTCGACTTCGAGCCACGTACGGTACTTGGCCTCGTCTGACCACAGCGCGCCCATCTCCGGGAGTGTATACCGTTCTATCATGACCGCTACTTGTTGGCCTTCTTGTAGTCGGCGATAAACTTCTCCAGCCCGATATCGGTCAGTGGGTGCTTGATCAGCTGCTCGATCACGCCGTACGGCATCGTCACGACATCCGCCCCGATCATCGCCGCCTGCACCACGTGCATCGGATGACGCACCGACGCGACGAGCACTTCCGTCTCGAACACGTAGTTGTTGTAGATCGTCACGATCTGCTCGATCAACTCCATGCCGTCCTGGGATATGTCGTCGAGCCGTCCGATAAACGGCGAGGCATACGAGGCCCCCGCCTTGGCCACCAGAAGCGCCTGCGACGGCGAGAAAATCAGCGTCGCATTCGTCTTGATCCCCTCCGAATGAAGGCTCTTGATTGCCCGAAGCCCCTCGAGAATGGTCGGTATCTTCACCACAATATTGTCTGCGATCTTCGCCAGCTCATGCGCCTCGCGCATCATGGCGTCGTACTCGGTCGCAATTACCTCGGCCGAAACCGGGCCGGGCACGATCTTGCAGATGTCCTGGAGAATCTCGCGGTACGGCGCCGTTTCCTTGGCCGCCAGCGAAGGATTGGTCGTCACGCCGTCGAGCACGCCCATCGCGTGGGCTTTGCGGATCTGCTCGACATTGGCCGTATCGATGAAGAACTTCATCGTCCTGGTCCCTCTTAGTAGTGTACCGACACCAGGTACAATCCCCGGGCCGGTGCGGTGAACACGATGCGTTGGTCCGTCGGAGCCTGTATGATATCCGCAAACCGGGCCAAAGTCAAGTTATCCGGGTGACGGTCCTGAGCCCCCGTCGCGAGGTTCACCATAGCGCCGACCAGACTGCGTACCATGTTGTGCAAGAACCGGTTACCACGTATCTCGAACACTCGCAGGGGACCGATCCGGAACCACCGGGCGCTATCGACCCGGCACCGGTTGTCCTCCTTGCGCGACGAGGTCACGCAGAATGGACTGAAGTCATGCTCCCCGATTATCAGCTTCGCGGCCTCCTGCAGCAGCGCAAGGTCGACCGGCTCGCGATCGGCCATCTCCTCCCGCACTCCTCCGCGGTCCTCGATTTCCCAGCGGTACTCCTGCCAGAGCGCCGACCGCTCAAACGCCAGCACATACCGGTACCGCTTCCAGAGCGCACTTCTCCGCGCGTTGAACCCCGCCGGAACCTCAATCGAATCCTTCACCCGAATATCACCCGGAAGGTAGTAGTTGAGCGCGTCGCGGTACTTTTCTGGAGCGAGATGGTGGTCGATCCGGAAATTCGCGACCTGCCCCAGCGCGTGCACGCCGGCATCGGTCCTTCCGGCCCCGGTCACCGAGACCCCCTTCCCGGTTGTGCGACCAATCGCTGCGGTGATCTCCCCCTGAACCGTGCTTTGCTCCGCCTGGATCTGCCACCCAGCGAAATGAGTGCCTTTGTACTCGATCGTAAGCTTGATGTTGCGTTCGGCCATAACCGGTAGGTCAAACACGGCTCTGCGTGTTTGACATCTCCACGTTCAGTTGTCCAATTCCTGGTAGGCCAAACACGGCTCTGCGTGTTTGACATCTCCACGTTCAGTTGTCCAATTCCTGGTAGGTCAAACACGGCTCTGCGTGTTTGACGTATGTGTTGCCCCCGTCAAGCACCGAAACCGGTGCTTGACCTACCAAACTGATTATCACCAACATTCTATCACCAACACTCTATCACCAACATTCAGACATTGTCATCCCTGCGAAAGCAGGGATCCAGTCTTCTCCCCGTAGGCCGGGTTCCGAGGGGCCTTGGCCCCGAGAAACCCGACTTGTGTGATGTTCAAAATTCACTCTCAAAGGACCGAACCCTCGCGGTCCTGACGTTGACTCAACGCCAACGTATGGGGTCTGTCATTGCGAGCGCAGCGAAGCAAACTCTCCCTGGAGGTGGGGTTCGCCATGTAGGTCGGGTTCCGAGCCGCCCAAGCGGCGAGAAACCCGACTTGTCAACAAAGCGCTTCATCTCCTGTCGGGTTTCTCCGCATCGCGCCTGCGGCGCTCGCTCCGGAACCCGGCCTACTTTGTGTTCCGACACCCGGCGCATCATGCTTCCCCCCGCGTCACCCACCACAACACGATGATCAATCCCGTCGACCACACCGCGAACGCCCATTCTCTCGGCCCGAACTCCAGCCGCGAGTACGAGGTCCGCTTCACCCCGCTCTTATACCCGCGCGCCTCCATCGCCAGCGCCAGCTCATCCGCCCGCTGCAGCGCCGCGACAAATACCGGGATGATAATGCTCACCGTCTTCTTCACCCGGTTCACGATCGAGCCGGTGAACTTCACCCCCCGAATTACCTGCGCATTGCGTATCGCCTGGAACTCCTCATAGAGCACCGGAATGAACCGCATCGCCATGAAGAGTATCAGAGACAGATCCTGTACCGGCACCTTGATCCGCTCGAGCGGCGCCAGAAGCTTGCTGACCGCGTCGGCCAGTTCCGAGGGAGCACACGTGAGCGTGATCAAGAACGCCACCGACACAAACAGCACGAGCCGCAAAGAGTAGAACGCCGCATCGAGCACCGCCCGCTCGCGCAGGACGATCGGCCCCCACTTGAACCAGATTTCCGACTTGTCACCCGAGAAGATCAGATGATATGCCGCCGTGACAATTACGAGCGCGATTACCGGCTTGAAATTGCGCGCCAGTTGCCCCGCTCCCACCCCTGAAAAAAGCAGCGCCACAATCAGCGACGTCAGCACGACACCGTAGAACAGGAATGAATTGGTGAGCAGGCCGAGAATCAGCACCACCGTGATAGGCAGCATTTTCGCCCGTGCATCGAGGCGGTGCAGAAACGAGTCGACCGGGCGGTACTGCCCGAGCAGTATGGGGGCGGATTGAAACACGGGGGAATATAGGCAGTTGGTGGCCGCAAGGTCAACGTGTAAGAACCCGGCCGATATCGGCCGATCACCGCTCGCCTTTAGCGGCCCGGATCCAGAGGAAGTGCGGATATTTGGACAACGTGGCATAGCTGTCGGGATCGCGGTCCTTGATTTCGGCCAGCGGCCTCGGCTCAAGCAGCCGCTCCAAACGGAAACCGCCCTCGATCACCGCTTCAATAATGTCGGACAACGGACGGCGATAAAACGGCACCGTCACCTTCCCCCCGAAACTGCTCCACTCATCCGACACCAGGGCGATGTCGTAGTAGTCGGTCTCAGTGTGGCGGCAGAAATCGGCGAACGGGTGCTGGCAGGAAAACACGAGCACGCCGCCCGGTTTCAGCACGCGATAGAACTCCCTCATCGTGCTGTGCCAGTCGTGGACATACTCCAGAACCAGCCCCGATACGACTGCATCGAACGACGCATCCACAAACGGCAGGGGGCGCTCGAGATCGGCCCAGACGAGCGCCGCACGGTCCCCGAGCCTTTTGCGCGCCTGCGCCAGCATCGCCGGGCTGATATCGAGCGCCGTGACCTCCGCGCCCCGCTTGAGCAGCCACTCGCTGTACCATCCCGGCCCGCAGCCGGCATCGAGCACCTGCCTGCCGTCGACCTCCGGGATCAGCGCGACCGTGTTCGGGCGGTCGTAGTGGCCGTTCCATTCGTTGTCGTCCGCAAACGTCGCGAATGCCTCGGCCAGCGCCTCGTAGGCCTCGAGGGCGATAGGCCCGGCGGAACCACGTTGATCGTCACTCGGTACTTCGGAGTCCATACATCATCCTGAGTAGGCGTTCGAATTGGGTTATATACTATCTGCGGCACATTATGGCAAGCAGCGTCCGCAAACCAATGACGCCCCCCGCCCGAAGGCCTGACAGTACGCTTTGACGGCCCATTGGCTCGCGAAGGCGACAAGAGGGCCGGAAAACCTTTGACAGATCATTTCGTCGTTCCGCAGGGTCACACGCTTCCCCTCGCTGCGCTCGGGGTCGCGCAAGAGCCTGCGGAACAGCGTGGCTGACACCCACATTCCGCGTGCGGCCGATATCCACGTTCTGTGCGCGGCAGATGTCCACATCTGCCGCGAATCCCCCCTGCAAAATCGACAGCAAACTGATGGAGATTACCCCATGGTCCACAGTAAGTATAAGACAGAGTCAAGGAGCAGGACAAAGTGAACGGGCAGCTAAGAGAGCACTCTGAGGAGGACAGACGCCTCTTGGGAGCTTTCTTGAGGAAGGTTCGCTGTGATAAGTGAGTGAGGTCCGCTGTGATAGGTGAGAGAGGTCGCTGTGATAAGAGAGACCGGCTATGCTGTTGATTTCTACCAAACGAACCCAACCTCAAGAAGTAGGTTCATACTACCAAACGAGGACTCAATTAACCGTCATTCCCGCGCAGGCGGGAATCCAGTCGAGCCTAACTCTACCGTCTGTCAGAAGTTACCAAACGAACCCAATCTCCGATGGCCCACCATTCATGGTGGGTCTCTCTCAGGCAGAGAGACAAGGCGGAGACATGAACACTACTGGGAGAATGCCCAAACGAACCCAAACCCCCTACCGCACTAGCCCGTCCCGCTTCCGCGCCAGCTTCATCAGCCCGCAGGAAGCACACGGCGCCTTCCTCCGGAACGCCTTCTGCCAGAAGTGCCACGACAGGTACCCGGCCGCTCCGAGGATCAGTGCGCCGATCACTACATATTGCCAGAGCGCGTCCATCAGTACCACACCCGACTGAAGATCTGATAGACCGCCAGCGCGCTCACATACGCAAGGCCGGTCATATAGAAGAAGACGATCGCCGGATACCGCCACGACTGCGTCTCCTTCTTGATCGTCACGAGCGTCGCGCCGCACTGGCAACAGAGCGCGAAAAAGATCATGATCGACAACGCCACCGCCGGCGTGAAGAGCGGCTGCCCCGCCAGTGTGCCCGACTCCCATTTGGCCTGGCGCATGCGTTCGATCAGCGAACCCGACTCCTCGTCGACTTCGGAGCCGAGATTGAAGATAGTCCCAATCGTCGCGATAATCACCTCGCGCGCCGGGAAAGCCGCCAGCGTCGCCATTGTCACCCGCCAGTCCCATCCGAGCGGGCGGAACACCGGCTCGACCGCGTGGCCGATCCGGGCGAAGTACGATGTGCGCAGTTGTGCGCCGGCCATCTCATTCGAGAGCGCCAGTGCTTCCTCTTGCGATTGGGCCGCCTCGATGCGCTGGTCGTAAACCTGCGCGATCTGTTTGTCGCGCGGGAAGTACGAGAGGGCCCAGATGATGATCGTGATCGCCATGATGACCGTCCCGGCGCGCACGACAAAGGCTTTCACCCGGTTGACCACCCGGATTGCAATCGATCGGAGCGTCGGCAGCTTGTACGACGGCATCTCCATGAGGAAGGTGCCCCGCTCCGCCTTGAACACGAGCCGTTGCAACACGAATGACACAGCCACCGCCACGACAATGCCGAGGAGGTAGAGCATGGTCAGGACCATTCCCTGCAGGTTGAATATCCCCAGCCAGGTCTTGTACGGGATAAAGGCCGCGATCATCACCGCGTACACCGGCAGCCGCGCCGAGCAGGTCATGAGTGGCGCCACCATGATCGTGATGAAGCGCAGCTTGCGATCCTCGATCGTGCGGGTCGCAAGAATCCCCGGCACCGCGCAGGCGAACGACGAAAGCATGGGGATGAACGATTTGCCGGAGAGTCCGCACCAGCGGAACATCCGATCGACCAGGAACGCCGCGCGCGCCATGTAACCGCTGTCTTCGAGAAAGGCGATGAAGAGAAAGAGAATGACAATCTGGGGAATGAACACGAGGACCGACCCGACTCCGCCGATCACGCCGTCGGCAAGGAGCGACTGCAGCGGTCCCGCCGGCATTGCGCTTTCGACCACTCTGGCGAGCTTGCCGAACACGCCATCGATGAGATCCATAAACGGTTCGGCCCACGAGAAGATCGACTGGAACACCAGCATCATCGTGAACACCAGCACAATCGGCCCGAGCACAGGATGCAGCAGGTAGCGATCGAGTTTTTCCGAGCGGGTCTTCCCTGCTTCCGGGTGCACCCGCACCGTTTCGTGAAAGACCTCGGCCGCCCGTTTGGTCAGGGGCGTCATTTCGGCTGTGGCCAGTCCGCCGGCATGCGTGCGAATCCGGGCCCTTCCCCGCTTCAGCACCTCGTGGGCCGAAGGATCGGTTCCGGCGAGAAACCGGGCTTCCGCCGGGCCATCGGCATCGAAGATCACTCGAAGGTATTCCGCCCGCGACCGGTGGCCGTTACCCGGTATGACGCGCAACTCGGCGATCAACTCCTCGACCGGCGGACCGTAGGTATGGGAAGTGCGGTGGATTTTGGATGCGGCCGCTTCGGCCGCCATGTGCTTGAGTTGGTCGACTCCGACACCCTTGCTGCCGACCACCGGCGCCACGGGAATACCGAGCAGTTGCCCGAGCCGCTGGAAATCGATTGTCAGCCCGCGCTTCTCGGCGATATCGACCATATTGACCGCGGCCACCGTCGGCCGCCCGATTTCGAGCACCTGAAACAGGAAGTACAACCCGCGCTCGAGGTTGGTGGCGTCCACAACGCAGATGATCGCGTCGGGCGCCAGGGCATCGTCGAGCCCGCCGGTCAGGGCGGAGCAGGCAATGTACTCATCGGGGGAAAAGGCCGAGAGGGAATAGGTGCCGGGAATGTCGACGATCGTGAATCGGCCAGCTTCGTGCTGAAAGTGGCCGCTGACCCGCTCGACCGTGACGCCGGGATAATTGCCGACCTGTTGGGAGAGCCCGGTGATCGCGTTGAAGATCGTTGTCTTGCCGCAGTTGGGATTGCCGCAAATAGCGATAACCGGGGTCGCTGTAGTCTCTTTTGCCGGCGTTCTCGGACGCATCGCCATGGGAACGTCCTGTTACGCTTCCGGCTCCACCGCGACCAGCGCCGCTTCGTGGTGGCGCAGGGACAGGCAGCTCGCCCCCACCTGCACCTCCATCGGATCATTGAGCGGCGCGTTGCGCAGGTAGGTCACCAGGCGGCCGGGAATTATGCCAAGTTCAAGGAGGCGGCGGGCCAGTTTGCTGTCGTCGGCAAAGCCGATTACGCGGCCGCGCTGTCCCGGGGTCATCTTGCTCAGATACGTCATCGCTGTATTACCTCAACCCGTCCGGCCCGGACTGGTCGGGCTCGTTGTTGGTGGAGACTGCGGATGCCATCGTGCGCTTGCGGCGCTTTGCCCGGCAGTCCTGGCAGTATCCGTGAATTTCGATCTTAAAGCTCTCGGCGTGAAAGTCATGCCCTTCCGCCACGGTCGCCAGTACCCCCACCAGTTCCTCGATATTGAACTCGGTGAGTGAGCGGCAATCCTGGCAGTACAGGTGGCCGTGGGGGATGTGCGTTACCCGGTCGTACCGTGTGACGCCGTCGCCGACGTTCACTTCCTCCGCCAGACCGACTTTGCAGATGAGCTTTAGATTCCGCCAGACCGTGCTGTAACCGATCGAGCGATCCTGCTGGCGGACTTTTTCGTATAAGCCGTCGACCGTGACATGATCGCCCAGTTCAAAGAACGCGCGGAAGATCAGCTCCCGCTGGGGCGTCATCTTGAAGCCTTTGGTTCTTAAGAACTCTCGCATCGCCAAACCTTACACGGCCAAATGAAATCGACTTTCAATTTCAGGTTGCACCAATTATACGTTGCATCGGCGGAAAGTCAAGGAAAATTGAGTCATTTCGTGAATCTTTTCACGATACCGTATCACCATGACTTTCAATAAAATAGCCGCCGGCAACAAGCCGGCGGCTCAAAATCTTCCGCAAAAATGACCTCGCTTATTTCACGAGAATCATTTTCATCGACTGCGCCTCATCCCCCCGTCGGAGCTGGTAAAAATAGACTCCCGATGAGACCTTCTCTCCATTACGGTCTGCCCCATTCCACTCCACCTGATAGGTTCCGGGAATCTGGACTCTGTCCACCAGGATCGCCACTTCCTGACCGAGCGCGTTGAACACCGCAAGACGGGTCCGCGGGGTCTTGTCAAAGCTGCTCCCGGTGCTATGAAGCGTATACTGGATTGAAGTAGTTGGGTTAAAAGGATTCGGGTAGTTCTGTGTAAGCGTGAACGACTGCGGCAGCGGGGCGAACGGGGAGCCGTCGTATACGTCAGTTGCCTGTCCGCCGAAGTACGCGATTGTCCGCGCGATGAGCGTATCCTTGTTCTGGTAGCCGCTGGCGTTGTCGTTGTACAGCTCCGGCGGCAGCGTCACAAAGACCGTCTTGTACGTCCCGCTGTTGTACGAGGTCCCCCAGGTCCGGACCGGCCCGGTCGTCTTGCCCGACTTGAAGCAGGCTTCCGCTCCCGAGAGCGCGGTGACGTACGGAATAGGGTAGTTGACGGGAATCTGCAAGGTAGCCAGGAAGTACTTCGTCCCCCCACCGACCTGGGTCCCGTCCAACCCCACCATCGTTGGCCAGAACTCGCCCCCGGCGAAGTTTACCCGGAGGTAGTTGGCCACGAAAGCGCTGTCTTCCGTCTGCAGGTCGTCGATGCCCAGAGTGGCCAAAAAGAGGTTCCCTCCGTTATCCAGGAAGCCTTTCATCGCGTCAACCTCACTCTGGACAAAGAATGTGCTGGCGGAGGTGTCGCCGGTGTGCCAGAAGACCGAGCTGTAGCCGTTGAGGTCGGTCGCGTTCGGTATCCCCTGGGTTGCCTTGTCCCAGGTCCGGCTCGGAATGCGCATGTTGCGCAGGGCCTCCTCGTACTCGGCCTGGTAGTCTTCGTCGCCGTCGCAGTCGACAATGAGCACCTGGGTGGCGCCCACCTGCTGCTCGATGCCGAAGACCGTGGTGAACTCCGAGCCGTTGGTGTTCCCCGGCAGGGAGTCGGTCGTGATGCTCAGGAAGAACGAGTCGATGACGCTCGTAATCGTATCGCTCACCGTAAAGACAATCGGTGTGCTGTTGGACTTCGCCTCCACCAGGAGGTCGGTGTTGAAGGCCACGGTGGGTGTGCTGAAGGTGATCCCCTCGCTCATACTGGTCAGGGTGGCCCGGACATTGTAGCTGAAACGCATAGCGTTCTGGATCCAGCAGTAGAAGTGGATCGTCTCCCCCGCTTCCGGCAGGCCGTCGCCGTCCCCCCGCGGGGCGTCGTCGTTGAAGAAGAAGCCCGAGCCGGAGATGGGCGGGGCCGGTACGATGTAGGGCCGGGAGTAGGAGACATCCAGGTCGGCGTACATGATCGAGTCGGAGGTACTGATGTCCCAGACGGCAATACCGGCCGGATTGGCCCCCTCCTGCGGGGTGCCACTCCCGTTGAGGTTGGCCCCCGGCCACGAGTAGTAGTGGAACGTGCGGTTGTTGCTGGCGCCGGGGAAGGGGTCGCCGGCATCGCCGGTGTTGTTCTCGGCGAACTCCAGCTGGAAGGCCCCGTCGGCCTGCTCCATGGCAATGCGGTAGGGCGGGTAGACATTGCTGCCGCCGGCATTGGGGGCCCCGTTGTCAAAGTGCCAGATGCACAGCCCTGCTCCCGGCAGGTTGGCGTCAAAGCCCACCTTCTGCCGGTTCTCAACCAGGAAGTACTCGTTGTCGGTCGTCGTCGTATTCTTCAGCCGGTAGACCACCGGGTTGTACTCCACCGCCGGAATGGCCACCTGAGAGAGGTTGGTGGTGGGCACATCGATGACGGTGGCAAAGCGGCTTCCCGGGTGAATCTTGCACCAGGCGTCGAGGTGGGCCGGCCGCTTCGAGCCAAAGAGGTAGTTGCCGGTGGCCATCAACGACCACATGCCGGCCCCGTTGGAGCCGTAGGTGTACTGGATATCGTACAGGTCGGGCAACCCGAGGAAGTGGCCGTACTCGTGGCAGAAGACGCCGATGGGCGACAGGCTGGAACTGCCCGTTTCTTCGGGGTTCATGGTGTAGTTGGAGATGGTGATGCCGTCTTTGAGGACGTTGCCGATGGTGAACTTGTGCGACCAGATGCCAAACACCCCTTCTTCGGCCCCCCGACCGGCGTGGATGACCACCAGGCCGTCGCACGTTGAGCCGTTGCGGGAGTGCTCGGTGAAGTCGATCTCGCTGTCGTAGGTGTTGACCAGCCAGCGGACCAGGTCATCCGAGAGGCTCAGGCCGTCGTCACTGCCGACGTAGTAGGCGTAGGTGTTGGGGGCGGTGTACGGGCCGTAGATTGTCCCCTTGACGACGAAGTTGCCGTAGGAGACCTCGCGGTAGTAGTCGGTCATCGAGCCGGTCGGGTTGATGATCGCCCCGGCCGTGTCGATGGTGCTGTCGGAGAAGAGAATGGAGTCAAAGGCCGCCGGGGTGCCGGCCACGCCGGCGCTCATGAGGTTGTCTGAAAACTGGACCATGATGACGCAGACGTTGACTGTTTCGACCGCCGCCGCGTCGGCGCGAAGGTCATTAGGCTCCCGGTTGGGCCGGTAGACCGACTCCTCGTTGGCCGAGCAGCCGCCGCGGGCTTTGAAGGCCTGCCAGGTAGCTATCTTCTCTTCCCAGACTCCCTGCGCTTTCCATTTCGCGATAGCTTCTTCGGTGGGAGCAACGGCCAAGACCGTCGATGCGAGGGCCATGATGATGATCAGAGCGGGTATCAGGCGTGCCATGGGGTTCTATCCTTGCTGTCCTTGTCGTGAAGGAACGTTCTTTTCAATCAGTAACATCGAAGCCCGGCGATCGTTTCACCGGGGAGTGAAAAGCGCCGTCATCACTTGAGCAGGACCATCTTGCGGGTCAGGTCCGTTCCTTCCGTCGAGAGGCGGTAGAAGTACACGCCGCTGGCCAGTTCGCCTGCCTGCCACTCCACCGAGTGCTGGCCGGCCGCCAGGCGGCCCTCGTGAAGAACCGCGACCTCCTGCCCCAGACTATTGTAAACCCGAAGCGAGACTTCCGACGCACCCGGGAGCGAGAACGCAATCTTCGTCGACGGGTTGAACGGGTTCGGGTAGTTCTGGTGCAGTTCGTAGACGGCCGGGAGCGTGTTGCCATCCGTATCCGTACCGGTCGCCTGGTCGTGCAGCCGTCGCGCCGCCGCCGCGTTCGCGAACAACTCACTCTGGTTGCGGCCGCCGACAAAGGCGAACGACACCTCCACCGAATCCCGCGCCGGGATCGCGAATGGCCCGGCGCTTACGATGAAGAAGCGATCGTCGCTCTGCGCCGCACCGAGTTCGACACCCGGACGGGAAATTATATCAAACAATTCCGCCTTCGTAAAGCCCCTTTTGGTGATCTCGCCATTATCGAACACTTTGAAGGATGTCACACCGCTCAGCCCGACCAGCCCGGCCTGAGGGCCGGACGCTCCGGCATGATGAACCAGATTAAGTGTTTGATCGTAGCCGACTGATTCCATGCCGGTCAGGTCGAAATCGACCAGCAAACCAAAGCTCAGATTCGAAATATTCTCAAGGCTCGTGTTCTGTAGACGATAGGTGACAATCAGCAGCCCGTTGTTGTCCAGGCTCGGATACACGGCCGTCTCCTGTCGCACGGTTATCGGGATCGGGATTTGGGCGGAGCGGTCACTGAACTGGGCAGACCGGCGATATCCGCCGTCCGATCCCGTCCATTCATCGCTGAGGTTGTGCAGAGGGGTGAAGTCGCTCGCCGCCAGACCACCAGCAGCGCTTCGTACGCCCGACGACAACTGGAGCGCGTTGCGGCCCAGGATGATGCCTGCTTCGTAGAGCAGGTTGTCGCTCCCGGCCACGCTGAAACCCTCCCCACGAATGTTGTAGATCGAGCCCGGCGCCAGCCCGAACATGCCAAAATCCGACACGGTCACCTCGAGCTCGTCGGTATGGTGAGTCGCAATCGTGCCATTGGGGGCAATCCCGACCACGAGGTTGAACGTGAGTGTGTCAGTGTCGACATTGTCGCCGTAGGACAGCAAGAGCTGGAACGGGAGCACCAGGCCGTTATGCAGCGTATCGCTGAGGAGCAGGACGAGAGGTGTCTGGTTGATTGCTGAGAGACGCGTGCCCGAGAAGGAGAACGCCGTCTGCGCGGTGAGCACGGATACGCCAGACGCGGCCTTTGACACCAGGCGACCGGTAATCAGGTCAAGGTTGCCGCTCGCGTTGCCGACTGTGACGCTCAGATCAACCTGTTCGCCCGGCAGCGCCAGGCCGTCGCCGGACACGCTCACCCGGCTCAGGCTGAATACCGGCACGGTCGGATCGGCGATGTGCTCCAGTAGGCGCGATGCATCGACAAGGCCATTGCCATAGTTATTGTCCTTGCCGGCCGTGCCGAGGTCGGTGGAAGCGAGGATGAACGCGTTCTTTATCTGATCGACTGAGGCATTCGGATTGTATTCGCGAATCAGCGCTACAAGGCCGGCGATGTAGGGCGCAGCCATCGATGTTCCCGAAAGCAATTTGTAGGTACCGTCCAGATGTGATGAGCGGATGTTGACTCCCGGCGCCACGACATCCGGCTTGACCGTTAACTGGTCGCAAGAGGCCGGGCCGCGGCTGGAGAAGCCGGCGACGATGTTGTAGTTGTCGACTGCGCCGACAGCAAAGGAGCAGAGCGGGCTGAGTACCATGTCCGCCGGATTGCGCAGGCTCATAGGCGTCGGGCCTTCGTTCCCCGCCGCAAAGATCGTCACGATCCCGGCCGCTTCGACATTCTCGATAACGGTCGCAAAGGTCTCGTCGCACGGCTGAAACAGCCCCTTCGGGATACCCCAGCTGTTGAGGATTACGTCGGGCACGTCGGAGGTCGTAGCCGCGTTGCCGTCGGGGTTCAGCGCCCACTGAAAGGCCTCGATAATATCGGCAATCGTGGTTCCCAGCGGCCGCCCCTGGTCGATGACCCCCGCGCTAATCCACTGAGCGCCCGGCGCCACGCCGATCGTATCGGATCCGGCGGAGCCGAGCATAATCCCCATCGTGTGCGTACCGTGGCCGGAAACGTCGGCGGGCAGCGCTGCGGGCGCTACTTTAGAGAACCAGCTTGCCGAGAGCGGCGCAGTAGTTCCGCGCCACTTTGAGGCGAGGGCAGGATGGTCGTACTCCACGCCGGTGTCAAACGAGCAGATCAGGCGACCCTTGCCGGAGAGGCCCCTCTGCCAGAGCGCCGGCACCTTGAGTTGCTGCAGCGGTTGCGAAACGGTGGCGGCCAGCGCGCCGGTCGCGGGACGTTCGTCCACCGGCTCGATCACTGTGAGGGGTACATTCTCCACTACGAGCCGAACGCCGTCTATATTGGCAAGGTTGACCAGTTCACTCACCGGCACGGTCGCGGCGAACGCCGGGGTGACCCAGTACTCCTGAATTCCCAACTGAGCTTTAGTTTGGAGAAACCGCGCGACCTCATCGCGGCCGTGAGCCTTCCGTCCCTGCAACTCCGCGGTCATCCGCTTGATCCGTTCATCCCGGCTCATTTCCGCCGCCGCCATCATTGCGGTGCGGCGATTGTCTTCCTCGAGGAAGACCACGATGTTGACCAGGCTGTCGGAGCCGCCCTGGCGATCCACGAGTTCGGACAAACCCGGCGCGAGCGCCGCCTGCCCGAAAACGTCACCCGGGAACGCCACAAGGGCCGCGAGAACAACGAAGGCGAAGAGTATGCAGATAACGAATAATCTCATCGGTTCTCCTTCAGCTTAGTCTGGACAGGCTTGAAGCAAAGGTTATGCCGTGATCCAAATGACATTCTTTCGGCAAACCGTTGCACACAGCCATTCTAATCAGGCGGCAAGCCGCTGATTTTCAGCGAATTATGAGAACCTCTCGGATGCGGTGGGATGTTTGGGCGGAGATGCGGAAATGCATGTCGTGCAACTTCTGCAACACAGTGCATACGGCGCTTGGTTTCATCAAAATTTTTGCAGGTTCGCTTCAGTCGCCGTGTCTATATTGGGTCAATGGTTTCGGAGTGGAAGAATCACCGCGCGCCAGTTCTCCTCTGGCTCATTCTGCTCGTCGCCGCGGCGCTTCGAGTCGCTTACCTGGTGATGTACTCCTCCATGCCCGACTGGGGCATGCTCACGGTCGACAATTACTACCACCACAACTGGGCGCTCGACATCGCGCAGGGCGACATCCTCGGTGACACGACCTACTTTCGCGCGCCGCTCTATGTCTGGGTGCTCGCTGCTGCTTACGTGCTCTTCGGCGCATCACTGTGGACCGCTCGGGTTCTCGGGATGTTCATCGGTTTGGCTTCGGTGGTGGTGACCTATTTGCTCGGTACGCGCCTCGCGTCGCGCCGGGTCGGCCTGCTCGCCGCCGCCCTGCATGCTGTCTGGCCCACGGCCCTGTACTTCGAGTCAGAGTTGCTGCTCGATCCCCTCTTCCTGCTGCTGATGGAGCTGGCCGTCTGGCGCATGACAGTCTGGTTTGATTCGGAGCGGCCCCGCGACGCGTTCCTCACAGGCCTCTTCCTCGGCCTCGCGGCTATCACCCGTCCCACGGTGCTGGTGCTCCTCGCGGTAATGGCCGGCGTTCTGCTCGTGCGCCGCGCTAACCTTCGCGCTGTCGCACAATCGGCTCTGATGGTAGCGCTCGGCCTCGTGGCGACTATCGGCCCGGTCTTCGCCCGCAACTACATCGTCGCCGGCGATCCGGTGATGATCGCCGCGCAGGGTGGAATAAACCTCTACATCGGCAACAACGATGCGGCCGACGGCATCTCGGCCACTCTGCCCGAGCCGCTCGGCTTCAACTGGCAGATTCGCGATGTGGAGTGGATTGCCGAACGCTCCGCCGGAGGGGAGCTGACTCCCGGTCAGGTCTCATCCTACTGGAGCGACCGGGCGATCGAATGGATCAGGGAGAATCCAGGCCGTTTTGCCTCGCTCTACCTTGCCAAGCTCTACCGCAGCATCTCGACGGTCGAAATCTCCAACAACCGTGCCCTCGGTCAGTTCTTCCGCCGGATGCCGCTGCTGCACTACAACCCGCTCGAATTCGGCATGCTTTTCGCGCTGGCGATCTGCGGCATGGTGGCGAGCATTGGCGGCAACTCGCGGGCGCGCATCATTGCCTCGGCCATCCTTCTGTACACGCTGGCCTCAGCCCTCTTCTTCTTCAACAGCCGCTTCCGCTTGCCGCTGGTCCCGCTGTATCTGGTCTTCGCGGCCGCCGGAATCTTTGCGCTCGTCGACACCCTGCACAAGCGACCGGGGCGCATGGTGCTCCCACTCGTCGCTGCGATAGTAGCAGGCCTTCTGTCCTACCTGCCGCTGGTGGCGCTTCCGGCCGGTATATCGCCGCAATCTCTCATGGCGGCCGCAAACTACGCCTTCGCCCAGGGCAACAACAGCGAGGCGCTGAGGCTCTCACAAGAAGCCGCCCGGGCTAATCCCACTTTTCCCGAAGTGCACCTGAACATCGGCAACGCTCTCGTCCGCCTCGGCAATCCGGCTGCGGCGCGAGAGGCGTACGAACGAGAGCTGGAACTCCATCCGCAACGCGCCAAGGCCTACACCAACCTCGCGTCGCTCGCCCTTGTAGAAGACGATATCGGGCGAGCGCTCGAGTGGTCGCAGAAAGCAATCTCTCTTCGCCCGTATGACTATGATGCCAACCTCGTTCGCCTGCGCGCGCTCGCGGCGGTCGACACTCTCCCCTCGTCGGCTATGGTCGCTGAAATCCGGGCTGCCGCCGCACGCACCGACGATGACGTCTACTTGCTCAACGACGCCGGCATTATCCTCACTGGCCTCGGCCACCCGGATCTCGCGGTCGAAATTCTCAGTCGCGCGCTTGAGGCTGATCCTCCGCCGATCGAGACCGACGACCACGCCTTTCTCCCTCGGTACCGGCACAGCCGTGAGAACATGCGTGCGCAGTATGCGCGCGCCGCCTACCAGCTCGGGTTTATCGCCGGGGTCAATGGTCGTTTCGAAGAGGCCGTTGCCCGGTCCCGGCAGGCGATTGATAACGACTCGTCGCTGGCCGATGCCTGGGTGAACCTGATTTCCGGTTACATGGCGATGGGCCGTCCGGCTTCAGCCGATTCCGCTCTCTCAGCCGCGCTCCAACGCTTCCCAACTCACGCACCTCTCCAGCGCCTTCAGCAGCACCTCCGGTCACAGCCATAAAAAAAAGGGACCGGAGCTATTGCTCCGGTCCTCGAATTGACCTGCTGAAAAGGGGTGCTTACTGCGTCCGGCGAAGGTTATCCATCGCCTCGCGGCTCAGCGTTCCGCCGTCTTCGAGCGTCTGCTGATCGCAACGCTTCCAGTACCGGGCCCGCTGCTCCTCGACGCTCAGCTTAACTGCCGAGCCCGGATAGCGGATCTCGGACACCGGCTCAATCGTTGCTGGGTCGTAGAGGAAGTTCATCACGTCGTCAAAGAGCTGCTGGAGCTCCGGCCCCTGTTTCAAGGCATAGGGGGTGAAGCACATGTGGACTGTCTTGAACAGGCCGCTGTTGTAACGATGGGCGAACGGCGCTCCTTCGAAGTTGTAGTCGAAGGGCGCTCCCTGTACAACGCGAGTGCCGAGCGGGTGTGAACCACCGTTCGATCCGTAGTGCGACTTGTACAGGTACATGACTTCCGCGCCGTACCGGGCTTCCACCCAATTGATCTCAGGCAGGTACGGCACTTCGGCATTGAAGAAGCGGAACCGCCCGAAGGTCCAGGAGTACAGCGAACGCACCCGCGATGAATCGAATTCGATATCGGGCCACAGTGCCGAGTTCAGGCTGTATCCGCCCATGCAGTCCTGCGCATCGAAAGCCGGGGGCTTCCCTGGCAGAACCGAGTCCGGAGCGGCGGGATTCTCTGCCTTGGCCCGTTTGAAAATGGCGTGATTGAACCAGCCCGAATACAGACCTCTGTTCACGGCGAAGTAGAACCCGTAGGTCGCTTGCAGCACCGCGCCTCCGGGGAACTCCGGAGTATGCGTCTCCTGCGACAGCGAAGTACCGCCGACCGCCGCACGGTCGGTGACCCAGACGTTCACACCGGCGTCAATGCCCTTGAATATGGGCGTCAGCCAGTTCTTGTCCAGCGGCGGCGCATTCACGCAGTCATTGTACAGAATGAGCACTTTGTGCTGCAGGATAGTCTTGAGCGGCAGCTTGCCGGAGTATTTGCCGGCCCGGAAGCCGTAATCCCGGAAATCGAAATTAATCGTGGGATTCCATTCGAGCAGCCGGTCGCGCCACCATTGGTAGATTGGGCTGGTATCGTTGTTCCCCCCCATGATGCGTACACCCGGCGGCGGAGCGGATACCACTGTCCAGTCCATGACGAAGACGTCGCGCTCAAAACGAGGATCGATCACTCGCAACGTATCAAAGGCCGGTGACGGATCCGGAACCAGCGCATCGTCACGTGACCGGATCCAGAAGATGAAACTCTTCTCAACTGTAGTGTCGTTCTGATCGAATTTGAATACATCGTAAATAGTATCGCGCGTGGCGGTCACCCAATCGCTGACAGCAGGGCACAGGGTATCGCTCTCCCCCTGGCCCAGCGACGCCAGGCACTCCGGATCCCGCTTCACCGAGCTGTCGGCAATCCGATTCAGAGAATCGTTGTCGGCGAAACCCGGGGCAGTGATATCGAAGAACCTCACCGACTCTCCGAGGTAAGAGGGTATGTCGGAATCGATTCCGATAACCCACGAGTCGCAGCTGATGTTCGTATCGGTGTCCGTGAAGACCGTGTCGCAGACGGTGAAGGTGTCACCCGGCTTGTAGATGAAACCGTCCGTCGACTGGAACGCCGTCTTGAAATAGGTCGAGGCGATTGACGCAATCTGGTCATCGCTGTACGGCCCGTACAACCGCCACTGGTATTCGAACGGCGGGGGATCGGTCGGATAGTCGATGCGATCCGCGCCCGTCCACGACAGCCGCACGCCGGTGACAATACCGCCCGGCCTGGGCGCATTCACAAACGGCGCCGAAGAACGGAAGTCCAGAATATTGGTCGTGGGCGGGTTGTCATTCCGGGAGAACTTGCGGAAGACAATCTGCGAACCCAGTCCCTCCAGGTCGAACGCCTGCAGGAAGACCCACTGTGAGACGAAGCCCCGGACCGGATTCGCGGTATCCGCAACCAGCCGTATCGAGCGCGTCGTCTGCGGGTTCGCCGAAGCCGGATCGACATCGATATAGATCCAGTCGTCGTCAGTCAGGGTCTCGATGTAATCATCGGGGCTGACGCCCTCGCCCATCTCGAACGCCGTGGCGACATGGTAGCGGTAGTGGTCGATCAGGCCGTCGACATCGGTGCCGTACCAGTACACGATGGGGTTGCGGGAGAACGACTGGCCCTCCGGCGGGATGTTGGCGAAATGCACGACCGGCGCCTGGTTGGCGTTGCGGTCGCCCTGCAGGGTATCGGTGCAGCCGGAAACCAGCAGCCCGATCCACAACACGGCGGCCGTCAGAACCATGACCGGCAGCACTGCCCATTTGGAGCGATATATCATTGCTGTTTTCATTCCTCTTTACGCCTCCCCTTAAAACGCGAAGCTCATGGTGAAACGATGCACTTCTTCCAAAACGCCGAAGTCCTGGAAGGCGTAGTCGACGCGAACTTCCGACTCCTGGCCGAACGGCAGGCGCAGGCCGCCGCCGAACGTCAGGCCGTCCGCATCGTAGTTGAACCGGCCGCCCGCGCGGAGCACGAACATGTCGTTGAACGTGAATTCGGCGCCGCCGTTGTACTTCTCAAGGTTATCCGACGGGTGCGATCCTTCGGCCGCCAGCGTCAGCACGTAGTTGTCCGCCTGCAGCGCGTCGATCGATCCGCCGAACTTGAAGTTGATCGGGAGCGGGTAGTCGTCGCGAATCATGTTCATGTCGGGGCCAAAATTCGAGATCACCATGGCGATCTTGAAGTTGCGGAAACCGGTGTTGTACACCGTT